>JBBEBN010000391.1:0-10449 GCA_040882305.1 Cyclobacteriaceae bacterium
ATATCATTCAATACTTGCGGAATTGCTGGAAGAAACTGGCGGCACCATCGAACTCGACAAACTTCCCATCGGAGACCCTACCCTCTCCGACAAAGAGATCATCAGCAACGAGTCTCAGGAGCGCATGGGACTCGGGATCAAAAAAGAAAACCTCGAAATGCTGAAGCGCATTTCAGAAAGAGAGCGGGCCCCGTTTTATGTCGTGGGCGAAGCTACCGGCGACCACAAACTCGAATTCAAAAGAGCAGGCCAGGGGCGCAAACCCATCGCGCTGGAAGTGAACCACATCTTCGGATCTTCCCCGAAAACGGTGATGCGGGACAATACCCTTGCCGTTCAATATTCAGCCGTTCAATACGATCATTCCAGGTTTCAGTACTACATCGAGCAGGTATTGCAACTGGAAGCGGTGGCCTGTAAAGACTGGCTCACCAATAAAGTCGACCGCTCCGTTTCCGGAAAAGTCGCCACGCAGCAAACGTGTGGTCCCATACAGTTACCGCTCAACAACGTCGGCGTCATGGCGCTGGATTTGCGCAGCCACAAGGGCGTGGCTACCTCCATCGGCCATGCGCCGGGCGCGGCGCTGGTCGATCCCGTGGCGGGAAGCAAACTGGCAATAGCCGAAGCGTTGACGAACATGGTGTGGGCGCCGCTCACACACGAACTGAAAGGCGTCTCCCTCAGCGCCAACTGGATGTGGCCCTCGAAGAACAAAGGGGAAGATGCGCGCCTGTACGAAGCAGTCAAAGCCGTCAGCGAATTTGCCATCGCCCTCGGCATCAACATCCCCACGGGAAAGGATTCGCTGTCGATGACACAGAAATACCCCGGCGGCGAGGTGGTGATCGCCCCGGGCACCGTCATCATTTCCGCCGCAGCGGAAGCGGAAGACATCAGAAAAACCATTACGCCCGCGCTGGCACCCATCGCCGGAAGCAAGATCGTGTACGTCGACTTCTCGAAAGACACCTTCAAACTCGGCGGAAGCAGCTTTGCCCAGGTGCTCAACCTGCTTGGCAACGAAGTTCCCACGGTAAAAGACGACCTGTACTTCGGCCGCGCCTTCAACGCCGTACAAAAACTGATCAAAGAAAACCTCGTACTCGCAGGGCACGATATTTCCGAAGGTGGAATGATCACCGCCCTGCTGGAGATGACCTTCTCCGTTCCCGCTATCGGAATGGATATTAACCTCACCCACTGGAACGACGACGTTATCAGGATCCTGTTCAGCGAAAACCCGGGCGTTATTCTCCAGGTGGGCGACGAACGCGCCGTGAAGGATATTTTCTCAAAAGCAAATGTGGATGTCACCGTGCTGGGTGAGGTATCCGCAAAAAGGAAATTGCGGATCGCAAGCAACGCAGGTGAGCAGGTACTCGACATCGATGCCCTGCGCGACACCTGGTTCAGGACTTCCTTCCTGCTCGACAGCAAACAACGTCCGAAGCTGCACGCAGAGGAGCGCTTTAATAATTACAAACACCAGAAACTGGAATATATTTTCCCGGCATCGTTTGACGGAAAATATAAAACCTACGGCATCGATCCCCGTCGCAGGAAACCCGGCGGCCTGCGCGCGGCCATCATCCGCGAAAAAGGTGTGAACGGCGACCGCGAAATGGCCTATTCACTTTACCTCTCGGGCTTCGATGTGAAGGATGTTCACATGACCGACCTTGTTTCAGGTCGCGAGGACCTTTCAGAAATAAACCTTATCGTATTTGTGGGAGGTTTCTCCAACTCCGACGTGCTGGGATCCGCCAAAGGATGGGCGGGCGCCTTCCTGTACAATCCCAAAGCAAAGGAGGCGCTGGACAATTTCTACAAAAGACCCGATACCCTTAGCCTGGGCGTATGCAACGGGTGCCAGCTCATGATGGAACTGGGACTCGTTTATCCCGAATGGAAAGACCATCCTAAAATGCACCACAATGCCTCGGGCAAGTTTGAGTCTATCTTCGTGAACGTCACCATTCCTGAAAACAATTCTGTCATGCTTCAGTCAATGGCAGGCTCAAGACTGGGGGTATGGGTGGCGCATGGCGAAGGGCGTTTTGATCTTCCTCATGATCAGGGCCAGTACATCATTGCCGCGCGTTATTCGCACGAAGGTTATCCGGGCACGCCTTCCGGGTCGACCCATTCCACTGCGGCCCTCTCCTCTAAAGACGGGCGTCACCTGGCCATCATGCCGCACATCGAGCGCTCCCTCTTTTCCTGGAACTGGCCCTATTATCCCGCTGAGAGGAAGAATGATGAAGTTTCGCCGTGGGCAGAGGCGTTCTTTAATGCCAGAGTGTGGGTCTCTGAGAAGTTGACAGCAGGCCGTTGATGCCACAGGCATGGCCACGGCACAAATCTGCAATTCGGGATCTGCAAAATTCCTGCTTTTTCCAGTGATTTTTTGGGGGACTTATCTAATGTGCGTGCGTGCCCCCGGGATTGGGCCCGGTCTCTTTCGCGAAAAGAGCCCGAAAATCAAACTTCCGACCCCGAGTTAAAGCATCTTAAAAAAAGGTTTCCGCCATAGCGCTCGTTGGTATTGAATTTTTACGTTATATTCAAATCGAGATTTAAAGAATTGACTGGCCTATGAAGAAATTGTTTACACCCCTGTTGCTTTTGGCCTTGCTGGCATCGTGTTTAGGCTATAAAGAACTCCCGGTTGAGTACGACTACAGCTATAAAGGGAATTTCAAGAAATATCGCACGTTTGATATTATGAAGCCCGCGGGACTGAATGATACAACGATGGTGAATGATCTTATTGAAAGATCCGTTATTGCGAGGATGAAATTTCTCGGATACCGGCAAGTTGCGAACAAACCCCATCTCATCATCGGTTTCAAAATGTTTGCAGACAGTTTGAAATTCAATGGTTACAACCAGCCGGATATTGAGGAATGGGTTCGCAACCAAAAAGAGGACATAAATTATGATCCTCAGAAATTCAATCTGAAGACCGGCACGCTGCTGATCCAGTTTTACGATCGCCGGCAGAACCGGTCCATCTGGCAGGGCTATGCCACCACCATGTACGGGAGCATCGATTTCAACAATTCGAGGCATTTGCGTAACGCGGTGATCTCCATCCTGGATAAATATCGCTTCTGGGCGGAAGGATTTCTCGAAGGCGGCAATCTTGCCGAGGATCCTGCCGAGATGTGAAAATCCGGTAATTTTTCCCCGTTTTATTCCCGGGCCTTACCATTTTAAAAAAATAATTCTACCTTTGCAGACCCAAATTCAGGCGTTTCAGCCTGTTTTTGCCGGAAAAATCTTCCGTAGGGAGGACGCTGGCAAGGGTTTTTGAGGGATTTGGTCTTTGCAGCAAATTGTCCCATGGTGTAACTGGCAACACGCCTGATTTTGATTCAGGAAAGTCCAGGTTCGAGCCCTGGTGGGACAACCCAAAAAATCCCGTTCGCGCCACAGGACGGGATTTTTAATTGAAATTGGAATGATCCGGATGGGTCATATTTCATATTAGAAAACCATTTAGCAACAGCAATGTCAGTAAAGCTCTTCAGTGGCCGGGCCACAAGATATTTGTCGGAAAGGATTGCCGATGCTTACGGTGAACCGCTGGGAGAGGTGAATTACCAGCAATTCAGCGACGGCGAAATGTCGCCTTTCCTTGCTGAATCGGTGCGCGGACATGATGTATTTATCATTCAGTCAACGTTTGCGCCAGCGGATAATCTTCTCGAGCTTTTACTCATGGTGGATGCGGCAAAACGGGCGAGTTCGCATAACGTAAACGTGGTCATACCCTATTTTGGATATGCGCGTCAGGACCGCAAGGACAAGCCGCGGGTATCCATTGCTGCGAAAATGATCGCGAATTTATTGTCAGCGGCAGGCGCTGACAGGATCATGGCCTGCGATCTGCACGCCGACCAGATCCAGGGATTCTTTGACATACCCGTGGACCACCTGGATGGTTCTTACATATTTGTCCCCTACCTCAAGTCGCTGGGTTTGAAGGACATCATGTTTGCATCACCAGACGTCGGGGGCATCAAGAGGGCGCGCAACTTTGCGAAATTCTTCAATGCCGACCTGGCCGTGTGCGATAAGTACCGCAGGGAAGCCAACAAGATCCAGTCGATGCGCCTGATCGGTGAAGTGGAAGGAATGGACGTGATCCTCGTGGATGACCTGGTCGATACGGCCGGAACCATCTGCAAGGCCGCGGCCCTGATACAGGAAAACGGTGCGAAATCCGTGCGCGCAGTCTGTACACACGCCGTGCTTTCGGGAACCGCGTACGACAAAATTGAAACTTCAGCGCTGTTGGAAATGGTAGTGACCGATACCATTCCCCTGAGGAATGGATCAGGTAAAATAAAAGTGCTGTCCGTATCCGACCTGTTCGCCAAAGCGATCAGGAAGATACATGATAATGAGTCTATCAGTTCGCTGTTCATTAAGTTGTAGTGGTGGATTTGAAAGGGTTGAAAAGGTCGAAAGGTCTGAAAGGTTTGAAGGGTTGAAAGGTCTGAAAGGTTGATGGTTGAATGGTCTGAAAGGTTTGAAAGGTTGAAAGGTTTGAAGGGTTGAAAGGTTTGTCCATGGGACTCCTACGGAGAGAAGTCTGTCCATGGGACTCCTACGGAGAGAAGTTTTAGGCAGTAAAGGGACTCAAGATGAAAATGAAAAGCAAAAATAAACGCAGACACTCATTCACGACTCACGATTCACGATTCACGTTAAATACGTAACAATTAAACTAAATATAAATAACTATGAAAACTGTTGAGATTATAGGGTATCGAAGAGCAAATCTCGGCAAGGCAGGTTCGCAAAAATTAAGAGACGACGGTCTTGTGCCCTGTGTGCTGTACGGTGGAAGTGAACAGATCCATTTCTATTCCCCAATGATTTTGTTCCGCGAGGTGGTCTACACCAACGAAGCACACTTTGTGCACCTCAATATTGAGGGAGAAGAATGCCAGGCTATTCTGCAGGAAGTGCAGTTTCACCCCGTGAGTGAGATCATCCTGCACGCCGATTTCCTGAGAATCACCGAGGACAAAAAAGTAAAGATGAATATTCCCATCCGTCTGGTGGGCGAAGCTCCCGGTGTGGCAAAGGGCGGGGCGCTTGTTCGCAAGCGGGCTGCGCTGAAGGTATACGCTTTTCCGAAGGACCTTCCTGACCACATCGACGTGGATGTTAACGAGCTGGATTTTCACCATGCCATCAAAGTATCCGATATGAAGATGGAAAATCTGGTATTCATGGATCCCCAGCACGCTTCTATTGCAGTGGTGGAAGTGCCGCGTGCCGCCAAGCTTCTTGAAGAAGCCGACGCTGCCGCTGCCGCTGCTACCGCTCCCGTTGAAGGTGCCGCCGCTGCTCCTGCTGCCGGCGCCTCTGGTGCTGCTGCTCCTGCCGCCGGTACTCCTGCGCCTGAAGCCAAGAAAGGCGACGCCCCGAAGAAAGAGGGAGGGAAGAAGTAAGGTGATATTGATTCATAAAAAAATCCCGTCCCTCAAAGCCGGGATTTTTTTTGCCTTGACCGCCATAGCGTGCCACGGCTAAAAGCCAAAAGAATGAAATACCTCATCGCAGGCCTGGGCAACATAGGCGCGGAGTATGAACTGACGCGCCACAACATCGGGTTCCTCGCGCTCGATCAGCTCGCGGACCGGCAGAAGGTGGACTTTGCCACAGCCCGTCTCGCCGACAAGGCGGATTTCAAATTCAAGGGCCGCAGCATTCACCTCATCAAACCTTCGACGTATATGAATCTCAGCGGCAAGGCAATAGCCTACTGGTTACAAGCACTTGCTGTTCCCAGAGAGAACCTTCTCGTCGTGGTCGACGACGTAGCCCTGCCGTTCGGAACACTGCGCATGCGGACGAAAGGAAGCGCCGCAGGCCACAACGGCCTGAAGAACATTGAAGAAACCCTCGGCGACCAAACCTACCCAAGGCTGCGCTTCGGCATCGGCAGCGATTACGGTAAAGGACAACAGGTGGATTTCGTGCTGAGCAATTTCACGAGGGAAGAATTTGACGCATTGCCGCCGATGATGAAAAAAGCGAACGAAATGATCTTGTCCTTCTGTACGATCGGCGCGGAGAAAACGATGAGTCTGTTTAACGGGTGAGTTGGTTTCGCCACGGTCTTTTTTTGAGGAGCCACCAGGTCCCGGCTTATGCTGGCGGAACTACATCCACCTCCACCGGTTTCAGCTCTCCTGAATTTTGATGGAAGGAGTGAATGAGCCACTGGCCGTCTTTGAGGATCCAAAGCGTACTGAGCGACCACAAGCGTGGCTGAAAGGCAGTGCCATCCCTGTTTGTCGTCGTGATGGTGGAACTTGAAGTGACGAGCACGTACACGGGGGAAAGCACAAAGATCTTTGTTTCCGGGATCCCATAATCCTGTTTCGCGATTTTCCACGTGGCGCGGTAATTCAAAATCATATCATCGAGGGAAGCGTAACGTGTAAGGCCATCGATATAAATTCCGGGAGCGGATGGATCAAAGTGGTCTAATACATTTTCCAGTTCACCCGCTTCCGAATACTTGATCACCGCGTGGAACCGGTTGATGACATCGGACTGCATCTTCCTGCGCTGCTCTTCGGTGAGCCCCGTAATTTCCTGTTCGGGATCGGAACAACCTGTAAGCGTGCTCACCAGAACGGAGAAAAGAAAAAAGGCAAAAGAGTTCTTCATGGATAAGGGAAATCGGTCTATAAGTATAGGAGGAAATGGGGGGAAAATGTTTAAAAAGTCTAAAAAGTTTGAAAAGTTTGAAGTTTCGGCTGCCGCGCAGGTATCCGTAACTTTTTCATTTCTGTTATGATGTCCAAAATAGGATACCATTTTACCTATCGAAGGATTTGTGACTCTTCTTCAGGGGATGTGTCCTTCCGTTGAAACTTTTTTCCCTTTGAATGTAGGGATCTCAGGGCTTCCTGCTCACACAGTTTGTGATGGAAGGTCAGCAAGGCGATCACTGCCATGGTATACTTCATGCGAAAGGGGCTATGTTTGAAGCGATCTTAACCCGTCATCCGTTCATTCGCCGCAGATATAGTCTGCGAATGTAACAAGGAAAATCCGGATCTTCAGGCGGGACAATGCCAGTTATTGCAAAGTTGAACGTGGAGAACACCGATAACTTTGGTATCTTCATCACCATTAAACACTGTTATATGGCAAAGCAAACGATGGCACCTACAATGGCTCCCACCATGGCACCTTCCAATGCCCATCAGGATATTCCTGGCAATCCCTCCACGGCAAAGTCCAGCAGGGTCAGGTTGAATGACCGCAGCAACGGCAAACCCCTGAGGGTTTTGAGTGAGAAAGACTGGCAATTCTGGATAAAAAATGGATTCATCGTCATCAGCAATGTCGTACCCAAAGAGCAGGTGCAACGGCTCGCAGATTTTCTGTGGGAGTTTGAAGAGAAAGATCCGCACGATCCGGCGACGTGGTACGCGCCGCCGCGCGCGGAAATGAAAATGATAGAGCTCACCAACACCGGCATGGTGGAAGTTTACAACCACCAATACCTCTGGGACAATCGTCAGCATCCCAAAGTACATGAGGTGTTTACCGACATCTGGGGAACGGAAAAACTTTGGGTGACCATCGACAGGGCAAACCTGAATTTCCCCATCCGTCCGGGGTTTGAGTACAAGGCTTTCATTCACTGGGACTACGATCCGGAAACAAGACCACAAAACGTGCAGGGTGTATTGGCACTTGCCGACCAGGACGATGAGAACATGGGCGGCTTCCAGTGTGTTCCTGAACTTTACAGAACATATGACGCCTGGAAGGTGACCCAACCCGAAGACCGCGATCACTTCAAGCCCGACGTATCGGATTTTGATATTGTAAAAGTAAAAATGAAGGCAGGGGACCTGCTTGTGTTCAACAGCCTTTTGCCCCATGGTATCCGGGCGAACGGAAGCGGGAACAAAGTGCGCATTGCCCAATACATCTCCATGATGCCCGCAGAGGAAGACAATGAGCCCTTGCGCCAGTGGCGGATCTCTTCCTGGAAAGAAAGAAGGCCACCCGAGGGCTACGCGTTTCCAGGAGACCCCCGCGGTTGGGAGCAGACAAAGTACGGCGCTGCCGAATTATCACCCCTTGGAAAGAAGTTGTTGGGGATGGATAAGTGGTGATTTAGTTGCAGTGACAATAAAGGTTGACAGTTGCCAAAAGATTGGACAAAAATCCGCCATCGCGACACAAACAATCCATTCAAAAAGACTTCAGCAGCTCAATGACAATATAGAAAACCGCCTGCAACAAAAACACGATCATCATGTTCTTTTCGCCCTCGTGTTCAGACTGATCGTTGATGAGGACTGTTGCAATAAACGCCGTTACAGGATAGTTCAATAGCCCGCCGAGCTCCCGGGCCTGGGTGAACAAGGCAAGGGCGAGCTGCAAAAGGAGCATGAGGCCAACTATCAGCTTGTTAAACAGGATCTGTTTGCCCTGGTTCCTGATGGACTTCCAGATCAGAAGTCCCGCACCCAAAATAGTCCCTGCAAAACCAAAGATCAACAACTCATCCCCGCCCGTCCACTGCATGATCTTAAAGAACGCTCCGGCGAGCTGCAAAAGACATAACGCGATCACCACCGAATAAACGATGTATTGGATCCGCATCTTAATAAGGAGGTAGATCGAGGCAGCGGCGAGGAATGAAAAAGACCCGAAAAGAAATGCGGTGTTCATGGTTCCATAAATTTAACCTTTCCTTTTCATCCCCCTCTATTTGCCCGATATTAGCTGAGGATTTCCTGGTAAACCTGGTGCTGCGCCAGCAATTTTACGCTGTCCTCAAGTTATCAATCTTGAAGGTATCGCTTTAAATTTGAAATTCAACGCACGGGTTGATCGACGGACCGTTTAAAGACGCGCGCCAGCAAGATCCCTCCCGCGATCATGACGATCCAGTCAATGGAAATAATCGCCACTTCAAACCGGTACGCCCGCTCGACTGTACTGCACCAACTGCGGGCAACTGATGACGATTATTTCCAACGAGCCAGATATTTATCATGCGCGGATGAAATCATTTCTTATCCCAGGCTCCGTCTAAAAACTCGAGCGTCCGCCTGAGATATTCAGGATGATTATTTGGGTCGGAAGAGGGCGAATGTCCACCGTTAGGGACCACCCATAAATGCGATTTCGGAATATTGTTGTACATCTCCAACGCATTGAACAGGGGCGCGATCTGATCATTGTCGCCGTGGATGATGAATGCCCTGGCCTTTATGGAAGCCAGCACATCCGGAGTAAAGGATGGATCGCCATGGAGTAACCTGAAATGATAAAACTGTTTCCGCAGGAGGATCGCTTTTTCATTCCCATGCCTGTTGATCAGGGGTTGTCCGGGCGGGCTTCCGCAGCAGTTTGCAATGATCTCGCGGGTCTGTTTTGAGTAGTAAACCTGCCCGTCGACGACAATGATCCTCCTGACCACCTCTGGCCTGAGGGTAGCCATGTACGTGCTGATAAAGCCTCCGGAGCTATGCCCTATCACGTAGACCGAATCCAGTTTTAAGTGGTCGATGAGTCCAAGAATGTATTCCGCCGCCCGTTTGTGCAGGTAGACCCGGGTCGTGTCCATGTAGTCCGACCTTCCGTGGCCGGGCAGGTCCACCGCGATGACGCGGTAATGTTTTTCATACTCAGGAACAAACACTTTCCACGCGGAAGCACTCCCCGAGAAGCCGTGAAGGAGGATCAAAGGCGTTCCCTTTCCGGATTCTTCATAGTAAAGTTTCAGACCTTTAACGGTTGCGAACTTGCCATTGGGGGCGGGCGCTTCCTGGGCGTTGAGGGTGTTCAATCCGGCACAAAGGAAGAAGAGTGCGACGACGATGACTTTGTGGCTCATGCTGGCGGGGGTTTATGATATCAATTTAAGCAATAGGTCGTTGATTCACTATTGCCGGATATCCGGCCATGGTTTTTTGCAGGGTTGTAGATGGATGTTTACGACACAGTAATGCGTTTGTTCAGCAGTTCTACTTTAAAATTAACTTTTGCCTTCAATGCATTAAATACTTTTAAGATCGTTTCCACTGTTACATTGCTGGCATTCTTCTCCAGTTTTGAAATCTGCGCTTTCTGTACTCCAACTAATTCACCAAGTTGCTCCTGGGTCAGTTTTCTTTGCTGACGCGCCTTTCGGATCATTCCACCCAACAACTCAAGATTTAATTCAAATTCATATGCATCTCTTGCAGCCGTCCCTTCTTTGCCAATCATTTCGTCTTTGACTTGCTCAAAGCTGTAGGTTTTTATTTTCGTCCTTTTGGTTTTCATCTTCTTTTTTGGGCAAAGTATAGTGCTTAATTGTTAAAATACGCGTATCCATGAGATCATTATCATCTTCCTGCTTGTTAGCTATATTAGTCCAGGAAGTCGATCAGAGGTTGAAATATA
>JBBEBN010000392.1:0-10435 GCA_040882305.1 Cyclobacteriaceae bacterium
ATAAACTCTGATGGAAAACCGGTCGCTGGTAATCCCTTTGAAGGGAAGGCTGGTGCAAGACCGGAGCTATATTCTTATGGCCATCGCAACGTGCAGAGTATTGCTTTTCATCCTGTGACGGGAGATCTCTGGGAAGCCGAGTTTGGTCCGAGGGGTGGTGATGAACTTAACCGGATAGAGCCTGGGAAAAACTACGGCTGGCCAACGATCACATATGGTATTGAATATTCAGGCAAGAAGGTCGGCGATTCTATTCAACATCAAAGTGGCCTTGAACAACCTGTTTATTATTGGGATCCGGTTATCTCACCCAGCGGAATGACCTTCTATAGCAGCGACAGCATTCCCGAATGGAAAAACAATCTTTTCATTTCCTCCCTTAGCGGCATGCACATATGTCGCCTCATCATTGAAAACAACAAAGTTGTAGGTGAAGAAAGATTGCTGACAGAAGTCGAACAACGTTTCCGCGATATTACCGAAGGAAACGATGGAGCGTTGTATGCGGTTACTGATCAGGGTAGATTTTATCGACTTTATAAGAAGTAAGAGCAAAGATCAGAATATTTAGTTGAGAAGAACTCTGACTATTGCAGGACTGCACGCCTTTTATGCGAAGGTTGTGCGTCATGTGATAGCGACACATCAAAAACAATAGCCGACTCACAAAACGTAAACCCGACAACCCTTCTGTCATGAAGGTCAATTCCAGTTCAGTTTTGACAGATATTTCGGTCAGGTGAAGGACGCCGACTGCCAATTTGCTACGATTTCCATTTAACTACCAACCTGGTAAGATCATTGAAGGATTCAGCCTGAGTAAGAAATTTCCTTAAGGCCTGGAATTTTGATTTATTCTGTCGTTGCCTAAGATCGACGACCTAAGACCAATTATGAGTATGCGCACGTGCTTTAAAACAGATACAACTTCATTTGCCAACAGTTTTCTGCTGCTGGTAATGGTTGCAGGGGTGCTGAACATCGACCTTTTTGAGAGTGATGCTGTTTCAGGCTATAATGATCACAAGGTTTTTTATCGCATAGAACTTGTTTTTAATGCGGAGTACCCTTCACTATCCCCTGTTTTATCTATTTACGAAGACATACCAGGTAATGACGCTGTAGAAGACAGCATTCTTCCATCACATTCTTATGCCACATGCTTCGGTACCGCATTATTCGTCATACAATACACCGGCCAGGTCAACACCCGGCCAATTTATTCTTCGCACAACCACACCAGCTCATTTAATATTCCGCATCAAAATTCAGATGAAGATGAAGCGTTCATTTTCCCCGCCGATGTAGCGTAAGTTTCTCTCATCATTCCTTTGTGAAGGATCTTCGCCGCATCAGTTGTTGTCCTTATAGGACATGCCCGCAGATGAACGATGTTTAATTTCAACTGAACGTAAAATGAAAGCGAACAGGAAGATCAAAAACTTTCTCTATAGATTAAGGCAGACCACCATAACTGAGGATATCCATCTGTACGAAACTTCACTGCAGCAAATCCTTCAGCTTGCAGGCGGCCTAAATGGCAAAGCCGACGTGGAATTACGGCAGATGACCGCCGTCATCAGAAAGAAAGTGCTCTCCGGCGAATCACCGGATGCGTACATGGCAGAACTCTATGCTATTGTCTCGGAGGTATTCAAGCGAACGCTGCACATCATCCCGTACCGCGTGCAGATCACGGCGGCCATCGCCCTCCACCAGCGAAATATCGTTGAAATGCAAACGGGGGAAGGCAAGACACTGGTGGCGGTGTTTACGGCATGCCTGAATGCACTGTCGGGAAAAGGTGTACACATTCTGACCTTTAATGATTACCTCGCCAAACGCGATGCAAACTGGATGCGGCCCGTGTATGAATTCCTGGGATTGTCGGTTGGTTTTATTCAGGAAAACATGCCTTCAGGGGAGAAACGGATGGCATACCAATGTGACATTACATATGGCACCGCGAAGGAAGTAGGGTTCGACTACCTTCGTTCCTGCATGGCGTATGAACCGGGGGAGATCATTTTGGGGGATTTTAACTATGCTATTGTCGATGAGGCCGACGCGATTTTGATAGACGAAGCCCGGAACCCGCTTGTCTTTGCCGGGAAGATAGAGGGGCAGCCTGTAGATCATCACCGGATTGCCCGGTACGTTTCGAACCTCTCACAATACCGTGATTTTATGCTGGATGAATATGCCCGGAATGTTTTTCTGACCGAACATGGTATTGAAAAAACGGAACATTTTTTTGCGGTGCAGAATCTGTACGATGACAACCACCGCGATCTGCTCATCGCCGTTAACCTCGCGCTGCAAGCCCGGTCCATGCTCCGGAAAGATGTTGACTATATTATTGAAGATGGACGGATAAAATTAGTCGATGAATTTACCGGCAGGATTGTCGAAGATAGAAAATGGCAGAACGGGTTGCAGTCGGCGGTGGAAGCGAAGGAAGGATTAGCCGTGCAGTCGGAGGGAAGGATACTGAACTCTATTTCACTTCAGCATCTCATGAATTGTTATCCGAAAGTTTCAGGCATGACCGGTACGGCGCAGCATGCCGCAGAAGAATTTGCCAGCCTCTACGGCCTTGGTGTTACCGTCATCGCGTCGCACAAGCCCAGCCGGCGCATCGATCATCCTGACAGGATCTTCACGCATAAAGCCGCGAAAGTAAAGGCCATCATCGAAGAAGTAAAAAAGGTCCATCAGACTGGCAGGCCCATTTTGATAGGCACATTAACAGTAAAGGAATCGGAAGAGTTGCAGGCGGAAATGCAGCGCCATGGTATTGCCAGTACCGTCCTCAATGCGAAGAACAATGAATCGGAAGCGGCTGTCATTGAACAGGCCGGAATGCCGGGAGCGGTCACGATCTCTACGAATATGGCGGGGCGCGGCACGGACATCATGCTGGGCGGCAAGGAACAACGTTCAAAAGAAGCCATCATGGCATCCGGCGGCTTGCACATCATTGGAACGAACCGGCACGAAAGCCTTCGCATCGATCATCAGCTGAAAGGACGTGCCGGGAGACAAGGCGACCCCGGGTCTTCACAATTTATCATTAGTATGGAAGATGACCTGATGGTTAAGTACGGACTCAAGAGCCTGCTGCCGAAGCATCTCAGGGATTTGCGCCAGGATGGGCCGATACACCATGCCACTATTGCCAGAAGCATCGCGCAGGCTCAGCGCATCATTGAAGGACAGCTTCACGAGATACGTAACAACCTTCATCAATATGCTCATTTTATTGAAAAGCAACGCACCATACTTTTTGACAGGAGGCAGGAGATTTTCTTTTCGAAAGAAAGCCGGTTAAAGGAGTATCGCCTTTTTCAGCATGACTTCCTCTGGTCGCATTACATGAACGATATCGCAGCCCTGCGGGAAGGAATTCACTGGCAACGCATGGCAGGAAAGAATCCGTTGCAGGAATTTTATAAAAGCTCGGATGCGATGTTCCGGCAGCTGATAGCAGACCTTGAAGACAAGCTGAATGATTCAAGTATCAATGTTTCGGAGCTGAAAATAAAGCGGCCTTCTTCCACGTGGACATACCTGGTGAATGATAACCCATTTAAAAATCCGTTAGCGCTGATGATGGGCAACATCGGTTATCAGGTCGATCTTTTAGCCGGGCCGCTCATGATGATCATGAGGATGTTTGGATGGCTAAAGCGGAAGGATTAAGAAATCACAACGGTACTCCGTTATCTTCAAGTATTATCGTGAAAGATTTCTACTGACCGTTTTCCGGCATTTTAGGCAGAAGCTCCTTGAGCATCTGGTTCGCGAGAGAAAGAAGCCGGATCGGGCATAAGTGATCGGAATTTTAGACTATCTTCAAGCATGCAAGTGGCGTCAGCGTTGTGTGATAGTGATACCTGACTAACTAATGAACTGAATTTGAACTACAGATTGATTTTTGATGGTGAGCAGGCAGAGGCTACCCGGGAAAAGGTGCTTCCCCTGCTGGGGGATCTCGTGAGCAGCAGCGAAGTCTTTGACCCGGGAAAGCCTTCCGACTTCAAACCGGAAGAGCCTTTGATACTTTATCTTACGGATGGTCAGCTCAAGGAACTCCTTCCCCGGCTGACAGGCTCCGGTGTTGTCCTGGCTATCTTGCCGCATCCGGAAGCAAGTGAAGCTTGTGTCGCCACCGGTGTCGCACGAACACTCGAAAAAGCAATTGCACACATTAGGGGTGCACGTGAACCGGTGAAGATGGACCTTCTTTACTGCAACGGGATGCCGATCTTTAACATCATGGTCATCGGCCAGACTTTTAAACTTACCAGTGAAGAGCTTCCGGGAGAAAAAAGGTCAGGGATTAAAAGGATTTTTCCCGTGATCCGTCTTTTTAACATCGAGCCCTTTCGCGTTGAAATCGATTTACCCAACGACAAAAAAATAAAAACCGCTGTGACTGGCATCGTGGTGTCGGAACACAAAAAAAGTTCAGTGCTCACCCGCCTTGCCCTTGAAGATTCGTCTGTCAACGACGGGAAGATGCACGCCTTCTTCATCAGTCCCCGAAGTGTTGTCGAGATGCTCTACTATGGCATACGCTCACTGTGGAACAAGAACCGGTTACCACCGTTTGCGGCCCATGTAAAAACAACCGCCATCAGTCTGACCTTCCCCGCGGGTCCCAGGGAATTACTTGTCGATAGGAAAAAATTGTCTGCGCAGAATATTGACCTGAGGGTTGAGAAAGATCAGCTGAATATCATCCCGGGCTCGTATTTTGAGATGCCCGACCTTTCCAGAGGATCTGGTGAAATTTTCAAGGTCAGGGCCCTTCCGAAAGGAGAAGCAGCGCAGGCGCTGGCCGAGAGCAAATTGCCATTTATAAAGCGTGCGTCTTCCGAAGAGTTCAAGGAGCTATTTCAAATCCTGCGGGACAATGCACGGTTGAAGAACTCCTATCTGGTATTAATGGTGCTGTCCACGGTATTGGCGACCTTTGGGCTATTCGCAAACTCCTCGCCCGTGGTAATCGGGGCGATGATCCTGGCACCTCTGATGGCGCCCATCATTTCCCTGAGTATGGGAACCCTCAGGCATGATAAGAAGCTGATCACTGATAGCTTCAAGACCATCTTTGCCGGCCTGGGCCTGTCATTGGTATTCGCCGTGCTGATCACCTGGCTCACGCCCATTCAATCGGCCGGATCGGAAATACTGGCCCGAACGAGACCCAACCTCCTGGACCTGGGGATCGCCGCGGTTTCCGGCATTGCTGGCGCCTATGCCTACGCCCGGGAAGAAGTGGCGAAAACACTGGCAGGGGTTGCTATCGCGGTCGCGTTAATTCCCCCCCTGGCAGTCATTTCGATTGGCCTTGGATGGGGCAATCCACAAATTTTTCTGGGGGCAACCTTACTGCTGGGCACCAACCTGGCGGGCATGTTGCTGGCTGCATCCATTACTTTCATGCTGCTCGGTTTCAGTCCGCTGAAGCTGGCGACAAGGGGAATGCTGATATCCCTCGTGCTGGTGCTGATCGTGAGTATACCCCTCGCGCTGGGGTTTAACCAGATGGTATACGAGCACAAGGTAAAAAAACAACTCGAGGGTCTGAAAGCCGAAAATGCTATCATTAGAGGCGTTAGCGTCCAAAGCCTTTATCCAATGAAACTTTCAATCAGGATCGTTTCCCAACGTCCGTTGAACAGCTACGAAATAGACCAGATCAAGGAGTTGGTGGAAACCAGACTGCAGCGAACCACCGAGATAGAAATGGTGATGGCCATCTCAAGGTAGTCACGTATTATTTCCTGCTTTGCCATATGCTAACAGCCTGTGGCCAGCGGAAAGAAGGCGTTTCCAAAGCCCGCCCATGTCACGGAAGACTGGGTGCTGTATGTAAAGGTGCGGCAATAGATTCTGGTAAGGCCTTCGGGCCGGCAATGAGAAGCGCGTCTGCAAAAAAAACTGTGAAGTTTAATTATTATTAAAAGCAAGCAAGGATTATGGAACGAAACAAGTCACAAACATTCATCGCAGCGCTCGACCGTCCCGACGTCGGATACGGGTTCTTGCCATGGGCCATAGCATTTGTTCTTTTGCTCTGTATTCTTTCTGGTGACCTGTTGGCACAGCAAAAGTCAAGCATCATTGGCGAAGAGAACGCCAAACCCGGCACGACAGACTGGATCATCACCAAAGTTGTCCGTCATGAAAATGAACCGTATGTGGAGGGTTGGCACCGGCGAAAGGAGATTGAAGGTTTTGTTTCGCATACCAGTGTCAAAGCGGGTGAAACCCTGAAAGTCTATGTAGGCACCGAGCCTGCTGAAAAGTACAATCTCGATATTTTCCGCTTGGGTTATTATGGCGGAAAAGGCGGACGTCTCATGAAGTCCTTCACCTCATTAAAAGGTACTCCTCAACCTACACCGGAAGAGGGTCACAAGAGCTTGATGGAATGTCAGTGGGACGAAGCGGTGAGCATTAAGATCCCGGGCGACTGGGTGAGCGGCGTGTATCTCGGTAAGCTCACTACGCAGAAAACAGACGCGCAGGCCTATGTGATCTTCATTGTGCGTGATGAACGGAAGGCGGATGTCTTATTTCAATGCTCCGATCTTACCTGGTTATCTTATAACCGCTGGCCGCAATGGCACTCGTTCTACGACAGCAAGACGAGCCAGTGGGCTGCCAGCGCCCCTGACAATTACGACGTAGGATTCGATCGCCCTTACGCGATTTTCTGGAATCTGTATCCCGCCGGTTTTGAACCGCTTAGCAATGGCTCAGGTGAATTTTTGATGACAGAGTTCCCGTTGGCTTTCTGGCTGGAAAAAGAAGGATATGACGTAAGCTACATTTCCAATGTTGACACCCACGCGGATGGTCCCGGTTTATTGCGCGGCAAAGTTTGGCTCTCTGTTGGTCATGATGAATACTGGACTCAGGAAATGTTTGACAACGTAATGAAGGCCAGGGATGCCGGTGTTAACCTCGCATTTTTGTCAGGAAACTCGGTATCCGGACGCGTAAAATTGCTTCCCAACGGCAAGGGCGTACCGAACCGCGTGATGACCATGGTCGACCGCGGATTTGATGAGCCAGCGTTGATGGGTTCACGATCATACGGTGTGGGCCTTGCGGACTGGACTTGCGTGGCACCCGATCATTGGGCTTTTGAAGGCACCGGAATGAAGCGCGGGGATGAGATCAATGAGCTTGTGGGCTGGGAATTCCACGGTCCTCCGCTCGGAGAAGGGTTGAAAAACATGGTGGTGCTTGCCGAAGGATTTGTTACACGCTACGATGGAACTTCAACGAACCGCAAATACGCGTCGACTATCTACACTGCTGACAAAGGCAACTATGTGTTTAACGCCGCGACTTGCTGGTGGAACAAAGTGCTCTCCGCTCCACCCGGAAATATGGAACCGCCCTACCGTTTCTTCAGTGAAGGCGACGAACGCGTGCGGAAAATAACGAAGAACATTCTCGACCACATGATCTCGGTGAAGGTTAATAACCACTAAACAATTTCAAAAATTGCCCCGGTATTTCTTTTTCTGTCCAGTGATGAAAGCAGCTTTATCACAGGTCAGACGATCGTCGCCGATGGCGGGCAGCTCGCCGGACAGAAGCCGGGGGATGAGTTGCTGGGCACGAAGGAGGCGTGAGCAGCCTGACGCTGCGTGTCCAATTGAAGAAACCTCGCAGCATTGTTGTACAGGATGTCTCTTTTTTGATCGCCTGTTAAAAAATCAGCTTCTTCGATGGCTTCGATTCCTTTTCCAATCATTTCAGGCCAACGCATCTGATCTGACCCGAACATCAACCGTTTTCCGAGTCCGGCCTCAATGAGCCGTTTCAGATAATCGTAAAAAGCACTTCGCGGAATTATCCATGTGATCGTAGATACGTCTCCATATAGTTGAGGATACTGGTACATCACAGCAATCATTTCGTCGAGATAAGGATAGCCGGAATTCTCCACGAAGATCCTGAGCTTCGGGTGGCTGACCATCACCGGTTCAAGCAGGAGAGGACTTCCCGCGGAGACGCACGCGCGCGCACTCCAGACGCGCTTCTTCCAGCAGTCTGCCGGCCCGCGAAATCCATCCACCTCCCCGGGCGGATTCTCCTAAGTTCAATAATATTAAGCCCAGCCAGAATGCGCACCGAACAGCACTTTTTATGTCACCAGTAATCAGAAATTCATTATGAGCACGTGACCAGATGTCATTACTTTCGGCGGATCTCCCCAGCAGATAAGCAGCAATGGCAAGCGATTCCAGATCTTCCGGTTTGAGGCCAGCCTCCTTATCCACATCCGACAACCTGGCGTAAGCATCCGCCCATTTCCTCATACGGAATGCCGTCCTTCCCTCGCGAAGTTTTTTTTCTGTGGCCATAACTCAAAACAACAACGAAACTGCCTTAGTGAAAAAAGGCGACAGGATAAGGAAAGGCCAGGTGATAGGCCTGGTTGGTAGCACAGGTAGTTTATCAACCGCTCCTCACCTCCATTATGAGATACTAAAGAATGATGCCACCGTCGACCCAAAGGACTATCTTCCCAGGCTACCGGGTTTGTATTAAAAGCAAACTTTTTCTCAATGGAATCATTGCCGTAGCGGGTGACACCATCGAAATAATGGAAGGCAAAGTATTCATCAATGGAATGTTAAAAGAAGAAGATTATGTCAGGACGGCTAATGTCACTAAACAGGAATCCAGGGAAATGCATTCAGTAGTTGTTCCAATGAATGGCTATTTTGTGATGGGCGACAACCGGGACAAAAGTTTGGGGGATAATTTTCAAGTCATCACCACATCGAAGGGGACCCGGCATGATTGTATAACCTCATGCCCAGGTTAATTTCATGGGTGCCATTGCTATACCTGGAAATATCTCTGGTTTTGTATTCAAAGGAGTAGCCCAACCGGTATTTGTCATTGAATGTAAATCCCAACATTCCGACGTAGGTGTTGTCATTGCGATAGGACGCGCCGACCCAGTAATTTTTCTGGTATCTTGCTCTTACCCCTCCTTCATAGAACGCAGGCTTCGTCTGATCTAAACGGATGAAAGCATTGGGCATAAGTTCGAAGCCGTTTTCCAGATTAAAGCGGTACCCTCCCAGAATATGGTGTCTCACCTGATCTCCCCACTGGCTGATATCCTTGTTTCCGGACAGACTAACCTTTGCCGCCTCAGCCATACTGTACGATAAATAAAAGGCTTTAGAGTATAAGGACAATCCCATATTGACGTGCAGATAAGTGTTGGATGATCCATTCGCCATCATTGACTGATAGGTCTGATCGTTTGCCATATCCTTCACCCATACGTCCGACATATCTACCCTTGCATTGTAGACGCCGGGCGACGCGCCCATGGATAAGTACAGGTCGGGCGTTAAGGGTACGTGCGCGGCATAGGCCAGCGATATCTCGGATTGCTTGTATGGACCCTGTTTGTCTGAAAGCAGGTAGCCACCCAGGCCGTGTTTGAATCCGGGTTTTACAGTCCCCTCTGCAGTCGTATTCTGTATCTTGTTGAATTTCAGGATGCCGTTGGCGGAAAGGTACATCGTGGTGGGGGATCCCTCGAAACCCGCCCACTGTTGGCGGATACCCATGTTGATGTCGAGATAGTCGTTCATGCCAGCGTGTGCCGGATTATATACCTGCAAATTCTGGAAATACTGTCCCAGCAATGGATTGGTCTGGGCATGTGATGAAGTATGTATGAGAACTGCTGTAAGTGCACATAGTATGTGTTTCATTTTTTCTGTCAATTAGAATTTATTTGATGATCAATACGGTTCCTTTGAACACTTTTCCGGAAGCGTCATTTAGCCTGATGATATAGTAGTAAGTGCCGAACGCCTGTTCCTGGCCTTTATGAGTTCCGTCCCACTGGGCGGTATAGCCTGCGTTCGAGAAGACTTCCATACCATCGGTGTTAAAGACTTTCAGAAGGTGCTTTGGATATGAGAGCAGGCGATCGATTTCCCAGGTATCATTTACCTGATCACCATTAGGTGAAAACGCGGTAGGGATTTCAAGTTGGATGTCCCTATCGGCCTCTGTGGTGATCGTGAAAACCTTTTCATAAGAATCACCCCGGTAATCGGTCATCTTCACCCTGATCGTAAAACTTTTTTCGTGGTCGTAGTCATAAGACACTGCTGTGACTAGTTGGTCGCCATCGATGTCAAACTTCTGGTTATCGGCATCACCGGCGCCGGTCACGAGGCTGTAGGTATGAAAGCCCTCCTTATCGCGATCTAATGTTGAGAGTGTGCCTATTGACGTCCCGATCGCTTCAGATTCACTGAACTGATCATTGCTCAACAGAATATCCGAAGGCTGGTTGTCATTCAGGTTGTTAACGTTGATGGTGACCGTTGTGTGCTCGCTGGTATTGATCCCATCGCTGACGGATAAT
>JBBEBN010000393.1:0-10360 GCA_040882305.1 Cyclobacteriaceae bacterium
GGTCGCAACCCAGCTGTTGTAAATGCCTCATGGTGAGGCCGGCTGCAAAGGGAGTGATCTCCACGGGCACCGGTGCTCTGTTTCCCAACCGTTCAACGAGCTTTGAGTCATCGACGATGACATGAAATGCCTTGCTGCCGAAGGCGATGATTTTTTCACGGAGAAGGGAGCCGCCACCGCCCTTGATCAGGTTCCCTGTTGTGTCCACTTCATCCGCGCCGTCTATTGCAATATCGATGGAATCGATCTGTGAGGGGTCAAACACAGGGATCATGAGACTTTTTGCAAGAGTCTCGGATTTCAGGGAGCTCGCAACGGCTTTGATCTTTAGTCCCCGCTTTACACGTTCACCAATATTCGCAATGGCATAGGATGCAGTTGAGCCTGAACCCAGCCCTACCGTCATGCCGTCTTTAATAAGTTCTACGGCTCGTTCCGCTGCATTTTTTTTTGCTACCATGAGCGGTTTGGGCCCTTACCCATGTATTTAAGTGAAAGAGTCACAAAGGCAGCGGCTCCCAGGATCACGGCGGGGGAGAAGACGGCGTCGAGGCGCAACCGGTCGGCCAGTACGATCTCATCCATTAACTCTTTTATGCGGTGATGGGCTTTGACCGCCTTGCCCGGCTTGCGATCAGGAAGGAGGTCAGCGAAAGTGTATAATCGTAATTCCATAATTAAAAATGCTCCGAATGCTATATTACCTAATCTTTATTAAGGCAGCTTTTTTATAAGGATATTTTTTCACAGATGGTTCAAAAGGAGGGCAAGCGTGGTTGACTGGACGTTTGAATTATGCCGGACCGGGTTTGTAAAATGCTTATCTTTAAAAGAATCACAAGGAAATGGATACAGACCTCATATTAAAAAATGTCGGCAAACACATTTCTATTACAGAGGAGGAAAAGGAAATTTTCCTTTCCACACTGGAAGCCAGGGCGCTCAAGGGAAAGACCTTGTATTTAAAGGCAGGGTTGGTTTGCATTCATTCCGCTTTTGTCGTGCAGGGTGCTGTAAAGAGTTATACCGTTGATGAAGTTGGCAAGGAACACATTCTCAGCTTTGCTACCCGGGACTGGTGGATCTCCGACCTATACAGCCTGATCTCCGGCAAGCCGGCGATCCTGAATATCGAAGCCATCACAGATTCAAATGTGCTGATGTTGTCACGCGATAATCAGCAGATGTTGTTTGAGAGGGTTCCTAAATTTGAGCGCTTTTTTCGCATTCTTCTGGAAAATTCACTTGTGGCAAGTCAGCAGCGTCTGATCGATAACATGACTTCCCGTGCCGAAGACCGGTATCTGCAGTTCATTAAAAAATATCCTTCGATCCCCTCCTGTGTTCCGCAGCATAACATCGCTTCCTATCTTGGTATTACGCCGGAATTTCTGAGCAAGATCCGCTCGCGGCTCGCAAAGGGAAAGGGGAGGGTGTAAGGAAGCAAGGGCTTAGGGGCATAGAGGAGATAAGACTCTTCATTTTCTGAAGTTCGGCAATGCCAGTTTGTATTTCACTGCAAGCATGCGAATGATGAAGATCAGTATAATAGAAACGACGAGGTTGATGTTGCGGTCAAGGCCTGCCTGGAATAGGATAAGATAGAGGATGGCACCGGCCAGGCAGGCGGTTGCATAAATTTCCTTGCGGAATAATACTGGAGTTTCATTGGTCAGCACATCCCTGATGACGCCACCCATGATGGCTGTGAACATTCCCATAATGGCCGCGATCTCCGGTCTCACGCCGAGGCTCAGTGCTTTTTCAACGCCTAAAACGGTAAAGAAGGATATTCCAAGGGTATCAAAAAACAGAAACGTGCGTTTTAGCCGCGTAAGCGCCCTGAAGAAAATGTACGCTACGATAACACCGGCGAAAATTGCATACAGAAAAAAAATATCGCGTACCCAAACGAGGGGATAACTGCCCAGCATGATGTCGCGCAAAGTGCCCCCTCCGATGGCTGTTACAAACCCCGTAAAACCAGCGCCGAAAAGATCGTCATGGTGATCCTGAATGGCGAGTGCACCGGAAATGGCAAAGAAAAAAGTGCCGAGTAATTCAAATGGGTATTGGAACGTCATCCTGAAAGGTAGGAAAAAAGTTTAAGTCGCTGCGCGCTCCCCGAATACCCATCGGTCAGCGAGCGCTAATTCATCTGCGATGATGGTGTGTCCCAGGTTCAGGTATATTTTTTCTGTCACCTGTGCGTTCATGGACTGCAACATCCTGGTCGATTCATGCACCCTTTCTACCGGGATGTGCGGATCGGGGTTGCTGGATCCTATAAAAACGCGTGTGCCTTCGAAATCGCCTTTATAATTTTCCGGATACACTTTGTCGCCGATCAGCCCTCCCGTAAAAGCAGCCACGCCGCCCCACCTCCTTGCGTTGCGTGCAACAAACTCAAGCGTCAGACATGCGCCCTGTGAAAAACCGGAGAAGAAAATGTTTTCCGGCCCAATACCGGCCAGTTGGATGTCGTGCACCAGTTCATTAATGAGATCCAGCGCGGAAGAAAGCCACGGTTCATTTTCCCCCGGCGGGGCAAGAAAGGAATACGGATACCACGTGTAGTTCGTCGCCTGAGGGGCCAGGATCGCAAATTCTTTTACTGAAAGGTGTGCAGACAGCCCAAGTATATCTTCCGCCGGCGCCCCTCGACCATGTAACATGACCAAAACTTTTTCCGCCTCCTCTAGTTTCTTTCCTGCTGTTCGGATATCTTTTCTGTGCATAACAAATTTTTCGCAACCCGCCTTCGCCTCCCCCCTCGTTCCAGCGCAAGCTTCAGACTGCGAAGCAATGCCCAATGACCAATGCCTAATGCCTAAAGCTTTGGAAGCACCCTTTCAATCTCCGCCCTGCTTCCTTCGTATTGGGGAGGTAATTTCAAATGTGTTCCCAGCTGATCCACAGGTTCGTCAACTGAAAAGCCCGGGTTATCAGTTGCAAGTTCAAACAATACCCCGCCGGGTTCCCTGAAATATAGGGAGAAAAAATAATTCCGGTCAATCTTGGGAGTGATGTTCAAGCCATAGCCTAATACCTTTTCGCGGTAACCGATCAACACTTCTTCATTCTTTACCCTGAAGGCCACATGGTGAATGGTACCTCCGGCGTTGACCCCCCGCCCTTCACCGGGAACTTCCAGCAAATCAACGATCGATGCGTTTTCTACTGCATTCGTGATGTACCGGAAACGGTTTCCCTCCTGCTTCAGCAACGTATAGTTGAAAATGTCTGTGAGTACTTTTGCTGTTCCGCCAATGGATGAAAGGGAAAGTGTAATACTGTGAAACCCCTTTGTCGCCACAGCCGCATCCACCTCGGGTGTCTCCCAACCTTTGCGGCTATCCGGTGTAGACGGAATGATCAGCGCTAAAGGCAAACCATCCGGATCTTCGAAAGACAGGAATTCTTCGCCAAGTCTTTTTCCGGAATCCCTCATGGTTACATGGGAACGTTTCAAACGGTCGTGCCAGAATGCCAAGCCGTTTTCCGGAATAGAATAACCGATCTCCGTTGCCATGCCCGAACCCTGCCTGCCTGTACCAATACGTTCCCATGGAAAGAATGTGAGGATTGTTCCGGGAGTACCAACCTTATCGCCGAAATAAAAATGATAGGTACCCGGATCATCAAAGTTGACAGTCTTTTTAATGAACCTGAGTCCGAGTACTCCTGTATAAAAATCGTAGTTGCGTTTTGCATTGCCGGCAATTGCCGTTATGTGATGTATCCCTGAAACCCTGTTTTCCATTTTTTTTCTTTTCATAAAGGTACCATCTCCCTGTCACAGAAACATTGAACTGGATTAAGAAAAGCGTGCCATTTCGCCCGGCCGCCACCTGGAAAAGGAAAAAAGTTAGCCGTATCGTTCTTTTCTTAATCTAGTTCAACGTTTTCAAGATCGTGTTGGCCGTAGCTTTGTACCACCTTAACACAAAATACAATGACAACACAAACTATCACAAAAACAAAATGGAACCTTGACCCTGCGCATAGCGAAATAGGATTTAAGGTAAAACACATGATGATCACGAATGTTTCCGGTTCACTTGGAAAATTCGACGTTACGGTCGAAACAGAGGACGCGGACTTCACTACCGCCAATATTGGATTCACGGCAGATCTGAACACGATTTCAACAGGCAATGTCGACCGCGACAACCACCTCAAGTCAGCCGATTTCTTTGATGTCGGAAACTATCCAAAAATGCAATTTATCTCGACAAAATTTGAAAAGAAGAATGATGAGGAGTACCTTCTGCACGGAAACCTGACGATCAGGGAGGTAACGAAACCTGTCCGTTTTGAAGTAAACTTCGGCGGGATCGGCAAAGATCCATGGGGCAACGAAAAAGCAGGATTTGCCGTCAGCGGCAAGATCAACCGTACAGATTTTAGACTCAATTGGAATGCCGCCCTGGAAACCGGTGGAGTGCTGGTAGGGGAGGAAGTCAAGCTTTATGCAGAGATCCAGCTGGTGAAACAAGTGTGATCGGGTTTATCACCGTGAGCTGTTTTTTTTGCCGGGCTGCGGTACCTTTGCATAGCGCCGAGGAGTGTCGACCAACATTGTAGTACCTAACTTTATCACCCGTTTTATGAATGCTGATCTCAAAAAAAACGAGCCGGAAAATGATCCTTATACAGTCCCTTCGCAAACGCAGATCGGGCATGTGCACTTAAAGGTGTCTAACCTTGAGCGCGCCCTTGCGTTTTACAGGGATCTGCTGGGGTTTGAGCTCACCACCATGTATGGCCACGACGCCGCATTCCTCGCGGCCGGAGGTTATCACCACCATATCGGATTAAACACATGGCATAGCAAAGGGGCGCCGCCAGCATCGCCTCATGGTGTGGGACTTTATCACACTGCCATTCGCTATCCCACAAGGAAAGACCTCGCAATGATCTTTGACCGCTTGCGCAAAGCACATTACCCCATTGCGGGTGCAAGCGATCATGGAGTTTCGGAAGCATTATACCTGAGCGATCCCGACACCAACGGAGTGGAACTTTACTGGGACCGTCCGAAAAGCTCATGGTCCTATCGGGAGGATGGTTCAGTGGTTATGGTGACAAGACCCCTTGACCTTAACGATCTCTTAAAAGAAGTGGAAAGGTAACGGGATGACATCGATAAAACGGGAACTTTTCTCCATAAGAGTCCACTTAGACAAACTTTTTATGCTAGTCTGTTAAACAACTGCTATCTTTCAATCATTCAAAGGCCAGGCGATTGCCCGGCCGCAAACTGATAACGGAGAATGAAATTTTTCCCAAAGGCATGAACTGGGTCGTAATCCTGGATATCGTCTATATTATTATCCTGATTCTGGTCTGCCTCCGCATTATCTATGATACCGGCAGCACCAATAAAACGCTGGCCTACCTGTTGCTCGCCATCTTTATTCCAGTTCTCGGGATGCTGTTCTATTTCTCGTTTGGCATCAATTACCGGAAACGCCGGGTATACAGCAAGAAGCTGATTGAAGATGATGCCCTTCGCGGCGAGGTGATCAGGGAAGTGATACTGGAAACGGAACTCAACCTAAGAAACCAAACGCATACGATCGGCGATGCCAAAGGTCTTGTCCACCTGTTGCTGAAGGACAGTTTCAGTCCGCTGACAACGGGAAATTACGTGAAGCTGTTACTCAATGGTGAACAGAAATTCCCTGAAGTCTTCAGTGCGATTAAAGGCGCAAAACACCATATCCATATTCAGTATTACATCTATGAAAACGATGTGATCGGAAACCAGGTGAAGGATACCCTCATTCAAAAAGCAAGAGAAGGCGTGAAGGTCCGTTTTATTTACGATGCTTTCGGAAGTCGTACGATCCGCAAAAAATTCCTGAGTGAATTGAGAAGTTCCGGCGTAGAGGCTTACCCCTTTAACCGGATCAGGTTTATTCCCCTGGCAAACCGCGTAAATTACCGCAATCACCGGAAGCTTATCGTCGTAGATGGCGATTGCGGATTTCTTGGAGGGATCAATATCAGTGACCGATACATCAATGACATTCGGAAAACAAAGAAGCGCAAAAAGCGCAGGCTGTTTTGGCGCGACACGCACCTGCGAATAGACGGCCCGGGGGTACAATATCTGCAGTATCTTTTCTTTTGCGACTGGAACTTTTGTTCGGGACAGAAATTGCAACCGGAGCCCATTTATTTTGTTGACCGTAGACATTCCGATGGAAATGAAAGTGTTCAGATAGCAGCCAGCGGACCGGATTCCCCAACCTCCACCATCATGCTTTCCCTGCTCAAGGCCATCGATCTTGCCAGAAAGGAAGTTCTGATTACCACCCCTTATTTTATCCCCGGGGAAACGATCCTGAACGCTCTAAAGGTTGCTGCGCTGTCAGGAGTGTCGGTAAAGTTACTCGCGCCTGGCATATCGGATTCCAGGCTTGTAAACGCAGCGGCATGGTCGTATTACGACGACCTGTTGCGCGCAGGTGTCGAGATCTATCTCTACCATAAGGGATTTATTCATGTCAAGACAATGGTCGTGGATGATTATATTTCTATTGTTGGTACCGCCAATATGGATTACAGGAGTTTCGATCTGAACTTTGAAGTAAATGCCGTGGTGTACGGTGTAAAACTGGCGGAAGAATTGCGCACAACTTTTTTACAGGACCTGGAGTCTGCTGAAAAAATTGAAGCCCAGGCCTGGCGAAAGCGGCCGATGTTTAAGCAATTACCGGAGAAAGTAGCGCGGTTGCTGTCGCCGCTTCTTTGAACTATGAAACCAAACGCATGGAATACCATTTACAATCAATCGCAGAAATAGCGCAAACTTTAAAAACGAATCCGCAAGGCCTTTCGGAAGACGCTGTCCGCGAGCGATTGGAGGAATACGGCAAAAACTCCCTGGAGGTCAAGAAAAAGAAGACCGTATTGGGAATGCTGCTCCGCCAGCTAGCAGATTTCATGATCCTCATCCTCATTGCTGCAGCGGTGATCTCGGGAATCCTGGGCGATGTGACAGATGCCCTCGTGATACTGGCGATCGTGATCATCAACGCGATCGTTGGACTCGTTCAGGAATGGAGGGCGGAAAAGGCAATGGAAGCGCTTCAAAACATGGCGGCCAGCTACGCCCGTGTATTGCGAAACAACCAATCTATCGAGATCTCTGCCGAAGACCTTGTTCCCGGAGATGTGGTGATGCTGGAGGCCGGCAATATCATTCCAGCAGATATCCGCTTCATTGAAACTTATGCATTCAAGGTTGATGAATCCTCCCTGACGGGCGAATCCCTCAACATAGAAAAGAGCACCGACGCCCTTCGTCCCGGCGATTACCCGTTGGGTGACAGGGTCAACATGGGGTACAAAGGGACCTTTGTGACGAATGGCCGTAGCGTTGGATATGTCGTGATGACGGGAATGAAAACGGAATTCGGGCGCATCGCTCAAATGATCCAGACCGAGGAGACAAAAACTCCTCTGCAGAAAAGACTGGACTCCTTTGGCAGGATACTGACGGTCATCATCCTGATATTGTGCGCAATCTTTTTCCTCGTTGGATGGCAGCGTGGGGAGTCGTGGTCTACCATGCTTTTGACGTCTATTTCCCTGGCGGTGGCGGCAATTCCGGAGGCGCTGCCCGCGCTGGTTACCATCGCCCTTGCGCTTGGCGCGAAACGGTTGGTAAAAAACAACGCACTCATTCGAAAACTTCCCGCGGTCGAAACATTGGGTTCCGTTACCTACATCTGTTCGGATAAAACAGGAACGCTGACGCTGAATAAAATGACCGTGCAGGAGATATACGAGCCGGAGGAGCTCTCATTGCCTGCGAATGTCTTTGAGGAAAAGAACCGGCTCCTCCAAGCCATGGCGCTGAACAATGATGTAACAAAAGACAAGGACAACAACTGGGTGGGCGAATCAACAGAGGTTGCCCTTGCGCAGTATGCATTGGACCAGGGCTTTGACCGGTCCGCTCTTGAGAAACAATATCGCAGAATCGCCGAGCTCCCTTTCGATTCCAAAAGAAAGAGCATGACCACATTCCATCAGACAGGATCGGGAGTCGTGGCCATCGTAAAAGGAGCAGTGGATGTTTTAATTCACAAGCTGCAACCTGAGCAACACAATTTTATCCCTGAATTTGAGAAGAAGGCCGACGAGCTGGCAGCAAAAGGTTATCGGACGCTGGGTTACGCCGTGCGCCTCTATGATCAAATGCCGGAAACCTCAAACGAGGGAGACGTTGAATCTTCGCTGACATTGATCGGTTTTGCCGGCATGATGGATCCTCCCAGGGAAGAAGCAAAGCAGGCGGTGCAGGAATGCAAGGCGGCGGGAATAAGACCCGTCATGATTACAGGCGATCATAAACTTACTGCCAAAGCCATTGCGCAGCAACTCGGCATTGTATCAAACGAAAAAGACCTTATTGTATCGGGGCCCGAACTCCAAAAAATGAGTGAGGAGGATTTTGAAGAAAAGGTAGAACAGATCCGAGTGTATGCCCGCGTCAATCCCGAGCAAAAGCTTCGCATCATCAATGCTTTACAGACGCGGAAACATTTTGTCGCCATGACAGGTGATGGTGTGAATGATGCTCCGGCGCTAAAAAATGCAGACATCGGAATAGCCATGGGCATCAATGGTACGGAGGTTTCAAAAGAAGCTTCTCATATGATCCTCCTGGACGACAATTTTGCAACCATTATCAAAGCCGTTAAACACGGCAGGAGAATATTTGATAACATCCTGAAGTTCATTAAATATATCATGACGGGAAATTCGGGTGAAATATGGACACTCTTCCTTGCCCCTTTCCTGGGTTTGCCCATCCCGCTACTGGCCATCCACATCCTTTGGATCAATCTCATCACCGACGGACTGCCCGGACTGGCACTCGCATCGGAGAAACCTGAACCGAATATTATGCACCGCCCGCCGCGGGACCCGAAGGAAAATATTTTTGCCGGAGGCATGGCGTGGCATATCCTCTGGGTGGGACTGCTTATGGCTATCGTAACACTGGGCATGCAGTGGTGGGCCGTCAGTAATTCGGAGAGCCACTGGCAAACGATGGCGTTCACGGTCTTATGCTTTAGCCAGCTGGGACACGTGCTGGCGATCCGTTCCGAGCGCCGTTCGTTTTTCAAAATCGGCGTCTTCTCCAATAAACAGATGTTAGTGGCGATCGCCATTACTTTTTCGCTGCAATTGATGGTGATCTACCTTCCGTTCATGAATGTGGTCTTTAAAACGCACCCGCTGACATTAAAAGAACTGGCCATCACCCTTGCAGCTTCCTCGATTGTGTTTTGGGCAGTGGAGGTGGAAAAGATCTTTAAAAGGAATGCTGTAGAGCCAAGGCATGCCTTGTCTTTACTAATTGCGATAGCTTTCTGCTTTTCTCCGTAACATGAAATCATGACAATCGTTAACCTATGAAACATTTATCTCTTGCCCTGATCTTTTGGCTGGGATTCAGCTGCGCCATTGCGCAAAGCACAGCGAAACGCGATTCCGTTTACATGCGGAATCATTATGACAAGTTTGAGTACTTCATTCCTATGCGCGATGGTAAGAAGCTTTTTACGCTTGTTTATATTCCAAAAGACAAGACAAAGGAGCATCCCATTCTGTTGAACAGGACGTGTTACAATGCCTCTTCGTTCGGCAATTTTAAAACCCACTCTCATCCGAGCCGGTACCTCGTGCGCGATGGATACATCCTGGCTTTCCAGGATGTGAGGGGGCGTTATATGTCTGAAGGGGCCTTTGATAATATGCGCCCCAACATTCCCGGAAATGATCCGAAAAACAAAACCGCTGTTGATGAAAGTTCCGATACGTGGGATACCACTGATTGGATGTTAAAAAATATCAAAGGACACAACGGAAGGGTCGGGATGTTTGGAATTTCCTATCCCGGATTCTATACGGCGGCTGCCATTCCGGATGCACATCCTGCGCTGAGGGCCTCTTCCCCCCAGGCACCCATATCCGATTTCTTTTTCGACGACTTCCACCACATGGGCGCTTTCCTCCAAAGCTATACCGCCGCCTTTCCTGTTTTTGGTGTTCAAAAAGACAAGCTTACAAGAGAACACTGGTTCGGAGAACAATTATTGCGACTCGGAGGACTGGGCATTCAGGACGGCTATAATTTCATGCTCGATGTCGGTCCGTTGAAGAGTATTACAGAAAAATATCTCGGTGATAATTTTTTCTGGAATCAGATTGTTGAGCATCCCAACTACGATGACTTCTGGCAAAAAAGGAACCTGCTTCCGCACCTGAAAAATGTGAAACACGCCGTGATGACAGTCGGGGGCTGGTTTGACGCCGAGGACCTGTACGGCCCGCT
>JBBEBN010000394.1:0-10350 GCA_040882305.1 Cyclobacteriaceae bacterium
CAACCACACCTGGAGGGCTGGAACCTTTCACGCCCGCCATATTAATGGCATCGGTAACAACCAGTCCCCGGAATCCCAACTCCTTCCTCAAAAGGTCGGAACTGATGGGCTTTGAAAGCGTGGACGGTCGCCCTGCGGAATCCAGCGCGGGAATATTCAGGTGTGCCACCATCACCCCTCCCACTCCCGCCCGGATCATTTCCCTGAATGGATACAACTCAAGGGAGTCAAGGCGTTGACGCGAGTGGCCGATGAGCGGTAATGCATGATGTGAGTCTGTGTCCGTGTCTCCGTGACCCGGGAAGTGTTTAGCAATGGCAAGAACGTTTTCCTCCTGCAACCCTTTCATGAATGCAATCCCCTTTTCCGCAACCTTCAACTTACTTTCTCCAAATGAACGGAAATTGATGACTGGATTATTGGGATTGTTATTGACATCAACGACGGGCGCAAAGTTCGAGTGCACACCGGTGCGTTTGAGCTGCACGGCGATCTCCCGTCCCATCTGATAGATTAGATCGTTATTTTGAACAGCACCCAGTGTCATTTGGAATGGGTAACGGATCGTGCTGTCGAGTCGCATGCCTACTCCCCACTCCGCATCCATGGCGATCAAAAGTGGAACTTTGGCAGCTGCCTGATATTCGTTGATCAATTTTGCCTGTCTTACGGGTCCGCCCTGAAAGAAGACAAGTCCCCCAACTTTCTGTTCCCGGATGATCTTCAGGATTTCCTTGCGGTGGTCATCAGAGCGGTTGGACCATGCGGCAACAAGTATCAACTGCGCAATGCGTTCATCCGGAGTGAGCGTATTGATAACCGAATCCACCCAGCGCGTGTTGAGCGCGCTGAGGAAGGGAGGGTCGATCTTCTGCCCTTTTGATGGAATTATGAAACAAAAATGAAAGAGGATAAATGTATGGAAGAATACTTTTTTCATTGGTTGAAGGACGATGAAGGTTTGGCGTGCAGGCAAAAGGTTAATGGCATACGCTACAATTTAACCATTGGCAGATGAGAAAGCAAAGCACCGCTGCGCTTGTTAAATAACTAAAAGTATGGTCCTTCTTCCAACAAGAAACGCACCTCGGGTTTGAATTTTCGAAGGGCTTCAATCACCTGCATGGAGGTGTTCGTTCGGTAGAGATAAACTTCTCTCAGACTTGAGAAGGCCAGTAAGTCGATGACGGATTTATCGTCAACTTTTGTGAAGGAAAGATTCAGGATCTCCAGGAGTGGCAGCTTTTGCAGATAGAGGATGCCTGATCCGTCCACTCCGGTTTTTTGAAGATACAATTCGCGCAGGTTCACCATCTGGCCAATGTAATACAGGCCTGCATCATCGATGCCGCTCGAGATCAGTGAAGCCTTCGAGAATACCTCAAAGTACGGACTGAGTTCGCGGAACTGTTCGTTTGTAAATGGTGCCGGAGGGAATTTCATTGAAATGGCAAAGAGGTTTTCGTCCGAGAGGCTGTCTCTCCTGATGACGATGTCTAACCTGGTGGCTAGCTGTTGAAGTTCTTCTTCGAGCTCCTGTTGCCTTACCTTTTCAATTCGGGCCCTCCTGCGGTATTTCACCAGTTCCGGCAATATCGTTTTCACTACCTGGGTCATCGTATCCACTGCCTGGGCTTCAACAACTTTCAAGGTATCCGTTGCGCCGGAAGCGACCCAGAATTTAAGCAAGGCGATCTCCGAATCCATCAGCGGCGTCTTTCCTTCGGGGGGCATTCGGTCGCTGTGGTCTTCCGGGAGAATGACGCGTTTAAAGACCTCGCTTTCCTCAGGATTTCCGGGAGTTATCGAAGGATGACCGCTTTCGCCTCCTTTTAACATGTCTTTATATGTGGTAAGCAGGAATTCACCTTTTGCCCGCTGAGCGTTATGACAACTCATACATTTTGCCTCGAAGATCGGGTTGATCATGTCTTCATATACGAGCATCTCCGATTCAGTTTTGACTTCCTCTCGGTCAAAGACGTGAAAAACAAACTGCAGGTGTTCTGTAAGGTAGTCCTGTCCGTGCGTGATGGAGCCTCCCAGGTGACTGGTGTATCCCACGGCGGCATTGGTCAGTAAGAGCCCGCCAAAATACAAATAGTAGTATCGTGTGGTCTTCCGGTAAATGTAGAATAGCCCGAGCGTGATAAAGATGGCGGCGCCAGTAACCGCGCCGGCCCAGAAATGGCGTTCCATTAAGTTGCCGGAATACTCACCGGATGCAAAAAGGAAAAAACCCGCGGCGATGGAAACCAGCGCTGACAGGGCCGCCGCGGCCAGGAGTACCATCACCGTATTCTCGCCTACCTTCATACGGTAATAGCGGCCAGCCACTTCAAACAGAAGGGCAAGGATGATCAGCACGATGGGAAAATGCAATATCAGCGGATGCAGCCTGCCGATAAACAGGAATATAAACGGAACTTCGTCCGGTCTGAAAAACGGCAAAGTCAGAAATAAGAACCCGGTGATAAATAAAGCCAGGATCAGCGCTGGCCGTCTGACTGATAGAATTAAGTTACTCAAAATGTCACCCTTCTGTGCTTGTGCAAAACGTTTGGCTTCATCACTATTAAACAGTTATTGAAGATAAGGTGCCTGTACTGTCACCAAAACTTTCTTCTTCAATGTTCATGCTTTCCAGCATCGTCATATACAGGTTTGCCAGCGGAGTGTTTTTGTCAAAAATGATGTTCTGACCGGTCTTTATTTTTCCGCCGCCCCTGCCTCCAAGCAGGATCGGCAGATTGCGGGGCGAATGTCGGTTCCCATCCCTGAGGTCGGAAGTGAAGAGCACCATCGAATTATCCAGCAGGGTCTTGTCCCCTTCTTTGATGCTCTTCAGCTTGTTGAGGAAGTAAGCGTATTGCTCTACGTGCCACGCCGAGATGCGAATATATTCTTCCAGCATGTCTTCCTTATCCATGTGGTGGGATATCGAATGATGATTGCCATGCACACCTTCGAGGAAAGTAAAATTCCGGTTGCTGACAGAGTTTCCAAACATAAAGGTCGTTACCCGGCTGGCGTCACTCCAGAAGGCCAGGGCCATGATGTCCATCATTAGATGTGTTTTTTCCGTCACGTCAACCCCTGCATACATCTCGACATATTCATCGATACTCTGATTTACCCTTACGAGTTCACGCTTGATATCAGCCGTAATGTTGGCGGCAAATTTTTCCTTGTTCGCAGCGTTCGAGATCCGTTTCTCCACGCTCCTGATGGATTCGAGATATTCAGATAACTTGTCCTGATCAGTGCGGCCGAGATTTTTCTTCAAATCCTCAGCATCCTCCAGCACAAGGTCAAGGATGCTTCCTTTCCAGGGATCTTCCTTTACTTTCAAGCCGGGAACGAATGAGCGGAACAGCCTGTCAAAGGCCAGACGGGGATCGATCTCCTTTGACAACGGCTGGCTGGGGGTTTTCCAGGAGATGCTGGATCCGTACAAACGTGTAAACCCAACGTTGATATCCACACCGGTGGTGATGCGATCCATACCGTATTCCAGTGACGGGAACAAGGTTTCCCCTCCCACATGGTTGGCGATCACCTGATCGACAGAGATACCACCACTGCTTATATTATCTCCAATCGTCTGTTTGATGGGCATACAGGTCAGCAGGCTTGCCGACTTGGCATAATGTCCGTCGGCACCCTTGAAAATTGAATTCTTGTTCATGAGTTCTCCCAGAACAAGTACGTCCTTCTTAACATCCTGTAATGGAAGAAGCTGGCGTGTCAGTTCAAAATTGGAGCCCGTGGTGCACGGGGTCCAGTGTTCAGGATGAACCCCATTGGGCATGTACATAAACGCTGTCCTGATGGGAGCTTGTCCTGGCAGGGAAGATTTACCGTATGCCGGTACTGCCATGGCTTCCAGGAAGGGAAGCGCAATGCAGGCCCCCATTCCTTTGAGCATCCTTCTGCGTGAGATGTGCCACTTCTTCTTCATACTAATATTTTTTTTTGCCACTATTTTCTTTTGCCACGAAGACACTAAGTATTTTCTTTTGCTGCAGCTGCTTTAAGTGCTTTGCGTCTATGCCTTTATGTCCTTATATCCCTATATCGTTATGTCCCTGTTCTAATCTTTCCACGTGTTGATGTCCTCTGACTCAAATTCTGCATTCAAATATCTTTCTGCCTTCGTGTCTTTGTGGCGTAAACAATTTGGTAATGGGCCTTAAACCTTCTCCTGAAAATCATTCAGCTTCTTCCTGAAAGGGTAACTCTTCACCAGCTCGATGATAAAGCGTTCAGGTTCAAAGTTGTTTTGCAACAAGCAGTTGTCCAGGGTGCGGAGAGCAGGTTCATCCGTGAACAACAACGATCTTCCCAGAGCATAAGATAGCATCTTGGATGATAGATTCCGAGCGATCTTTTCTTTCTCGGTCATCAGGATTCGTTTCAGTTCAACCGGGCCCTTGAAGTTTCTTCCGTCCTCCATAACTCCCGACGCGTCGATGTTTACCTGGCCGTAACTTGTGCGCCAGCGGCCCCCCGCATCGAAGTTCTCCAGGCCCAGGCCGAGGGGATCCATCTTTTCATGGCACGACTGACAGTCGGGTTTTGACCGGTGCAATTCCAGTATTTTTCTTAATCCAAGTTCATTATGTATCTTTTCATCCTCTGTAAGCTCGGCTACGACGGGCGGCGGCGGCGGCGGCGATATGCCCATCAGCTGTTCCATCACCCACTTTCCGCGGACCACCGGGCTGGTCCTGGTGGCATAAGAGGTCGTGGCAAGCACACTTCCCATCCCCAATACCCCACCCCTCGCGGAGTCGTTCAGGGTAACCTTATGGAATTCATTCCCCCTGACGTCGGGAATGCCGTAGTAATCTGCCAGGTCTTTTGTGAGAAAAGTGTAATTGCTGTTGATTAGATCCATCAGGTTTTTGCTTTCCGTAAGTACGTAATAGAAATATTCTATAGTCTCGCGGTACAGCGCGTTCCTCACATCCATGTCAAATTCCGGATATTTCAGCGGATCCAGCAAGGGCTGATCTTCCACCAGTTTCGTGATACCAAGCCACTGGGTGGAGAAATTCTCAGCGAAGCGTTTTGCCTTTGGATCTCGCAGCATGCGCTTCACCTGTGCTTCGAGAACCAGTGTATCCTGGAGTTTTCCCATGTAAGAGAGGTCGAACAACTCCTGGTCCGGCATGCTGGACCAAAGGAAGTAGGAAAGCCTGCTGGCCAGCTCAAAGTTGCTGACCGTGTAAGAGCCGGCCCTCTCCGGTTCTTCTTCTACCCGGTACAGGAAATTCGGGGAGACAAGAATGGCCTTGAAGGTTTGCGCAATTCCCTCATCAAAACGCTGCGGGACATCCAGCGAGTCGTTCTGATCGTACACTTTCCGGAAAAGACTGATCAGCTTCGCTTTTTCACCCTCCTTTAAGAATCTCCGGTAAGCTTTCGTGGCGAAGGGAAATATTACTTTTTCGGCTGCGAGGTCAGGTGGGTTTACTTCTTCGTAATCGTCGAAGATCAGTGACTTTATCCAATTCCGAAAGCGCTGCCACCTGTTCTGGTCGTAGGTGAGCGGGACCACTTTTTTCCAGATCGCTTTATTCCTGTAAACCGTGTCAATGATCTCGGTTGCGGCATCGTAATAACGCTCAAGTTTCAGGGGCGTAAAAAACAGCGCTCTTCCCTGGTTGTCGAAGCCCCCGCCTCCCGACCCATCAGAAGGAAAATAGTTCTTCGCGTCGAAGTTTACGTGCAGAAGGTCCAGGATTGTGTACTGATATTCGGAATGTCCCAGGCGACGGATGACGATGCTCCCGGGGGTTTTTTGCTGAAGCGAGTTCTGTAAGATGCCGTTGATACCATCATAAAGGAAGGTGTTTTCGGCATCGGAGAGCCTGGGTTCGCCCTTCGGCGGCATTTCTCGTGTCTTGAGCTGATCAAGCACTTTTAGCCAAAGCTGACCATCCTTGATCACCCTGGCCTCTTCCTTATAATTATCGAGGTTTACGCCGCCCTTTGTGTTGCCCGTGTTGTGGCACTCAAAGCATTTTTTTGCCATCAGCGGCCGTATGTCCCGTTCATAGCTGATCGTATCCTGGGAAAAGGCCTTTGTCAGGGCAAAGGCAAAAAATAAGGCGACACAGCTTTTCCGTAGCAACATTTCTGGCGTAAGTAGTTAAGGATAAAGGTACGGATTTTTTTCAAAAACATGGTATAATGTTATGCCAAACGGTGCATTTGCAGGGGTTTGAATGGTTTGCGTAGTCTGAATGGTTTTGCATTTGAGATCGTTTTGAAGGTTTCCACTTCTGATATTTCAATTTTGCCGACAATCATTACCACCTCGTCAGCCTGCGCTTCCCGGGCATGCTGGCAGGCAAACCATTCAGACCTTTCAAACCTTTACACCTCTGCAAGCCTATACTCCAATATCCTTGTTCCCAAGTCGGGCGGAGATCTTCCGGATATCATGAGCCAGCCCATGGATCATCGAGAGTTGGGTGAGCGACTGATTTGCCAGGGGCGCCTTTGCGGCAGCAGACAGATCTGTTCTCGCATGCGAGTGACGGATGTTGTCTTCCGCACATTGGAGTTCATTGGCAATCGCCTTGGCCATTTCTTCCAGTTCCACAGTTTCGGCTACATCACGGGTAATTTCCTCGTCCGAAAGGGCGGCAATGTGACCCGTAAGCATATGGTTCGCGATGACAAACTGGTGTATGGGGGTCGCCTCTTCCGCCTGTTGTGGTTCTGAAAGTATCCGTTGAAAATTTTCGGAAAGGTTTGTCAGCGAAACGATGGCATCCTGACGAGCCAGTGCATATGCCGGCGATTTTGTTTGTTTTGTTCTCACCGCCGTCCATGCCTGAAAAAAATACAGACGATTTGCCTCAAGCATTTGCTGCATGGATTTTCTGATCTGATGATGGCCCCAGACAGGGAAAACAAATCGGGATGCAAGAAAGGCAATGATGGAACCGATCAGGGTATCGATCAAGCGCTCCCGGATGAGGTTTTGAAATTCATACGGATCGAGAAAGTGAAGGGAGATAACGACAAATATTGTCAGGAACACGACGAAACTGAAATAATGAACGCGCAGGAGGCTGTAACCCAACAGCATGCTCAGCACAAGGATAACAATCAGCGCCGTGCTATTCGAGATGAGCCAAAGGATCAGTGAAACCGCGATCACACCGACAAGCGTGCCGGCCACCCGTTCAATATTCCTTTTTCTCGATAGCGCATAGGCTGGCCGCAAAATTGTCACGATGGTCAGCAACACCCAGTAGCTATGCGCAAGGGAAAAGAAGATGGAAACGGAATAGCCAGCGATCATTGCCATGGTAAGCCTGATGGCATGTCGAAAAATATCCGACTTGAACGTGAAGTTATCTGTCAGGATCTTGAACGTGATGGGCTGCGTTGCTGCCATCCGGTTGATTTTCTGCGCCATATCAAAGGTCGTGCGGATGTCAGCTTCCATCCTCGTGTACAGAATGATTCTGTTGATGCGATTTGAAATTTCCTGAACATTCTTCAGGATCTTGTTCAGCGCTTCCAGATGCCTGACCCGATCGCTTTCGGTGTTCCCCCGCAGTATTTCCTCCGTAATTCTCTCCAGGTGGCTGATCCTCCTGGTCAGGTCGAAATCCGTTTTGACAGGATTTCCCATTTGAACCGTGATGCCGATGTATTCAACTCCCGCGGCGAGTTCGAAGATCAATCCATAATACCGGTTGAGCAGACCCGTGTCCTGGAGGCCTCTCTGCAATTGTTCGTAATCCTGGTAAGCGTACATGGTTTGCTCAAAAAGGTCCGTGGAATCCAGGTAGATCATCATCAGACTCCGGCTGCGCGGGCTGGCGTCTCCCACAAATCGCCTGGTTTTGAAAAGTAATTCCTGCGTTTGGTGTTGAATGGTTCGCACTTTGCTTTGCGCTGACATTACGCTGTGAAAGCATCGCGCCAGGTCTGCTCCTTCTCGGTAGAAACCGGCCCGTGCCCGTATGTAATCGGCGATCGTAATAAGATGTTCACCCAGCGCCTGTTCCACCGGACGGTAAGGCCGGAGCCTGTATAAAAGCAGACTGAATACCGTATACCACGCCCCTCCGCCTCCGATCATCAGACTTCCTTTTACATTGTTGTATTCATCGTTGATCGATAAAAGATTCAGCAACATTACCACCAGGGCAAGTGTTCCCACGGCGCCTGCCCTTCCGCCGTAAACCCCGGCCATCGTCAGGAAGAAACCTAATACGATGATCTGTGCAACAAGCAGGTAAGGGTATTCCTTTGTAATTGTGGTGAGCAAAACCACGCTCGTATTCAGCAACATTCCGGCGATCATTCCATTGCGTCTGTGATGAATGGGACCAGGAGTATCGGTGAGACTGACGAAAAGCGCACCCCAAAGAAAAGGAACGGCGATCGCTAAAGTATCCGTCAGGATGAACACGATCAATGGGACCATTACCCCTGCCGTAATCCGCCACCCTGAATACCAGTACTGGCTGGAGGTGAACTTCTTGACTTCCTGTAGGTAATCCTTTCCAACGGTCATGGCGGCCAAAAATACGAAATCGCAAAAGAGCGGCCACCATACACAAGCGGCTTTAATGATTCTCGCACAATCCAGCTTAGCGATGGCGGGCAAAGCCACCCACCACGCACGATAACAGCGATTGGCATGACTATTTATCCGAACATGTTAAAACCGGCTCCTGAAAAATTTCATAAATTATCTTGATCCCGGAGCGTCATATTGCGCATTTTAATATCAAAAAATTATGGGTTCAGTAAACATAGATGCCGAAGATAACATCAGCATCAAGGAATTCGAGGATGGCAACTCCATACAGGTACGGGTGAATGTATCAAAGGAGGAGAAGTCTGAATACGAAAAGGGCAAAAAAGTAACGGTAATACACGACGGCGACAAAATTGCGGGAAGGGTTGTGTCAGAACCGATCCTGATCGACCGCAAAAGAGAAGATGGAAAAGTGACACTCTCACTGATCATTGAGAAAGCGTCTGGCGGATAACCGGCCATTCGGCGGCTTGGTCACCGCATCCGGGATGATGCCCGCTGTTTGCCTTTTTCATTCAGCGCCCAATACAATCCCTTCACATTAGAGCAAGTGTGGAAATTATGAAATATTCCAGGAAAGTATGAGGAAAGAATTTCTCCTTGACACTTGGAGATGAGCACGTGATTTAAACAAACGAAAGCCCCCAGCACGGGGCCGGGGGCTTTGGCTAATCTTATTCCTTTCGCTGGCATTAACCAGATCAAGTTTTATGGATGTGTTCTCAGGTCTTTCGACCACTCCCAAAGATTAACAACCTTTTTGGTTAAATAATTATGCCGCGAAATGATCGGCGGCCGGTTCTAATTTGGAAACACAAAATCTTGCGTCTCTGCATTATCGCGATGTTTCTCCGGCGCATTTTTCCATTATTGCGGCATCGCTTCTGACTCCGGCTTTTGCTTTCTGCTTTTTGCTGTTTAAGTTTATTCGAAATTCATGTTATGGACAACGAAAAAACAATTGCCGAGATCAATGAGGTCATCGCCAAAGTAGAAGCCGGCCTGGAACCTAATTGTGAGGTAGGTGCCAGGGATAAAATGACAATAAAGGGATTACTGAGGGCCAGTAACATCGACAAGAATATTAAATTCTTTCCCTGCAAGCGGGAGAATTCGGCAAAAATTGTCCACCATTTTGTCAAAGTAAAAGGAATTCCTCAAAGCCGTTTCAGCATCAACGCTCAGCCGGGAATCTTTATCCTGTGCGAAGCCGGTGCCGAGGGAAAAGTCCAGAAGGAGCCGAAAAACCAGCAGTCGGGAAAAGCCCCGAAAGAGGAGAAAGTGCCGAGGGAGGTAAAAGTCCAGCAGCCGGAGAAAGAAAAGAAAGTAGGCACCCCGAAAGAGCAGAAAACCCTGAAAGAAGTAAAAGTCCGGAACGAAAAGAAAGTGATGAAAGCAAAGAAGGTGGCAAAGCCTCAGAAAAAGGGAACCGGCCAGAAGACGAAGGCAAAAGGCAAGAAGGGGACAAAGGGAAGGGCATAGAGGCATAAAGGGAGGTTGGCAGGCTCACCCTCACCCACTCACTTCTTGTTTCCCTTGTGTTTCACTACCCTTGCTTCGATCTGAAAGACGATCTCTTCGGCAATGTTTTTGGTCAGGTCGCCGGAGCGTTCCAGGTTGCGAGCCAATAGCAGCAGCGTAAGGATACTTTTAGCATCATCGGGATTTTTGTTAATAAGCTCACCGGTTATTTTAACGGCTTTCTTAAAGTAGTCATTTAAGTCCCCATCTTTTTTTACGGCCTTTAGCGCCGGCTTCGTGTCCTCCTTACGAAG
>JBBEBN010000395.1:0-10340 GCA_040882305.1 Cyclobacteriaceae bacterium
TGAAGACCTGCACTTAAGACATTCATCCTTATTTCTCATTGCATCTAAAATGCACCAGGACTTTGAAGATCACTATCTTCATGCTGATCACTCTGAAAAATTTTCTCCTCCACCGGAAGTGGTTTCCCCCCTTTCATAGGATGGTGTTTAACCTTAAACACTGTCACATTAAAAATATTCACGGTCCCGGACCACTGTTTTCCGATGGCGGGATTAAACTGTTGATATGTCCTCCTTTTTTGCAGGACAAAAAATGATCATTATGGATACCTATAAAAACTTATTAAACGGAAATAAAAAGTGGGTGCAGGAAAAACTGAGCCATGACCCCAAATTCTTTGAGCGGCTTGCTGAGGGACAAAATCCCGAAGTTCTATGGATCGGATGTTCCGACAGCCGCGTCCCCGCCAATGAAATCACGGGCACGAATCCGGGCGAGATCTTCGTCCACCGGAATATTGCCAATATGGTGGTGCACTCGGACATGAATATGCTGAGCGTGCTGGACTATGCTGTCAATATTTTACACGTGAAACACGTTATTGTTTGCGGGCACTATGGTTGTGGTGGCGTGAAGGCCGCGATGACCAACGACCAATATGGCCTGGTTGACAACTGGCTTCGGCACATCAAGGATGTATACCGGCTCCACGAGGAGGAACTTGACAGCATAGCAGATGAAGAACAACGGCTTAATCGCTATGCTGAACTCAACGTTATTGAGCAGGTCTTTGACCTGTCGAAAACTTCAATCATCCAAAACGCGTGGCGCAGCAGAGATCTGCCTATGGTTCATGGATGGATCTATGATCTGCGGACGGGAATTATCGAAGATCTCGGTGTGAGTCTTCACAGCAAGTCAAAATTACCAGCGATATACAATGTCACCGGAAAAGTAGTTGCAGGGTTAGGAGTATAAGGGAACCTGGTGCGAAAGATCTTATTCTTTCCGGAGAATCAAGGATTGTTGTCGGCAAGAATGGTCCACGGCACGGCTATGACTATAGACCGGATTTTCTATCTTTGCCGCACGATAAAAAGAACTGATGAAGAATTTTGTAGAGGAACTTCGGTGGCGCGGCATGCTGCACGATATCACGCCAGGGACGGAAGAACAATTATTGAAAGAACCCACGGCGGGATATATCGGTTTTGATCCCACCGCCGATTCATTACACATCGGCCATCTCGCGCAGATCATGACACTCCTTCACTTCCAGGTAGCGGGCCATAAGCCCTTTGCCCTGGTTGGCGGTGCTACAGGCATGGTCGGTGATCCGTCAGGAAAATCCTCTGAGCGCAACCTTCTGTCAGAAGAAGTACTGCGTTATAACGAAGCGTGTGTGAAAAAGCAACTGGAAAAATTCCTGGACTTTTCTGGATCCAACGCCGCGGAGATGGTCAATAACTATGATTGGTTTAAGGATTTCAATTTCCTTGACTTTATCAGGGATGTAGGAAAGCACATCACGGTAAACTATATGTTGTCGAAGGATTCCGTGCAAAAGCGACTGGAGAGCGGACTGTCTTTTACGGAGTTTACCTATCAGCTCGTGCAGGGATATGACTTTTACTGGCTGAATCAGAATAAGAACTGCAAAGTGCAGATGGGTGGATCGGACCAATGGGGAAACATCGTTACGGGTACGGAGCTCATCAGGAGGAAAGGTGACAAGGATGCCTATGCCATCACGACAAAGCTCATCACGAAAGCGGATGGAACGAAATTCGGAAAGACGGAAGGCGGAAACATTTGGCTGGATCCAAGCAAGACCTCACCCTATAAATTCTACCAGTACTGGCTGAATGTCTCCGATGAAGACGCATTGAGTTTTATTAAGATCTTTACGCAGTTCACGGAAGCTGAGATCGAAGGGCTTGCGGCGGAGCATCAAGAGGCGCCCCACCTGCGCAGGCTTCAGCAGGCACTGGCAAAGGACATTACCATCAGGGTGCATGCTGTTGCTGAATATGAAAAAGCCATTGCGGCCAGCAACATTCTTTTTGGAAATTCCACCACGGAGGAATTGCAGAGCCTGGATGAAGATACGTTGCTTTCTGTATTTGAAGGCGTCCCTCAGGTAGCCATCTCAAAACAAGCGTTTGAAAGCTGTACAAATGTGGTGGATCTGTTATCCGTCGTTGCACAGAATTTGATTTTTCCATCCAAGGGTGAAGCGCGCAAAATGTTACAGGCCGGCGGCGTGAGCATCAACAAGCAAAAGATCGTCGACGCCAACGCCAAACCTGACTTTCAGCTCCTGCAGAACAAGTATCTTTTGGCTCAAAAAGGGAAGAAGAACTATTACCTGATGTTGATAGAGTGATCCCGGGACAAACAAAAAAGCCATTCTCGCGGAATGGCTTTTTCATGTTGATGCATATTCTATTTTCCGAATAACTTATAAGTGGCGGATATTTGGATAACGCTGTTGGTTACTTTTGTACCAGGATCATTGGGATCCTCTTCAGCAACGTTGGACAGGCCGAACACGTAACGGGCGGAGAAGCCGAGGCCGAAGGGCAGATCAAGGCCTGCGCCAATGCCGACGCCCAGCCAAAAAAAGATCCGGGGGAAACAATCCTCCGGATCTCAGTAGGCCCAGTGCCTCGAAAATTATTTTCCCAGCTTGAACAGCTTATATCCCAGCGAAAGCTGGAACACCTGATTCTTTGCGTTTTCCGTTTCGTTCGAGGGCGCCTGATCATAGATCTTGGAAAGGCCCAGGTTGTAACGGGCATCCACGGTCAATCCGAAAGGCAGATCCCAGCCCAGGCCAAGCGCCACGGTAAAGTCACTGCTCTTCATCTTGTCTTTCACATCCTCAACCCTGTAGCTACCCGGATTTAACTGATCTTCAATGGGCGTCTCGGCACTGGTGATGAATCCGAACTGCGGCCCTGCCTGGATATTGATGCCGGCCACGGTGTACAGCTTCAGTATGATCGGGATGTTCACGTAGCTGAAGTTGGACTCAAAATTCTGGTTGTTGATCTCCACTTTGGATCCCTGCTGTGAAAAAATGATCTCTGGCTGGATGCCGATCTTCGCAACCTTGATCAGCACAAAAGCTCCGCCGTGAAAACCCGTGCGATTTTTATAATTTTCACCTGCGGTCGTTTTGGTATCAATGTTCGCAAAGTTAGGGCCTGCCTTGATACCGATGGCGAGGCCTGCCTGGGAATACGCCTGTTGCGCGGCAACAAGCATACAACACATTATTAACACCTGTTTTGTTTTCATATAGTCAGAATATAGTTTCATGCTCAGAAATGATAGCGCAAACCAAGCGCTGGTGAAAAGGAATGAATAGAAAAATTCACCGTCGTGGTCTTATCGTTGTCGCTGTCTGTATCCGGGTCCTCGGAGACGACCTCAAATCCCCTAATGGATAATTCCATCGCCCAGTGCTCATTGAAAAAGTAAGCTGCACCCGGGAAGATGGAAAAGCTTATTGCGTTGTGATTGGTGACATTACCAAAGGCCGGATCAGTTTTGCCAGACAAAAAACTAAACCCTGCCTGGCCGAAAAATGCAAAGCGTTCATCTGAAGTAAATTTGTAGTAGCGCGCAAAAGGACCCAGTCCAAAAGAATTTCCTGTCGTCTTCGCAGACCCTGTTCCGGTGCGGCTCGTGGCAAGTGTAAGACTGGTTCCCACAGCCAGGTTATCACTTATAAAATAGCCGAAACTCGGAGAAAAAGAAAAACTGCTGTAATCGTTCAGGCTTCCCCCTTCACGGGAATAGGAACTGAAACTAATCGAACCACCCACCATCATGTCTCCCGAAGACGTCTGGGCGTGGACAATGGTAGTTGCGATCAACAACGCGAATACAAAGATAAAAGATTTGTTCATTTTGTAAGGTTTGTTTGGCGCAAATCTATCTGAATGAACTCAGTTAAAGAAAAAATTAACGTTTAACTGATGGCCGCATCCAATAAGTCGTCGTTAACGGCGTTTGCCAGCGTCATGCGAAGCGAAGGTGAGACAAGCATTTCCCGTTCCACGGAAAAAACGGCGTTTTTGTTGCGTGCCCAGGCCCTTCGTGCCAACCCGTTATACACGTCAAAGTACAGCATGCTCGTAATCCTGCCATCGCACTCCCCTGTACCATCCAATACCATACCAAATCCTCCGTTAATGGCTTCACCCCATCCAACCCCCCCACCGTTGTGAATAGAAACCCACGTGGCGCCCCTGAAAGAATCGCCAATGACATTGTGCACGGCCATGTCGGCGGTAAACTGCGAGCCATCATAAATATTGGATGTCTCCCTGTAAGGGCTATCCGTCCCGGACACATCGTGGTGGTCCCGACCCAGGATCACCGGGCCGATCTTCTTCTTTCGTATCGCCTCGTTGAATGCCCGCGCAATTTTGATGCGTCCTTCAGCATCTGCGTACAATATCCGCGCCTGTGAGCCGACAACAAGTCTGTTTTCTTTCGCTTCCCTGATCCATTTGATGTTATCCTTCAATTGCGAGTGGATCTCCGACGGCGCGTCCCTTAATATCCGCTCAAGGACGGCGGCCGCTATCTCGTCCGTTGCAGCAAGATCGTCCGCTTTACCCGAAGCGCACACCCAGCGAAAAGGACCGAATCCAAAATCGAAACACAACGGCCCCATGATATCCTGGACATACGAGGGATATCGGAAACCGACCCCATCGGGCGCCATCACATCGGCGCCCGCGCGGGAAGCTTCCAGCAAAAACGCATTTCCGTAATCAAAAAAATATGTTCCCTTCCCCGCATGCCTGTTTATGGCGGCTGCATGCCGCCTGAGGGAAGCCTGCACATGCCCGCGGAACACCTCCGGCTCCGCCACCATCAGGCGGTTGGATTCCCCGAACGACAGGCCCGCGGGATAGTAGCCCCCAGCCCATGGGTTATGGAGTGAGGTCTGGTCTGAGCCGAGATCAATAAGAATGTTGCGCGCGTCAAATTTCTCCCACACCTCCACCACGTTGCCCTGGTAAGCGATACAGACCACCTCGCCCCTCCTTTTCGCGGTTTCAACGCGGTCAGCCAGCGCATCTGCATCCGAAATGACTTCGTCCACCCAACCCTGCGCATACCGTTTGCCCGTGGCTTTTTCATTTACTTCGGCCACCACCGAAATACAGCCCGCTATCCTGGCTGCCTTCGGTTGTGCGCCACTCATTCCGCCCAGGCCGGAGGAAACAAATAACTTCCCCCGGGGCCCGTCCGTATCCCCGATCTTCCGGCAGGCATTGAGAATAGTGATCGTGGTGCCATGAACGATACCCTGCGGTCCTATGTACATGTAAGACCCGGCGGTCATCTGGCCGTATTGCGTTACCCCAATGGCATTGTAGCGCTCCCAGTCGTCCTGTGTTGAATGATTGGGCACCATCATGCCATTGGTGACCACTACCCTGGGCGCCATTCCGGGAGCCGGAAAAAGGCCCATGGGATGACCTGAATACACATGCAGCGTCTGATCATCCTTCATGGTAGCGAGGTATTGCATCGTAAGAAGATACTGCGCCCAGTTCTGAAAGACCGCGCCGTTGCCACCGTATGTGATCAGTTCATGAGGATGCTGCGCCACGGCAGGATCCAGGTTGTTCTGGATCATCAGCATAATTGCCGCAGCCTGAAGGCTCTGCGCAGGGTATTCATGGATGGGCCTTGCATGCATTTCGTAGTCGGGCCGGAAGCGATACATGTAGATCCTTCCAAAGCGCATGAGCTCATCATAAAATTCGCGGGCTAGAATTTCGTGGTGACGTCCTTCAAAGTAGCGGAGGGCATTCCGCACGGCGAGTTTTTTCTCCTCCACGCTCAAGATATCTTTTCGGCGCGGAGCGTGGTTCGCCGATTCATCAAAACGTTTCGGCAGGGGTAATTCGGATGGAATTCCATGCAGAATTTTTTCATGGAAAGAAGATCTCTCCGGTGTCATAGCGGAAACTGATCAGGCGTAAAATTACGCTTTGTGTACTGGTAACCAATATCGAAAATTTCAGCGGCTTTGGTCAGGTCAAATCCGCTGTATTTGCCAACCTCGGGCGGTTCTATCAGAACATTGCAGAGCGTTTTACTGATCATGGTATTTCCATGGATGGCCATCAGCAGGCTGCGCTCAATCACTGTCCTGAAATTTCTCAAATCAAATTCAGAGGTGATGAAGTTGCAATGTGAGCCTACAATGAAATCGCATTTATCGTGGATGGCCTTGACGGGAAGATTGTCGAGGATCCCGCCATCCACATAAACGCCTCCGTTGTACTGCACCGGCTTAAAGACCGCAGGCACAGAACACGAAGCCTCGATGGGTGTCATCAATTCGCCCTGTGACAAATATTCAATCTTTCCCTTCTTGATCTCGGTAACGGCTAACGTGACGGGTATCTTCAGGCAGTCAAACGTGTTTTCAGGAATGTATTTCAACAACACTTCGCGCAAACCATCAAATGAAAGTAATCCCGTCCAGGTCCAGGCGAGCTTCAGCGACCTGAAAAAACTCGTCGATTGTATTATCTTCAGTATCTCATCGGGCTTATACCCGTAACTGTAAAGGCACCCGACAACGGATCCGGCACTGGTCCCGGCGATAAAATCGAATTTCACGCCGAACTCTTCCAGCGCCTTGATCACACCCAGGTGGCACATGCCCCGGGCTCCCCCTCCTGATAATACGAGACCGACTTTCATACTCCTAAATCCCCTGAGTTTAGACTTCCACTGCGTGGAGGTCGTGTTGTTGATTTAAGACCAGCCTCCGCGAGCGGGAACACCCTGTCAAGGCGAACGCCCCTCTCTGTCCGTTTTACAGTACAACATTCATTCACAGGATCGTGTTCAAAGTAAAGGATGTACTCCCGGTCCGCAGCCTCATTTAAGAATTTTTCCTTCTCTTCGAGCGTGATCAGGGGACGTGTATCATAACCCATGACGTAAGGCAAAGGTATGTGCCCCACGGATGGCAGCAGATCAGCCATATAACATACTACTTTGTCACCCACCCTCATCCTGGGAATCATCATCTTGTCAGTATGCCCGGACACATACAAAATGTCGAAGAAATTGAAAGGAGATTTTTCGCCCGCCTTGATAAAGGAAAGGTGGCCGCTTTCGTGCATGGGCAAAATATTCTCTTTCAAAAAACTGGCTTTCTCCCGCGGGTTGGGATTGGCGGCCCACTCCCAGTGATCCTCGTTCGACCAGTAGGTGGCGTTCTTGAACCTCAATGCGGGTTTACCCTGTTGATGATACACCCCACCCCCACAATGGTCAAAATGAAGGTGTGTAAGGAACATATCTGTTACATCATCTTCAGAGAAGCCTGCCGCATGAAGGGACTTCAGGAGCGAATCGTCGCCGTGCAGGTAATAATAGCTGAAGAACTTTGCGTCCTGCTTGTCGCCCAGGCCATTGTCGATGAGGATCAGCCTGTCGCCATCCTCGATGAGGAGACAACGCATGGCCCATGTGCAGAGGTTGTTTTCGTCGGGGGGATTTGTTTTTTGCCAGATCGATTTCGGTACCACACCAAACATCGCGCCCCCATCCAGTTTAAAAAGTCCGGTGTTGATTACGTGAAGCTTCAAGGGTTATGTTGTCTTATTTGTGACGATTGTCGTCGTCAATCGTCAATCGTGAACCGGCCTGCGACTCATCGAGCCGTTGCGGTGATCTAATTTTTTCTTCCTGAAAGTGTTGTCGATCAAGCGTGCGATCAAACCATAGAAGATAACCGACGGGAAGCACGCGTTCAGTCACGATTGACGATTCACGCTTTCTCATCCGTAACCGCCGACTTCGGAGCAGCCTCCTTCACCTGGCCCATGGAGCAAAACTTCTCAATGCGTTGCCGGACACGCTGATCAGGGGACAGCTGAAGCAGGGCTTCCGTTTGTTCGAGGATAACTTTTTTCACTTCGGCAGCCATCCATTTTACGTCCGTATGCGCTCCGCCAAGGGGTTCGCTGATAATACCGTCGATCAGTTTATGTTCGAGCATGTCCCTGGCCGTCAGTTTCAAAACTTCTGCAGCCTGTTCCTTGTAATCCCAGCTTCGCCAGAGAATGGACGAACAAGACTCGGGCGAAATAACAGAATACCATGTATTTTCAAGCATGAGCACCCTGTCGCCAATGGCAATGCCCAACGCGCCGCCGGAAGCGCCCTCCCCGATGATAATGCAGATTACGGGCACCGTTAAAGAAAACATTTCCTTAAGGTTGCGGGCAATGGCTTCTCCCTGTCCGCGTTCTTCCGCCTCCATTCCCGGAAATGCTCCGGGTGTATCGATGAAAGTGACGATGGGTTTGTTGAACTTCTCGGCGATCTTCATCAGCCTCAGCGCCTTGCGGTAACCTTCCGGGTTCGCCATACCGAAATTGCGCAGCTGCCGCTGTTTGGTGTTCCTTCCCTTTTGCTGCCCGATAAGCATAAAGGTTTTCCCATCTATTGAGCCCAGCCCGCCCACCATGGCCTTGTCATCAGCGACAGTTCGGTCACCGTGCATTTCAATGAAGTCGGAAGTGATCTCATAAATATAGTCCAGCGTATAGGGCCTTTCCGGGTGCCTGGAGAGTTGTACCCGCTGCCAGCCCGTGAGGTTTTCGAAAATTTCCTTTTTGAGTTGAAAGATCTTTTTCTCCAGGGCTTTAATAGCTGCCTGAACATCCTTATCACTTTCCTTGGCCAGATGTTTCATGTCATCCAGCTTCGCTTCCAGTTCGGCAATTGGTTTTTCGAAATCCAAAAGGCTCATTGTTTAAGGTTGATTGAAGCACAAAATTAATAGAAGTTTACAAATGGAACCGTTTTGAGAAGCGATTTCATCCTGCAGCGGTCTAAATATAGACTTTCCTGCCGGGAAAAGCGGATTTCTCCGAAAATCTTCCCATCATAAAAGACAACTTTTAACAAAAAGAAAAATTAGCGTCTCACGTAACTTAATGCTGTTTATTTCCGGAATTGGCAATGTTCCTTGCCATACCTTCGCGAAAGAGTTTCAATAAACCCCGCCTCGAAAATGAAAAAATGGTTCGTATTCTGCCTGGCGCTTACCTGCGTAGTGGCGATGTTGTACACGGGAGTAGACGCGCTCTCCAACAACCAGACGCGCACGGGACTATTTTTGACTTTTGTTGGCTCCATGACCGTGATCGGCCTGGTCATCGATTTGTTCAACCACATAAAGGGCGCACGGCGGTCGACGTAATATTGTACCGTTCTTTCGATAAAAAAAAAGAATTTCTTAAACCTCATTAACCTATACCTGGAAAAGCTCACCGTTTTGGTGAGCTTTTTTTATTCTCTTTCGCCAGCCCTACCTCCAGCTGGATGCCGTCCAGGTATTTGGTGAGATCATATTCATTGGCGAGACTGATCGATACAATGCTGTGCGACTTAAGATCGATGTACATCTCCACGAACTGACGCTTTACGCTGTAAAGCATGAGGCAGTAATTGCCGTAGATCACCGAATCCAAGAATTCTCCCTGCCGCCACACGATATTGGCGCGTTCGTTCATGGAGAGGATGTTGAATTTTCCTTCGTCCATCGGAATAATTTTCTCAAGGAATAAAAAAGTCATTCCGCGGTAGCGTCACTGCCGGCGGGAAATGAGGTGTAAGGATATTAGGATATTAGGATATTAGGATATTAGGTTACTGGGGAGATGATGGGGAAAATACTTTTAGGTAAACTTTTGTATAAACGGCGGCCAAAGTTATCTTTGCACCTCATTATTCAAAGGTCCGGTAGTTCAGCTGGTTAGAATGCCTGCCTGTCACGCAGGAGGTCACGGGTTCGAGTCCCGTCCGGACCGCAACCCATTGTAAATCATGAGATTACAATGGGTTTTTTGTTTTTGAATACTTCCGCGAAGAACTATTAGGCAGTTGCTTTATTATCTTCCGATATACCTTTTCCCTATTTTTGCAAAATTCCATTGGAAGAATATCAAATGAAATGAGTCCATGTCCAGATTCCTGAGAATATCCTTCGTCGTCATCTTCTTTTTTCTCACCGGATGCGGCACTCAGGGAGAATCCGATCTCTCCAAAGCGCTCTCAGGTGCGGTCAGGCAAAAAAAAGTCTCGCAGCGGAAGATGGACAGCATCATGAAAGAGTACGACATGCTGCGCGACAAGGACAGGGTCATAACCCGCAAATACGTGGAAGCGATCCTCAACGCCCTTAAGATGGGCGGAGATTCCTCGCATGTCGACGTGGTGAGGAGAATGCTGGCAGTTGAGGATGGGAAGGTGAAGGTTTGAGGGGTTTGAGAGGTCTGAGAGGTCTGAAAGGTTGAGAGGTCTGAAAGGTTGAGAAGTCTGAAAGGTTGAGAGGTCT
>JBBEBN010000396.1:0-10334 GCA_040882305.1 Cyclobacteriaceae bacterium
GTTACTTTCGCTTACTTTTTGGATAAGGTAAATATCGGACAGGGCATCGCGCGTACCCTGGAGAAAGAGCATTGGCAGCGCAATGTTGGTGAGGTGAGCCGCCCGTTCGGTACTCGGACTACCGGCCGCATGCAAAGGGAACCCCACAAACACGATCCCTCTGACGGCTGGTTGAGGGGATCTTGACAATGCCTGCGAGGTCATGCGCCCACCAAAGGATTTTCCGCCAGCGAGCAATGGGATTCCGGGAAGCAGGTTATGGGCCACCTCAATCGCCCTGTTGACGGTTTTCTCCGCAATAGCGGGAGGATCGGGCCGCTTGCCACCCTTTTCCATGTACGGAAAGTTAAAGCGCAAAGTACCCGTGTTTAATGCCGAGAGGGCGTCGGAAAGTTTAAACATGAAGGGGTGGTTCATACCTGCCCCCGCACCATGTGCAAAGACAAACAAACAATCGATTGAATCGTCAGCCATGAGCTCAGCGCTGACAAGGCCAAGGGAATCTGAAACTAGGATGGATAACCTTTTTGTATTCATTGACACAAAATGGAAAAGGAATCTCTGGCCTCCAAAAAGTTTTGCCCTTTTATACTACCTTTTCATCACTCCACCAGGCGCCGGTGCTCCGTACATTATATCTTTGTTCCCTATATCCTTATTTCCCTATTTTACTATCTCCCTCTTATTTCCCTATTTTTACGACGCTTATCATGAATTGTCACAAATGACGGAAGAGAAAAGTTTGAATTTCCTGGAAGAAATTGTTGAACGCGATTTAAAGGCAGGAAAATACCAGCATATCATTACCCGGTTTCCACCCGAGCCAAATGGGTACTTGCACCTGGGGCACGCCAAGAGCATTTGCCTCAATTTCGGGCTTGCCAAAAAATACGGTGGGTATACCAATCTGCGCTTTGACGATACCAACCCGGTAACAGAGGAGACAGAGTACGTGGACAGTATCAAGAACGATGTGCGCTGGCTGGGTTTTGAATGGAAGAATGAACTGTACGCTTCCGATTATTTTGAACAACTGTATGGGTTCGGGCTTCAACTTATCGCCAAAGGTCTGGCCTATGTTGACGACAGCTCCAGCGAGGAGATCGCCAACCTGAAGGGAACACCAACCCAACCAGGAAAAGCCAGTCCTTATCGCACGCGAGGTATTGCCGAAAACGAAAAGTTGTTTGAAGACATGCGCGCGGGCAAATTTGCCGACGGCGCAAAAGTACTCAGAGCCAGGATCGACATGGCGCATCCGAACATGCACATGCGTGACCCCATCCTGTACAGGATCAAGCATGCGCACCATCACCGGACCGGTGATCAGTGGTGCATTTATCCCATGTATGACTTTGCACACGGTCAGAGCGATGCCATTGAAAAAGTGACCCACAGCATCTGCACACTGGAGTTCATCCCCCACCGGGACCTATACGACTGGCTGATCGAAAAACTGGAGATCTACCCGTCGCATCAGTACGAGTTTGCGCGCCTCAATATGACCTATACTATTACGAGCAAGCGCAAACTGCTGCAATTGGTGAACGAAGGTTATGTAACCGGATGGGATGATCCCCGTATGCCCACCATCACCGCGATTCGAAGGCGCGGATACACTCCAGGGAGCATCCGGGATTTCTGTGAAAAGATCGGTGTGGCCAAAAGGGAAAACTTAATTGATGTCGGATTACTGGAATTTTGTGTGCGTGAAGACCTGAACCGGATCGCCTTGCGACGCATGGCAGTGTTCGATCCAGTGAGGGTCGTCATCACCAATTACGAATCCGGCAAAGTGGAAATGCTGGAAAGTGAAGAGAACCCCGAAGCTGAGCAGATAACAAAAAGGTCCATCCCTTTCAGCCGGGAAGTGTACATTGAAAGTGAGGATTTTATGGAAAATCCTCCCAAAAAATATTTCAGGCTGGCGCCGGGGCAGGTGGTGCGGTTAAAAAGCGCCTATATCATCCGTTGCGATGATGTGGTGAAGGATTCGGGCGGCAAGGTCACTGAGATCCGTTGCACCTATATTCCCGAGAGCAAAAGCGGATCGGATACCTCAGGTATTAACGTCAAGGGCACCCTTCACTGGGTCAGCATACAACACGCCGTAAAAGTCGAAGGGCGACTTTACGACCGTTTATTCAAGGTAGAAGACCTCAGCCAGGCCGAAGGAGATTTCAAGGATTATCTCAATCCCGAGTCTCTTCAGGTAATTCCGGAAGTGTATGCCGAACCGGCGCTCAAGTCCGCCAAACCAGGAGAAAGCTACCAGTTCATCCGCAAAGGATACTTTTGTCTTGACACTGACGCTTCAGAGGAGAAACTGATCTTTAACAGGACGGTGACGTTGAGGGATCTTTGGGGAAAGAAGTAGTTGCCGTGTGCCGGTTACCAGTTTCCCGGTTCTCACAGAAAAGATTTGCCGGCTACTATAAGGCTGCGTATTCCCCAAAGGTCGCCTTTTAAAGGCAAGAAAAACTGGTAACCGCGCAATAACCGTTGAGACAGTACCTGGCAACCGGTGACAGGCAACTGGCAACTAGAACAGCGTCGCTTCCAGCACCATATCCTTCGTGATGTTGTAAAACTCCTTGTGCATGTTAAACGCCGGCTCGCCGTTTAGTTCTTTGATCACATAGGATCCGTCTTCCTGCATCACGTAGGCGTTTACATTGTCTTTGAGGTTAAAACGCAGGTTGTTGATGGCCTGCCTGCGGAGAATATCCTCTTCCAGTAAAAAGAGCGACTCTATCCTTCTGTCAAAACTCCTGACCATGGCATCAGCGCTGCCGATGTAGACCTTCTGGTTACCGGCATTGTGAAAATAATAGATCCGCGAATGCTCCAGGTATTCACCCACGATGGAGATTACTTCGATATTTTCGCTCACCCCCTTTCTTCCGGGACGCAGGCTGCACATGCCGCGCACGATCAATTTGACGGGAACGCCGGCCTGCGATGCTGCGTAGAGTTCATCGATAAACTCCTTATCCTGAAGCGAATTCAATTTGATGACAATACCGGAAATAATTTGCTGTTTAGCATTCTCCGCCTCCCGCCTCACCAGGTTCAGCAACTGAATGCGCATATCGCGCGGGGAAGTGATCAGGTTCCGATAGGTGGTGGGTTGCGAATGGCCCGTAATTACGTTAAAGAATTCCGACACATCGTTCGCGTATACTTCCCGGGTGGTGAGCAACCCGATATCGACATACATCCGGGCGGTGGATTCATTGTAGTTTCCGCTGGAGAGGTGTACATAGCGCGTGACCTTATCCTCACCGTAGCGGCGCACAATAAGCAATAATTTCGTATGCGTCTTCAGGCTGCTCACGCCGTAAATAACGAAACATCCGGCCTTCTGTAACCGCTGGGCTTCTCTCAGGTTATTTTCCTCATCAAATCGCGCTTTTACTTCAAATAAAACGGATACGTGTTTGCCGTTTTCCGCTGCTCTTAACAATGCAGCGGTCACGCGCGACTCCCTCGAAACCCGATAGATGGTTACCTTAATGGAAAGAACATAAGGATCGTCTGCGGCCTTTTCCAGTAATTCAAGTACTGGCTCCAGAGAGTTGTAGGGGTGGTGCAACAGGATATCGCGTTCCTGCAACACTTCGAAGAGGTCACGGGTACCGAGCTCGGGAAAATTCAGAGGCTTGACGGGCTCCGGCTGCTGGGCGCGATTTGTCTTGAACTCCTTATGGTTGACGATCTGAAGAAGTCCGGTGAAATCTATCATCCCAGACTTTGGCACATAAAAGATATTGTGGTCATCCATGTCCCACTGGATCTTCAGGATCCGCAGCATCCAGGGGTCAGGCTTGTCAACAACTTCCAGGCGAACGACCCTTCCCGACCTGCGGGTTTTTATCTTGCGTTTGAGGTCCTCCAGGAAATTCGATTCAATATCTTCACTTTCTTCCAGGGTAAAGTCACCGTTGCGGTTAATGCGAAACAGATTGATGCTGGCGATCTCCACGTTCCGGAAAAGATTGTGAATATTGTAGCTGATGATGTCCTCAACAGGAACAAACAGGATCTTGTCTTCAGCTGCAATCTCGTAGAAACGCGGAAGGTTATGGGGTACCTGTATGAAACTCACCTTGAACTGATGGGCCGCATCTCCGGGATTTTTTGTGACCACACCGAACAAAAGGCGGTTGTTCATCAGCACGGGGAACGTGTGATAATTATCGAACACCATGGGTGTCAGCATAGGAAAAATGATGCTGTTAAAATACTCATTTACCTTTTGCGTGGTCTCAATGGAGAGATCGGCATACCCTGCAATCATAAAGCCATTCGTTTCAAACAGCGGTCTTAATTTTTTTACAAAGTATTCGTTCTGATCATTGTAAAAGCGCCGGGTCTCCGACAGCAACAACACGCGAAAAGGTTCTTCCCTCAGCCCGTTATAATCGAACCGCTCTTTGCCGTAATCAATATAATTATACAGACTCCCCAGGCGGATGGTGCAGAATTCATCGAGGTTGGAAGCGGTGATTGAAAGGAATTTCAACCGGTCAAAAATACTCCGGTCGATATGTTTAGCCTGGTCGAGTACGCGGTAATTAAACTGAAGCCAACTGAGGTCACGGCTGATATAATTACTCTCTCCTATATGCTGAGTAATTTTTTCCATTGACATTACCGCCTCACTCATTTCGATTTATCTTATCGTTGAAAATTTTGATTTAACAGCGAGCCTTGAACAGCGGGCTTCCCCCTGGTGATCTCGCCGCAGTTTTACGGCCTTAGCTTTTTCCGCACCGTGCTTAAATATCTATCCGGGCGTATTTGGCATTCTTCTCAATGAACTCCCTTCGCGGTGCCACTTCGTCACCCATCAGCATACTGAACAAGTGGTCAGCTTCGGCCGCAGATTCAATGCTCACTTGTTTCAGCGACCTTCTCGCGGGATCCATAGTAGTGGACCATAACTGTTCAGGGTTCATTTCACCCAAACCTTTATATCGCTGTACGTGCACGGAATCTTCCTTGCCGCCTGAAAGTTCCTTCACAAACGCAGCACGCTCGTCCTCCGTCCAGCAATAGCGTTCCTCCTTGCCTTTCTTCACAAGGTATAACGGAGGCAAGGCGATGTAAACAAAACCGCGCTCTATGAGGTCCCTCATGTATCTGAAAAAGAAAGTAAGAATGAGGGTCCTGATGTGGCTTCCATCCACATCGGCATCGGTCATGATAATGATCTTGTGATATCGGAGTTTGTTCAGATTAAGGCCTTTATCATCCTCCAGCGTACCGAAACTCACCCCCAGTGCCGTGATGATATTCTTAATTTCCTCGTTGTCGTAGATCTTATGTTCCTGCGCTTTTTCAACGTTGAGGATCTTTCCCCTTAAGGGAAGGATGGCCTGAAAATTACGATCGCGCCCCTGTTTCGCCGAGCCTCCCGCCGAATCCCCTTCCACCAGGTACACTTCACATATACTGGGGTCGGTGCTGGAGCAATCGGCCAGCTTTCCGGGCAGGCCTGTACCGGTAAGCACGTTCTTGCGCTGCACCATTTCCCGCGCCTTGCGGGCGGCATGGCGCGCCTGTGCTGCAAGAATAACTTTGTTGACAATTAACTTCGCCTCTCTCGGATGTTCCTCCAGATAATGGTTGAGCACTTCTCCGACCGCCTGATCGACGATACCCATTACGTCAGAGTTCCCCAGCTTTGTCTTCGTCTGTCCTTCAAACTGGGGCTCTTGCACCTTGATAGAGATCACAGCCGTTAACCCTTCCCTGAAATCATCACCGCTGATATCGAGTTTTACCTTCTCCAGGAGGCCTGATTTATCGGCATAACCTTTTAGCGTGCGGGTAAGCGCACGACGGAATCCCGCAACATGGGTACCACCTTCATGCGTATTGATGTTATTCACATAGGAGACCAGGTTTTCCGTGAAGGCGGTATTGTAACTAAGCGCCACCTGGACAGGAACAGACCCTTTTTCATTTTCGATGTAGATCGGCTCCGCTATGAGCTTCTCGCGGGTCGAATCGATATAACTGACGTATTCCCGTAAACCGCCCCGGGATAAGAACGTGTCCGCGCGGGGCTCGCCTTTTTCATCCTTTTCACGAAGGTCAGTAAGCACTATCTGAATGCCTGGGTTCAAAAACGACAGTTCGCGAAGCCTTGAAGCAACGGTTTCATAATTATATTCGATGGCAAGAAATACCTGCCTGTCTGGCTTGAAGCGGACGGTGGTCCCCCGGCGGTCAGAGTCACCGACAACCCGGACAGGATACTGCGGCACCCCTCGCTGATACTCCTGCTCAAAGACCTTACCTTCCCGGTATACCGTCGCCTGAAGGACTTCCGACAAGGCATTCACACACGATACACCCACGCCGTGTAAACCCCCCGAAACCTTATAGGTGTTTTTGTCAAACTTGCCACCGGCGTGAAGGACCGTCATAACGACCTCAAGGGCCGAACGCTTCTCCTTTTCATGCATATCGGTGGGGATACCCCTGCCGTTATCTTCAACTGTCACCGAATTATCTTCATTGATCGTCACCTGGATCAGGTCGCAAAAACCGCCAAGGGCCTCATCTATGGAGTTATCCACCACTTCCCATACCAGGTGGTGCAACCCCTTCGCGCCGAGATCACCAATATACATGGCAGGTCTTTTCCTGACTGCTTCCAAACCCTCTAAAACCTGGATGTTACTGGCCGAATACTCAGCGGGGACTTTATCTCTTACTTCGCTCATTTTTGTTGATTAGAACCGCCAAAAATACATCTTTTTGCCTCTGAAACAGCATACTTTTAGGGAAAAAAGCGAACATATTTCACCTGCCCGAAACACCGCCTTAAACCCTCCTTTTTCCCTTCGGGAAATGTCGTCTTTCCGACCTCAGAAGCCCTTGAAAAAACCCGTGACATACCGCTATTTTTTCAAGGGGAAAAACATGCTATCACCCGGTGCGCCACGACGGCGTTTGAAACGCTGCGCCCTCAACATAAAGTGACCAGGTTGTGAACAGTTAACTTTTAACGAAAAGCATTACACGACAATGCGCCCCCGCGACAAAACAGAAGTAAGTTGATGTCGATCCTGCAATTTGGATCTTGGAAAGTTGCGGGAGGGCCAAAGGAATAGAACAGTTTTTCTTAGGGGAAAATTCCACTTTTTCAAGGCAAATTCTCAAGCAAAAGACAAGTATTTTTATTAAATTTCTCATAGCACTAAATAACGAACGCCATGAAAAAATTTCTATTCTCAATGGCTGCTGCCCTTTTGCTTTCCATTTCTTTGCTCGCCCAGAAATTATCTGATGAAGAGGCTATTAAGGCTGTGATCGAAAAGGAAACAAAAGCTTATTTCAGCATTGACTATGATACCTGGATGGACAGCTGGTCACATGTGCCCTACGCATACTGGTCTTATGCAGACACGGCCGGTATTACTTATCACGAAGGTTGGAAAGCCATTGAAATCGGATTCACCGACTATTTCGTGACCTCAAAACCAATCTCAATACAAATCGAAAGGAACTGGGAGGACCTGCGCATCTATAAGAACGGTGCTTATGCGAGGTACAAACAAGCAGTAATCACCGAAGGCGTGAGAGGCCCCGAACAGATTGAGATACGAGTCCTCGAAAAAAATCCTAAGGACAAAAAATGGAAAATTGTCCTGGTTGGGGTCTTGAAAAAATGACTGAGTGAGAAACAAGATGACGTCCGGTATTCACGCAACTTCGAACTAAAGCAACAAGCCGCACCGACGAATCATTAACAGCACACAATCTTTGTGCGACCAATATTTTATTACCTAAGATTTTCACCTCCCTGACTTCTCAGTACTGCAGGCTTCTCAACATCACGAGGGTGCACGCTTCCAGGGTCTCCACCCCCTGATCGCGGGCGCGCTTGATGAATTCATCATTTTCCGTTCCGGGATTGAAGATGATGCGTTTGGGTCTTAAACTGAGAATATAATCTATGTGTTCCGGCTGCCGCTGGGGTCCGATATAAAGTGTGACGGTATCCACATCTTTGACGGCGGGCCGGTCGTAGATGTTGAGAATTTCCTTGTCGAACACCCTACCCTTTTTTATACCTATGGGTACGATTTCATGGTTGTATTCCGTCAGCATACGGGCGGCCAGCCATGCATACCTGCCGGGGTTCGTTGTAGCTCCGACGATAACTGTTTTCTTCACCTGTTTTTCACGTTTTAATGGCAGTAAAGCGTTAAAAATATCATTAACCCAACAAAATAAAATTAACTTGGTTCCAAATTTAAGCCGATGAGACGTCTATTCATAATTACCCTGATCCTCTCAGTGCCGCTTTCAGCCTATTGCCAGAGCAAAGATGAAAAACAGTATCAATACACAGTCGATCTTGCCAACGTTGTGAACGACAGAGTGTATGTGGAACTTGTTCCGCCCCTGGTAAAGGAGAAGGAAATAACTTTCTTTTTTCCGAAAATCGTACCAGGCACCTATGCCATCGCAGACTATGGCAGGTATGTATCCGATCTAAAAGCCCTTGATAAAAAGGGACGCAAGCTCCCGGTGGAAAAGGTGTCCGAAAACGAATGGAAAATAAAAAATGCACAGAAAGTGACGAAAATAACGTACTGGGTGGACGACAGTTGGGATACCAGAATGGCGGGGCCGGAGATCTTCTGGCCGGCAGGAACAAACATTGAAGAAAGCAAAAACTTCGTTATTAACACAAGCGGATTTTTCGGGTATTTCGAGGGACTGAAAGAAGCCAACTTCCGGATAAATGTATTGCGTCCAAAAGAACTTTATGGGTCGACAGGGCTGATCCCTATGGAAACAGGGCAATCCGCCGCAAACCTTAAGCTGGAAAAAGGTGACAGCAACAGAAACAAGGTCGTGGATGTTTACCAGGCGACGAATTATGATCAACTGGTAGATTCACCCCTCATGTATTCTGAACCGGATACGGCCATCATCCGGGTTGCCAATGCGGAAGTGCTCATCGGCTCTTATTCCCCTACCAATAAGGTCACGGCCAGGGAGATCGCGGAAAGCATCAGGGAAGTACTGATGGCGCAAAAGGAATTCCTGGGAGGAAAACTTCCTGTAGACAAATACGCTTTCATTTTCTATTTCACCGATAAGCCGGTTATGAGTTATGGCGCCCTCGAGCATTCCTACTCCTCCTTTTACTACATGCCTGAGATGTCCATTGACCAGATGCAGCAACAGCTGCGGGATTTTGCGGCACACGAATTTTTTCACATTGTCACGCCGCTTACTGTTCATTCGGACGAAATCGAAAATTTCGATTTCAACGATCCTGATATGTCGAAACACCTGTGGATGTACGAAGGCGTGACAGAATATTTTGCCGGATTGGTGCAGGCTCAATACGGGTTGATCACGCTGGATGAATACATGGAGACTGTCAGGGAAAAAATGCTGACCGCTGACCAGTTTATCGACAATGTTGCTTTTACCGAGATCAGCGAATTTACACTTGATAAGTACCATGACCAATACTACAACGTCTATCAGAAAGGTGCCCTCATCGGCCTTTGCCTTGATGTCAAATTAAAAAAACTCTCCGGAGGGAAATCAGGCTTAAGAGACCTGATGCTGCGTCTTTCGGAAAAATACGGCAAGGAGAAAGCCTTCCATGACGATTCGCTTTTCAATGAGATCACCAGGATGAGTTATCCGGAGATCGGTGAATTTTTCAGGCGGTATGTACAGGGAGAGAAGCCTGCCGCCCAGGATTCATCATCGCGACCCACCCCTGTAGAACCACTGCCTTTTGAGGAAATATTTGATGAGGTAGGCATCATCTATTCCCAAGAGCATACGTTCAGTGACTACAGTCTCGGCATCGATAATCCGGACCTGGGTATTACTCAAATTGACAGTATTCCAAAGCTTCAGATCGCCACCACTGCCCGCCTGAACGAAATGGGCAAGACCCTTGGTTTCCAGGAAGGGGACGTTTTGGTGCAAATCAATGGTGAAGATATTCCCGATCTCGGCGCGCCCGAATTCCCCGCATTCATTCAGCGGCAAATGCTGACCTTGCAGGAAGGGAAAGACCTTGCTTATACGGTCCTGCGCGAAAATTCTAACGGTGAAAGAAAAGAAACGATCCTCACGGCTCCTGTTCAGAAGATTGCTCTGACACAGCGCCACCTTGTCGCACCTGACCCCCAGGCTACTGCTGAGCAGCTGGCTTTGCGCGAAGCGTGGCTGAAGCCGGCGGAATAGTGAATAGTGCAGAATCATTGTTGTCCGGGGAAAACTGCGCAATGTGTGTGCAGCCCTGAAGGGGCGCGATAACCAAGCCCAGGGTGAGGAGC
>JBBEBN010000397.1:0-10312 GCA_040882305.1 Cyclobacteriaceae bacterium
CGAAGTGGTTGTGCACGGTTTTCCCGGTAAATACGAGCTGCGGCTGTCGGATATTATTTCCATCGACTGCGGTGTGTATTATAAGGGTTACCACAGCGATTCGGCTTACACTTATCCGTTGGAAGGTGTGAATAAGGAAACGCTGCTTCTTCTTGAACGCACCTATGAGTCACTTTTCCTGGCGATTGCACAGGCAAAAGCAGGCAACAGGATCGGTGATGTATCCCACGCCGTCCAGAGTTATGTTGAAAGTTTCGGATACGGTGTTGTGCGCGAACTGGTAGGCCATGGGGTAGGTAAAAAACTTCACGAGGAACCGGAAGTTCCCAATTACGGAAAGCGCGGCAAAGGCGTGAAGATCGTTCCGGGGATGGTATTCGCCGTTGAGCCAATGATTAACATGGGGACGAAGAATGTGGTGCAGGAGAAAGATGGTTGGACGATCCGTACTGCGGACAAGAAGCCATCGGCACATTTCGAACACATGGTGGCCGTGCACGCTGACAAGACGGAAATATTGACAACGCACGAGTATATAGAAAATAATTACAGCTATAAGTGGCGAAACAAAAGTCAATTGAGCAGGATGGAACAATAAGCGAGGCATTGTCAAACGCAATGTTTCGAGTTCAGTTAGAGAACGGGCATGAAGTGCTGGCCCATATTTCCGGTAAAATGCGAATGAACTACATCCGCATTTTGCCTGGCGACAGGGTGCGTTTGGAGATGTCGCCGTATGATTTGACAAAAGGGAGAATTGTATTCAGATACAAATAGAAAAATGAAAGTTAAAGCATCCATAAAGAAGCGCAGCGTCGATTGTAAGATCATCCGGCGCAAAGGCAAACTGTTTGTGATTAACAAAAAGAATCCTAGGTATAAACAAAGGCAAGGATAAAATCACGGCTTCGGGTCAGGTATTAAATGCCTAATCCTCAATGCCCAATGCCTAATGAAATGACTAATGACTAATGACTAATATATGGCACGTATTGCTGGTGTAGATATTCCTGATAATAAGCGAGGCGAGATCGCCCTCACTTATATTTTTGGACTGGGCCGCAGGTCCGCTCAAAAGATTCTTTTCGAAGCCGGAGTGAATCTGGACAAGAAAGTGAAGGAATGGAATGATGAAGAATCAAATGCTATCAGGGCAATCATTGCGGAGAAATTCCGCATCGAGGGTGTCCTTAAATCCGAAATTCAGTTGAGCATCAAGCGTCTGATGGATATTGGATGCTACCGTGGGCTGCGCCATCGCAAGGGGTTACCGGTTCGTGGTCAGACGACCAAGAACAACGCCCGTACACGCAAAGGCAAGCGCAAAACGGTCGCCAACAAGAAGAAGGCAACTAAAGGTTAATTAAATTAAAAATAAAATTCTCATTAATGGCAACCGCTGAAAAGAGAAAAGATAAAGCAAAAAAGAGAGTCGTTACGGTCGAGGCTGTAGGCGAGGCCCATATAAAGGCTACTTTTAATAACATCATTATTGCCATGACCAACATGAATGGTCAGGTAGTTTCCTGGGCGTCAGCCGGTAAGATGGGGTTCAAGGGTTCCAAAAAGAACACGCCCTATGCCGCGCAGATGGCAGCACAGGATTGCGCCTCCAAAGCCTACGAACTTGGCTTGCGGAAAGTGGAAGTATTTGTTAAAGGTCCTGGTGCCGGTCGCGAGTCGGCTATCCGCACCATTCAGGGCGCTGGCATAGAGGTAACCGCTATCCGCGACGTTACACCCCTGCCGCACAATGGATGCAGGCCTCCCAAAAGAAGAAGAGTTTAAAGTAATTGAATTTATTTCAGGTTTAACCATGGCAAGATATACAGGCCCCAAGGTCAGAATTTCAAGAAGATTTAACGAGCCTATTCTAGGTGACAATAAAGCCTTGCAAAAAAAGAACTACGCTCCCGGTCAACACGGACGCGGAAAAAAACGCAAGCAGTCTGAATACGCTACCCAGCTTTACGAAAAGCAAAAGGCTAAATACATCTACGGATTGCTCGAAAGGCAGTTCTCTAAATTATTCAACGAAGCATCCCGCAAAAAGGGGGTGACAGGTGAAACCTTGCTTCAGCTTCTTGAATGTCGCCTCGACAACACCGTATACCGTTTAGGTATTGCTCCGACCAGAAGGGCGGCGCGTCAGCTGGTGTTGCATAAACACGTTTCAGTGAATGGAGATGTCGTAAACATCTCGTCCTATACGCTGAAACCCGGTGACCTGATCGGCGTGCGTGAGCGTTCAAAGAGCCTCGAGGTGATCACTAGCAGCCTGGCCATGCAGGGCTCAAGAAGATACAATTGGTTGGAATGGGATAACAATGAAATGGTAGGCAAGCTGGTGAATCTTCCCCTCCGTGCCGATATCCCGGAAAACATCAACGAGCAGCTTATTGTTGAATTGTATTCTAAGTAATTTAAACAGTTAATCAACATCATTATGTCAATATTAGCATTTCAAATGCCAGAGAAGGTAGTAATGGAAAAGTCTGATGATTTTCATGGACTTTTCACGTTCAAACCGCTGGAAAAAGGATACGGAGTTACCATCGGTAATGCTCTTAGACGGATTCTTCTTTCGTCGCTGGAGGGTTATGCGATCACCGGAATTAAGGTCCCCGGTGTGCTTCATGAATTCTCCACTATTGAGGGAGTCGTTGAAGACGTCGCCGAGATCATCCTTAACCTGAAAATGGTGAGGTTCCGGAAAATTGCCGATTCATTTGAAAGCAAGATCACTGTTTCCATCAAGAAGCAGAAGCAGTTTAAAGCAGGCGACATCACCCGCTTTACTTCCGCCTTTGAGATCCTTAACCCGGATCACGTCATCTGTAACCTGGATGAATCCGCGCACATCGAAATTGAACTTACCCTTGAAAAAGGCCGCGGATATCTGCCCGCCGAGGAAAATAAACCTGCTGAACAGGTCTTCGGATTTATTCCCATCGATGCCATCTTCACTCCCGTGAAGAATGTGAAGTACAGCGTTGAAAACACCCGCGTGGAGCAAAAGACCGACTATGAGAAACTGGTAGTCGACATCGAAACTGACGGATCCATTCATCCTGAAAAAGCATTGGAAGGCGCAGCCCACATTCTGATCCAGCACTTCAGATTATTCTCCGATAAATCCATTGAGCTTGAAACCGGAAAAGAATCCGAGATCGAACAGGTTGACGAGGAAATGCTCCACATGCGCAAGCTGCTGAAGACTCCCCTGCACGACCTGGATCTGTCCGTACGGGCCTACAACTGCCTCAAGGCTGCCGATGTAAAAACGCTGGGTGACCTCGTTGAGCTTGAGATCTCTGACATGATGAAGTTCAGAAATTTTGGAAAGAAATCACTGGCCGAACTGGAACAACTTGTGGCTGAAAAGAACCTTACCTTTGGTATGGACCTGGCAAAGTATAAACTGGACGAAGATTAAGAAAACAAATGAGACACGGTAAGAAGATAAATCATTTAGGCAGGAAATCAGCCCACAGGCAGGCACTGCTCTCCAACCTGGCATCTTCCCTTATCATCAATAAGAGAATTTCCACGACGGTAGCAAAAGCCAAAGCCCTCCGAAAATATGTTGAACCGTTGCTGACCAAATCAAAGGATGATACGACGCATTCCCGGAGAACGGCCTTTTCGTATCTCCAGAATAAGGAGTCTGTCCAGACCCTGTTTGGAGAAGTAGCGTCAAAAATCGCCGACAGGCCAGGGGGATACACCCGGATCATTAAGTTAGCGGAGACGCGCCTTGGTGATAATGCGGAAATGTGCTTTATTGAACTGGTGGACTTTAACACGCTGTATACAAAAGAAAGCGCCGCGAAGAAAACAAGAACCCGCAGGGGACGCAAAACGAAGAAAGAAGAAGGTGCTGAGACGACGGAGACGGAAGCTCCTGCGGCAGAAGCAACAGCTGAAAAGAAAACCAAAACGGCACCGAAAGCCGAAAAGCCAGCTGCTGAAAAGAAGAAGCCCGCCGCAAAACCGAAAAAAGGCAAAAAATAGTGGTCCAAACACATAACATCAAAAAGGGATTGAATTCATGTTCAATCCTTTTTTTTTGTTCAATCGTTGCCGGTTCTCTGCTGAAAGGTAACTTTGCGCGCGCGCAGGCACAACGTTTGGTAAAAACGGATGTTCCCGCTTATTTTACTTAGAAACTCAAAATCGCTCTTGAATATGCAAAAAGCTTATCTCCTGTTAGAAGATGGTTTGCTGGTAGAAGGGACCGCCATTGGTAAAATTGGTACCTCCGGTGGAGAAATCTGCTTTAACACGGGGATGACAGGCTATCAGGAGATCTATACCGACCCCTCCTATTATGGGCAGATCATCGTGAATACAACAGCCCATATTGGAAATTACGGGGCGCTGGACCAGGAACAGGAATCGGAAGCGACGAAAATTGCCGGGGTGGTGGTAAATGATTTTGCAGAACAATACAGCCGGAAAGAGGCAAAGGAAAGCCTTCAGCAATTCCTTGAACGGAATCAGGTGGCAGGGATCTCGGACGTAGATACGCGCATGCTGGTGCGTTACATCCGGAACAAAGGCGCGATGAATGCTTTGATCTCCTCAACGCTGACGCCCGATCAAATGAAGGAGGAAATAAAGAAAGTTCCATCTATGAATGGGCTGGAACTCGCCTCCGTGGTCAGCACCCGTGAGGCGTATTTCATTGGGGATCCGAATGCCAGGTTCAAGGTGGCGGCACTGGACCTCGGCATAAAAAATAACATTCTCAGAAACCTCGCCGCACGCGGATGCTATATCAAAGTTTTCCCGGCCAAAACGCCCCACCATGAAATGGCTGCCTGGAATCCGGATGGATATTTCATATCCAACGGGCCTGGAGACCCAGCGGTGATGGACTACGCTATCAAGACCGTGAAAGATGCCGTTTCGTCCGACAAACCTGTTTTCGGCATTTGTCTCGGACACCAGTTGCTCGCCCTTTCCTGTGGCCTGTCAACCTACAAGATGCACCATGGACACCGCGGACTAAACCACCCCGTGAAGAACCTCCTTTCGGGAAAAGGAGAAATGACCTCCCAGAACCACGGCTTCGCGGTCAATGAAAAAGACATTGAAAAAAATGCGGAGGTGGAAGTGACACACCTTCACCTCAACGACAACACGATCATGGGCATACGCCTGAAGCATAAAAAAGCCTTCTCTGTTCAGTATCACCCCGAAGCGTCTCCGGGTCCGCATGATTCAAATTATCTTTTTGATGAGTTTGTTTCAATGATGAAAGGGAAGTAAGCGCAATTCTTGGGAAGCATGCGCGGAAGCATCGCAGGGAACGCATAATCATGCGTCCATACCGCCCGTCGCACGTGCCCCCATGTATCTGAACCGATGGAAAACAAAGTCACATTAAAAACAAATAGCAATGAGTCTAATCGAACGTATTCACGCCCGTCAGATCCTGGATAGTCGGGGCAATCCAACAGTAGAGGTGGATGTATTTACAGAAAGCGGGGCCTTTGGCCGTGCCGCTGTTCCTTCCGGAGCATCCACAGGAACGCATGAGGCAGTAGAACTTCGCGATGGCGACAAGAAGAAATTTTTAGGAAAGGGAGTTCAGCGGGCTGTAGAGAATGTCAACTCAAAGATCGCAGAAGAGATCGTGGGCTTCTCGGTTTATGACCAGAACCTCATCGACAAGATCATGATCGAACTCGATGGCACCGCCAACAAAGGAAGCCTGGGTGCAAACGCCATCCTGGGTACGTCACTGGCCGTTGCAAAGGCAGGAGCAATGGAGTCGGGCCTTTCACTTTACAGGTATATCGGCGGTGTGAATGCCAACACCCTTCCCGTGCCCATGATGAATATCCTCAATGGTGGCAGCCACGCAGATAACAAGATCGACTTTCAGGAGTTTATGGTAATGCCCGTCAAGGCCGATACTTTTTCAGAATCCGTGCGCATGGGAACGGAGATCTTTCACAACCTGAAAAAAGTGCTGCACGATAAAGGGTTGTCTACCAACGTGGGGGATGAGGGTGGTTTTGCCCCGAATATCGCCTCAAACGAAGAGGCAATTGAGGTGGTATTAATAGCCATTGAAAAAGCGGGCTTTAAACCCGGCGAGGATGTCTTCATTGCAATGGACCCCGCGAGCTCCGAGTTCTATGATGCAAAGAGCAATTCGTACATCTTTAAGAAGTCAGATGGCAGAAAGCTGAGCTCAGCAGAAATGGTGGACTACTGGGCATCGTGGGCTAAGAAATATCCGATCATCTCCATCGAAGATGGTATGGCGGAAGACGACTGGGCGGGATGGAAAGGCCTCACCGATAAGATCGGGTCAAAAGTACAACTGGTGGGTGATGATCTGTTTGTGACCAATGTTACCCGTCTGCAGGACGGTATCAATCAGGGTGTCGCCAATTCTATCCTCATAAAAGTGAACCAGATCGGGTCGCTGACCGAAACCATCAATGCCGTGAACCTGGCCAAACGCAATGCCTATAAGAGCGTGATGTCTCACCGCTCCGGAGAAACGGAAGACAGCACCATCGCTGATCTTGCCGTGGCCCTGAACACCGGACAGATCAAAACCGGGTCTGCTTCACGCTCCGACCGGATGGCGAAATACAACCAACTCATCCGCATTGAAGAGGAATTGGGCGAGGTCGCGTATTTCCCCGGAAGGGCTTTCTAAGATTTAAAGACCGGTTTAAAGGCAGGTAAGAAGACAGGATCAGAGACAGGGTTAACTTGTCTTTCTACCTGCATTCAGACCTGGATTTCAACCTGCGTTTTGAACCCGTGATATTGAGAGAGGATAAAGCTTTAATTTTACCTCATGGTGTCGTAAATTGAACATGGCTATGCACGACAACCCTCTCTTTAGTACAGCCGCCGACTTCGTGAACAACACATGTAGGCATATTTTCCTTACCGGTAAGGCGGGCACTGGTAAAACTACCTTTCTAAAGTATATCAAGGAAAATACACGCAAGAAATCCGTGGTTGTCGCGCCAACAGGAGTGGCTGCCATCAATGCAGGGGGCGTGACGATGCATTCCTTTTTCCAGTTACCCCTCGGACCGTTCCTTCCCGTCACGAAAAGATTCACCTCCGCAGGCATTACCGACCAGTATACCTTATTCAAGAACATCCGCATCAGCGAAGAAAAACGCGAATTGTTTCGCGATCTGGACCTGCTGATCATCGATGAAGTGAGCATGGTCCGCTGTGACATGCTCGATGCCGCCGATGCGATCCTTCGTTATTTTCGCAAGGCTCCGCACACACCTTTCGGGGGTGTGCAGGTTCTGTACATAGGGGATTTGTTTCAATTGCCTCCTGTAATGCCTGACAGTCAATGGTCGCTGCTGCGGGAATATTATTCCAGCCCTTTCTTTTTTCACTCCAAAGCGGTTGAACAGGCGCCTCCCGTTTATATTGAATTAAAAAAGATCTACCGACAGAGCCAGCAAAGTTTCATTGACATCCTCAACTGTATCCGCAACAATGAAGTGACGGCTGGGGACCTGAGGATATTGAATGACCGGGGAAAAGTCCAGCCGCAGGAGGGGAAAAAGTACATTACACTTACAACGCATAATCACAAAGCCGATAAGATCAATGCAGATGAGCTGAATAGGCTGAACGGGGAGAGCTTTGAATTCAAAGGGCAGGTGGAGGGTGATTTTCCGGAGAAAACATTGCCTACCGACGTGGTGCTACAACTGAAGGAAGGTGCGCAAGTCATGTTTATCCGAAACGATAAGAGTGAAGAGCGAAGATATTACAACGGAAAAATTGCCACGGTAAAAAAAATAGACAAGGAAGGTATCCATGTAGTTCTTGACGGGGCGGAAGATGAATTGCTGTTGGAAAAAGAAACGTGGAACAACATCCGGTACTCCTACAACCAGGAACAGGAGCAGATAGACGAGGAGAAGCTCGGATCGTTTACACAGTATCCCGTGCGGCTCGCATGGGCCATTACCATTCATAAGAGTCAGGGACTCACTTTTCAACACGCCATCATCGATGCTGGCGATTCCTTTGCTCCTGGTCAGGTTTACGTTGCACTGAGCCGTTGTACTTCCCTGGAGGGACTGGTGTTGCGCTCTCGCATTCTGCCTTCCAGCATTTCCACTGACCCGCTTGTCATCGATTTTGCAAGAAGAGAAGCCGCTGATGATGAGTTGGTACGGCTCCTGGAAAGAGGGAAACGGGAGTTTCAGCATTTACAGATGGCGCGAACCTTTGACTTTGAGAAACTAAAGGTGTCTTTGATCGATTACCTTCATCATCTTGAGGGGAAACAAATTCCGGATCCTGCAGGCACAACTCGCAATACTCGCGCCATGCTGGATCACATGGAGGAAGTGCAGAAAGTTGCTTTAAAGTTTCAGGAGCAAATGAAATCTTTGCTGGATTCAGGGCAGGAGGAGAAACTACAGGAAAGGGTCAAGAAGGCCATTGAATATTTTTCAAAAGCCCTGGATGAGCCGGTGCTTGGATTCCTGGAAAGGCATATGACTGCTCTGAAAGGTGTAAAGAAAGTCAAAAAGTATCTTAAATATGTCCGGCAGCTTAGGAATGGCGTTGTCCGAAAGATCAATTCCATTCAAAAGGTGCAGTATGGGGAAGTGGTCTTCAATCCCACTCCAGTTGAGATCACCGTGACGAAGGATAGTGATGTTAACATAAAAGCTGAAAAGGGAAGCAGTCTGAGAGAAACATTGTCTTTGCTGAAATCAGGGCTCGCACCAGGCGACGTGGCGACGAGACGCGGTCTTGCGCTGGGCACGATAGAAACCCATATGTCACAACTGATCAAATCAGGAGACCTCGACATTCACCAATGTATGGAAGAGGAAAAAGTTGAGCACATCCTTAAGACCATTCGGGAAATTAAGGCGGTATCCATTCAACCGGTGAAAATGAGATTGGGAGAGGGATTCTCATACGGAGAGATCAGAGCGGTGATGAGTCATCTCCATTTCGTGGAGCGAATGGCGACATAGTTCTTTTTGACAGCGTTTCGATTTAGATACTGGTTGATATTCAGGTTTAGAGCCCGGTTAAAGGACAGGTCTAAATTGAGGTTAAAATCCCGGGTTAAGAAGCAGGCTTCCAGGTTCGTGTACGATACATTATTCAGCAGATGGCTTAACCTGAATTTCACCTTCATTTGCACCTGCATTTAAACCATCCATACCAGTAGCAGGGACTATATTTGTATATTAGTAATCTCTTTAATCAAACCAGTATGCGGTGCGCGTATTTTCTTTTCTCGTTTCTTTCCATTAATTCTTTTGCGCAGCAGTATGACCTGGTCTTAACGGGTGGCAAGATCATCGATGGTACTGGAAACGGATGGTTTTATGGGGATGTCGCCGTCAGAGGCGGAAAAATTGTTGCCATTGGAAAATTCCCTCATGGTGAAGCGGATACCATCATCGACGTACGGGGACTTACCATTGCGCCCGGTTTTATCGACGTCCATACCCACATCGAAAAAAATGATCTGACTGTTCCCACTGCCGACAATTTTATTTTTGACGGCGTCACTTCTGTCGTAACTGGAAATTGCGGATCCTCCCATACTGATATAGCACGCTATTTTTTTCAGCTTGACAGTGTGAAAACTTCCATTAACGTTGCTACCCTGATCGGTCACAATAATCTCCGCCGCGCCGTGATGGGCGACGCGCAGCGCGACCCCACTGCGGAGGAACAAGATCAGATGGAAACGCTTGTTGAACAGGCCATGAAATCAGGAGCGGTGGGTTTTTCAACGGGGCTCATATACGTTCCCGGCACGTATTCCAAAACGGCAGAGGTGACCGGCCTGGCTCAAGCTGCCGCGAAATACAATGGTGTGTATGCATCACATATCAGGAGTGAAGGCGATCAGGTAACCGAGGCAATTGAAGAAGCCATCAACATTGGGCGGCAGGCGCACATACCCGTTGAGATCTCGCATTTTAAGGTGACCTTCAAGCCGAACTGGGGGAGATCCATTCAGACCCTTGAACAGGTTGATCGCGCAAGAAGCGAGGGCATCGATGTGAGTGTCGATCAGTATCCCTATATCGCCACCAGCACCACGTTGAACACACTGCTTCCCACCTGGGTTTTTTCCGGCGGTGCTGATTCGCTCGATTCCAGGTTGAAGGACGCCGCCACAAGAAAAAAAATAAAAGCGGAAATGTTAAAAACGCTGAAGGCGAAAAAATTGAGGGATTATTCCTATGCCGTTGTGGCAAGGTATGGAGCGGACACCACGCTTAACGGCAAAAATATTTCAGAAGTAAACCGTTTAAAAGGG
>JBBEBN010000398.1:0-10272 GCA_040882305.1 Cyclobacteriaceae bacterium
CGGTAATCGCATCCTGGAAGACCGTACCATTGTATCCGAGCAGGGGATCACAAATGGAGTTATCGGTTGTAAGCAGGGTCAGCAGAGGAACCACGCTGTTGTCGGCGATCGCCTGGATGAAAGTATTCTCGCAACCTGTTTGATTGTTTCTTACGAGGACGATGTAATTCTGATTCCCCTGTTGATTAATGATCGTGGCAGTGTTTCCGCCATTTGCGGCAGATACATCAGGGTCTGTTACTAAATTTCCTTTTGACCACTGGAAAGTAAAAGTCTGTCCTGCCAGGCCATTCGTCACAGATGCAGTGACCGCTCCGTTATCAGCGCCACCGGGACAGTTGGTGGAGGGTGTAGGAATCGCGCTGATGGCAGGAAGGATCTGGTCATTAAGGATTTCCGTCGTAACAGGTGAAGACGTACAATTCAACGTTGTGTTCGTGATGATAGCGGTATAGAATCCGCCATTTCTTTGCGTTATCGATGCTCCGGTTTGTCCGGCGATCGGATTGGTCATGTCGCTGCCAGTAGACCAGGCGTAATTATATGTGTGACCGCCGAGTGCGTTCGTATCGGTAAATGTGCTCGTAATAGCGCCGTTGAATCCGAGGGCGCCGTCGCATATGGAGTTGTCAGAAGGCGTAAGACTCAGGACAGGGTTAAGTTTATTATCCGGAACGGCGGTTGCAAAAGAATTCCTGCACCCCGTACTGCCGAGTGTTACTTCCACAGTAAAATTCTGGCCCGCTCCTCCCTGACGCCCGGTGATCGAGGCGGTTGTCGCCCCTGCGATCAGGGTGTTCGTTGGATCAAACCACCGATAAGAGTAAGTGTCCGCGGGAACGATAGAAGTTACAGTAACGCCTCCGTTGGGCGCTCCTCCTGCACAATTGGTCGATGGAATCGAATCAGTTTCAATAGTGGGTAAGACGATATTATTCAACACCTCCGCCGTCACCGGCACGGACGTACAGCTCAGGTCCGTTCTTTCCACGACAATGGTATAGAAGCCACCATTGCGTTCATCCAGCAGGGGAGTGGTTTCCCCGGCAATGACGGGGTCAGTGACAAGGCTTCCGTTGTGCCAGGTGATCTGATAATTTGTAAAGTCGGCTACGGCCACACCGTCAAAGGTGACGGAAGCGCTCACGGTACCGTTATACGCTGAAGTGGCGAGCGCAGGATCGCAAATACCGTTGTCCGTAGGCGTCAGCGTTGCGATGGGAACCTGAAGATTTTCCGTGATGATGAGTTTCTCCGTGTCAGAACAGTTGTTGCCGGTAGTGACGCGGACGGTGTAAAAGAGACCGCCTCCTTTCACGGATTCGGCAATGCTTCCATTGACACCGGACACGTCGGGGTGTACGGTAATTGTATTGTCACCCTCGAACCATTCAAACGTAAAGGTTGAAGGGTCCTGGATCACGCCGCCAACATCGACCGAGGCCTGTAACCTTCCATTGGGATTCAAAGGATCGCAGGAGGTCTGGGGTGTTAGTTCAGTGATGACCGCCGTGGGGATGATCGTCGCGCTCGTGATCTGCGTGACAGGAGCCTGCACGGCAGCGCACTGGGTAGCATTGTCCGTCACCACGACCTGATAAAAGCCCACGGGAAGCGCTGTCCGCGTTTCACCCGTGCCGTGTGCGCCCGGAAGGATACTTCCACGTGTAGACGTGGCGTTATCGTAGAAATACCATTCGAATGTATAATTGGCCGGATCCTGTGCCACCCCGTTGAACAGGGCGGTTGCGGTTACGGAACCGCTGTTGGGATTCAAACAATCTTCCACATGCTGTAAAGTGGAAGCCTGCGCATCGGGAACAACGGGGCCGTCCACGGTTTGTGGAAGTGAATTCTTCGTACATCCGTCTTTTGACACCCGCACGAGATAGTTACCAGCCACAAGGTTGTTGGCTGTCGGGCCGGTGACGCCCAAAGGGTTCAGGGCGATATCAAACCACTCGAAAGTAAATCCAAGGTTGCCCCCTGTGATCACTGCCTGAAGTTCTCCGTTGGGGGGAGCACATACTGTCTGATGCGATACCACATTGATGACCACATCCGGATCAACACCGAGCCGCAGCACCGTGGTATCCACAGGTATACCCACGCACCCCTTTGCAAGGTTGGTGACAATGGCCGTATAATCGCCCTCTGCGAGACCGGTGATGTTATAGTTTGTTGCACCTGCGATAGGTGAGTAGCTCGCAGCGGTACCCGTATACCATTGAAATCCGTACTGGCTGTAATCGGTAACTTCAACTCCCGCCTTATAGATTCTTACTCTCAGCTCACCGTTATCAGGGGCGCTGTTGACACATTTAAAGTTGTCGGCGATCTTTTCGATCTCGGTAGTGAAAGGATCCGGTAGAATGAACGCGCTGTAAATGTTATTGTCGATCCGGCACTCATTGGTGACAGACGCTGTCGGATCAATGGGAAGTATGGTTCCGTCGTTGTTTAAAACAATGTATAACCTGAAAGCGCTTCCCGAACCATTGAACGTTATAAAGGCGGAAGTGAAGGTGCTGTCGACCTGAAGGTTCACGATGGGAAGCGTGGTCGAGAGCAGAAGGGAATCGGAAGTAATCGATGGATCAGTCGGATCTCCGATAAAAAAGCTTACTGGAATATTGCCCGTAATAGGAAGGTCGCCGCTGTTGACGATGTTAAACCGCACGCTGATGCCCAGGTCGCCGCAAATGGGAGGGACCACTTCAACGGTAGGGCTATACACGCCATCGCCGTTTGAATCCACACCGGGATCATCCGGATTATCCCCGATAAAGGAAAGGTCGGGAGCAGGGTAAACGGGACATCCGTTTGCGGCCAGGAACGGAACCTGGTTGAGGAACACGTTCATAGGCATCTGCGGGCCCGGCAAACCATTGAGACAGTCGCCGGTACCGAAGATCAGGTTCTGATCAAGTTGCGGAAAAGGCAAGGTGAGGTCATCGTTGATGTTCACGACAAAATATCCGGGCTGGTTCCACACTTTCCGGGTGGGAAGCCATTCATTTCCGCTGGAATAATACAGCCGGAACTGGCCGAGAGCCTGTTGCTGTATACCGGCGTTGATGTTGAAGGAATTATTTGTGTTACAGGGAACACAGATGTCAGTTCCCCCGTCGCCGTTCACATCAGCGATGACGGGCCCCTCTGTATAGGTGTGTGACTGACAAACCGCGGACCAGAGTTTCGTCTGACCCGTGGCGCCGTCGATCACTGCTAATTCCTGGGAATCGCGGTATACTACCTCCGGGTCACCATCGTTGTTGAAGTCGTAAATGCTGACCGTTAACACGCCTGAGCGCGTGTCATTGATCGTTCTGGGAATGGGCCAGAGCGGTATGAGGTTTCCTCCTGCATCGGTCGTAAGACAATGAAGGTAAGAGCCAGCAATAAAAGTGAGGTCGGTTTCTCCATCGCCGTTGGCATCGCCTAAATTCACACGCCCGGTACCCCAGGGCCACCCGTTTACGTATAGCGGGTCCGTGACCACATAATATGAAACCGTTCCGTTAGCAACGTTCCAGTAGAAAACCGTAGTCGGTCCTGACACCGAATTTAAAGCGCCGGAGATCACCACATCCATGTTGCCGTCGCGGTCTATATCCGCAACGGAACACATGCTGTGTGTATCCGTACCGTATTCGACGGGGTCGATGGCCAATTTTACGAACGCCTGCACGGTAGGGTCGATCGTGTTCATATCTGCCACCAGCGTAAGGTTGGCAGGGGAGCCGGGATTGCGGTTGCTCAGGTCGGGTATGCTGTAGATCTTTGTGCCGCATACCAGTTCCATTCTGTCGTCACCTGTTACGTCTACAGCCACGGGGCCGGAAGTTATATCCAGGTCCCAGTTGCCATTACCAGTGGCGAGCAATGCCCCGGTTTCTGCGGCATAAATGCGGTCGCGCAAATAGATTTCAGCTTTCCCGTCACCGTCCATGTCGGCGATTCCAAAAGTACCGGGACGGTCGGTACCGATCTCAATGGCATTGTATAAGGGTACTAAATTATCTTCCTCGTACCGAAATCCGACAAGGAAAAAACATGTCGGCGGGGAATCCGGGTTACCACTTCTGTTGCTCACGACGGCAAATATTTCCGCCTTGCCATTTCCGTCAATATCTGCAATCAGGTTTTCATGCTCAAACAGTAAATTCTTGGGCTTGCATCCGCCAGTTCCGGAAAAGATCGAGGCTCCCGAACCGGTGGTTTTGAAATCTGATTTGACGTCACCAGGTGCTGTTCCGTCCGCCTGACCATCGGCAGTGGCCACGACACGGATCTCTGAATTCCATTTTGAAGTAACGACTGCGTCCGGTATGCCATCTCCATCCACATCACCCACAGAAATTTTTGACTGCGTGTCCGCCGTGTTCTGATCTGAGGTTATGGGAGCATTTACCAGATCAAAAGGGGTATTGGCGCCCGGAGGAACTATGCTGCAATCGGCGTCCTCGCCGACGAAGATCAACCCATAATACGTTGCGCAATTTGAATCCGCCTTGTCGGCGTTTCCATCACCATCGTTGTCAATATTGTCAAAGCAGTTGCAGCCTTTTTCAATATTGGCTGCAAACTGGCAGTAAGGATCACCGCAGTTTGCGCTGTTACTACAATCGACAGTCTGGGAACGGGCTGTAAATGCGCACAAGAAGAAAATCAGGAACAAGGCGATCTTAGGGGTGAAACCGCTTTGTTTCTCAAACAAACAATGTATCATAAGGTCACACTTCAGGTAATATCAGGTATAAATCCACCTGATCACCAATAGGTAAACAGGCGAAAAAAAAGCTTATTTAGACGGTAACAGGGCTCATTTAAATACCAGAACGTTACCCGTCAGGGGCTCCTGGTCCGGGCAACCGTAAACAAAATAATAAGTGCCCGCAGGTACTGCCTGACCCTTGTACGTACCATCCCAGTTCTCTCCTCCTTTTTCAAATATCCTCATACCCCTGCCGTCAAATATGCTCAATATGCAGTCCGGGTTGGTTTCCGCCCGAACATCCCAGATATCGTTCTGGCCATCCCCGTTTGGTGAGAAGGCAACGGGGAAGGTTGCCACGCCGGCGACGGTGACGACCACCTGAACAGAATCATCGCAACCATCGGCGTTGGTTCCCACCACGGTATAGGTAGTCGTTGTCGAAGGCGATGCCACCGGTGTCGCAATGGCCGGGTTGTCCAGTGTCTCCGGTGGTAACCAGGAATAGGTGTCTGCGCCTGATGCATTCAGCTGGGCCGTTGCGCCCGCGGCGATTGTTTCGGGATCGGCGGAGGCGGTGAGGGTCGGCGCTATTTTTTCCGTAATGGTGATCTCGTCCGTCCCTGCGCAGCCGTTGGCATCCACGGTGTTGACCGACCAGGTGCCGGGGAGAACATCGATGGAACTTCCCGTGGCTGAATTACTCCAAAGGATGGACGCAAAAGTTCCCGCGATCGAGAGGGTTACTTCCTCATCGGGGCAGCTGCTGGCTGCGGTTCCGGTAATGGCGGGCTGAACAGCGCTTACGATATTGATCGGCTTGATGACGTTATCCGAACATCCCGCCACACCCTGATATGTTACGGTAAGGGTTGCATTAAAACTCTGGGCGGTAGTGTAGGCGTGGGTGGGGCTCTCGGCCGACGAATTAAATCCATCTCCGAAATTCCAGCTATGCACGACAGTTGCTCTTGCATCAGCTGTTGACTGATTTGTAAAGACCACATCCTCCTCTGTACACCCGGGGGCATCAGAAGTAAACTCTGCTATGGGCGGTTGCAGTACTGTCACCATTACCGCGTCTGTTTCCGTATCACAACTCAGCGTGGTATTGGTGACTCTTGCGGTATAAACGCCTTCCTGGCTTGCGCTGAGTGAAGTCGAGGTTTGTCCTGCGATGTCCGCGCCATTCAAGGTCCACTGGTAAGTATGATCTGCCTGGTTGTTCACCGTTAATGTTACGGCGCTTCCATCGCACACGGTATTCGTCGTGTTATTAGATGTGATCGTGAAGCTTGCCATGCTGGCAACATCAACCCGCTTTGTGACGATCTCGCTTTTACATAGTCCCACTTGCACCTGCAGCGAATAAATACCGGCATGCGCATCTGTGACAGAAGCGATCGAGGGATCTTCCACTGCCGAAGTAAAATCATTTGGTCCGTTCCAGATGTAAGTCGCGCTGGCAACCGTTTCGGTCTGCAGATTCAGTGCTGCGCCAATACAAAGCGGGGTGTTCGCAGTGATGGTAGGTGTGGCTGGCGCATTTGCCGCATCTGAAGCCACCGCTACCGGATCGGATGCAACGGTGCAAAGACCGCTTTCGCCGATGGTGGTAACCTGGTACGTGCCTGGCGTTGTGATATTGAGGTAGGGTGTGTCTCCTCCGGTGGGCAGCCCGTCTTTTGTCCATGCGAAGGTGACGTTTCGCGCCGCCGCAGTGGTGAGCCGAATGGTTTGTCCGTTGCAGATCACCAGGGGAAGTTTATTTCTTATTTGAGGTTTATGACAGGCGATGCTCCGCAGGATACCCACCTGAGTGGTGGAGGTGGCGTTATTGAATTGAGTAAATGCAAGATCAGGTTTTCCGTCGCCGTCCAGATCTCCGGCCCTGATATTTCGTGTGGGCAACGTTGTGGGTACATCGGCTTTGGCAAAAGTGGGGGTCGTAAAATTCCCGCTGTGCAGAAAGACGTTGATAGCATTCTGGTTCCTGTTTGCAATGGTAATATCAGGATCTCCATCGCCGTCAATGTCGCTTACGTCAACGCCCCATGGTCCGGTGGAGGTGATCATGGAGATAGAGGGCGCGAAGGTAAATGAGGTGGCGTCATCCGCTGTCTGATTCAACAGTACATCCAGCTGATTGTTGAGCGTACTGGTAATGACGAGATCAAGTTTTCCATCGTTATTAAAATCAGCGGAGTTCAAACGGTTGAGTCCTCCCGGCATAGAAATTTTTTGAGGCGCGGCAAAGCTGATGGTTCCCGTACTTTGGTTTCTCAATAAATAAAGATCGCTTGTCTGGAACTGGTTGATGACCAGGTCGGGAAGGCCATCGCCGTTGAAATCCTGCACCTGTGTTTCATAGGTGGTGAGCACATCTCCCGCGTTAATTTTTATGGAGAGTTTAACAGGTGTCGGATTAAAGGAGAGCGTTCCGGCTGCACTTTGGTTGATGAAAATGTACAGGAAATCATTAAACGAGTTGGTGACAATGATTTCCGGTTTACCATCGCGGTTCAGATCGCGCAGCGACAAGCGCGTGGCGAAGTGGCCGACATCCAGCAAAAGCTGAGGGGCCAATGCGAAATTCAACGCAGTGCCTACTGTAGTGTTACGGAATATATGAATGCTGTTACGGGTGGGGCCGGCGCGACTTACCACGAGCTCAGGGTAACCGTCGCCCTGCAGGTCTCCGCAAACCACATGGTCAGTGCCGAAGGTGAGGTTCAGCACGGGAAGGTTCGTCTTATCGAGTTTCTGGAAGGAGGCTACCGTGAGGTTCCCGGGCGTGCTGTTGTTTTGCAGCACCATGATGTCAGTGGAAGTGCTGAAGCTCGAGGAGGCGCTGGTAAATTTTGTCGCCGCAATATCCGGTTTGCCGTCGACATTCAGATCGCAGGTACAAAGATCCCATAATTCCTCCGGCGCGGTAAAAGCGACGACGGGCGCGAACTTCGTCGTGTTGAAGGCTTCCGTTCGCAGCGAAGGCATGAACTTCAGGTTGGACTTCGCTGACAGACCGGTGACGCGGTTAACTAATTCAACGTTGGTCAGACGCGCCTGCGGGGGCACCCTGACTTCCACGGCGAAATCAGAAGATGAAATGACCGTTGCCTTGACGGCTCCGAACCACACGTCCAGGTTGGCCGGCGTGCTGTTGAAACCACTGCCCGTGATGACAATGGTGTCATTCGGCGCCGCATTGAGCGGCTCAATATTTTGGATGACAGGTGCTTGTGCCAATATACTCCCTGGCAGTCCGATGATAATTGCTAAAATGAAAAGGGGCTTCATGTTTAATAATTTTACGTCAACGCGCAGGTATGCCGGATCTACCGTCTTTGTCATTCTTCTATGGTTAGTAACCAGGCATCTTTAAACATTCTCAACTTCCGGTGTTTATCGCGTTCGATCCTTGCCTGATTAATATCACTTGACTGAAATATGTAAACGTACCAGAGGTTTTTACTTGTCAAATGACCGTTATTTGCCCGATATCCGAGTTGTTGTAGTCCGAGGGAATACCGTTGCGCGTTGGCCTGGGAACTGAAGGCGCCGACGATGACGAAGTCGCCTGGCTGCAATTCGTTCGCGTGCGTGCCGCGTTTGTGGGTTTCATGGCGACCTTCGACAACAGGAGGTGTTACGACCACCGGTTGTTCAACCCTGGGGGTATCCACAGGAGGAGGGGGCGTTCTTCTAGCAAGCTCTTCTGCCTCTCTTGCCGTGCGCTCGGCCTCTTCGCGTCGCTGGCGGGCAAGTTCTTCGTCAGCTTTCTTTTTCGCTTCTTCTTCCGCCTTCTTCTGTTTTGCCAACTCTTCCTGCTGCTTCTTGCGGGCCTCTTCCTCCAGTTTTCGTTTTTCGGCGATCAGCTCACTGGCAGATTTACGCAGGGGCTTTTTCTCTTTTTCTTTTACTGTATTCACAAAGGAATACAACGGCGCGTCTTCTTTGCGTTTTCCCAGCAGGGCGTTAAGGCTTACTTCAAAACTCGGACTGTTCAGTTCATTGACCCCGCTGTTTTGAAGGCTGTAGGATGCCCCGATGGCCAGCCTGTTTTTTAATTTAATACCGGCGAGCGCGGAGATACCAAAGTCCTGTTTATAAGATCCTCCCAGCCAGATGACATGGTTGAGATGCAGCACGCCGGCGAACTCGAATTGCGGGGGGAGATCTGCGTTCATCCTGTAAAGGGCATAGGGTTCAAAGACATGTTTATCGTCAGCGAAATAGAACCGGTTGCTGGCGTTCACAACGATGGATTGAAAGGGCTCAATTTCTGTAATGTTGAAGGCATCCGCGCTGATGTAAGAAGGGGCGAACATGGTGGGCATCGAGGCGCCGAGCTGAAAAGTATTTATATGGAAGGAAATTCCCGCATTTCCAGTAAGGGCAGCGTTGCTTTCAAGGATATTTCCCAGCGCGGGGTCACCGCTCAACGCCTCCAGCTTACTCATGTCAACGGTGTTCCAGGTTCCGCCTCCGGAAATTCCGAAACGGACGAAAGCTTTTTCCGCGAGGGGAATGTTGTAGCCGAAGGTCAGGAGCGCAGAAGAATTATTCAGCAACCCCTTCGAGTCATTGGTAAGGCTTATCGCAAAACTCAACCTTGGGCTAAGCGGTGACTGAAGGGTGAAGTTTGCAATGGTCGGGGCTCCATCAATGGTCATCCACTGCTTTCTATATATTATGGAGAGGGAAGATTGACCGTCGATGCCCGCGTAGGAGGGGTTGATCAGGTAAGGATTTAAATAAAAATGGGTAAAATTAGTCTGGTCCTGAGCTTTGGCGAAGGATGAGGCGAAAAGAAGCAGGAAAATGAACCATCGTTTACGTCTCATTAAAGAAGAAATTCCGGTAATAAAAGAGTATTTTTCCAGTCTCATCCAGTTTTTCAGGTATCAATCAGATTTAACCCTTAATTTACCAATATTTTTTGATCTAACCCCGTACATCAGGTGACTGCCCAGGCTTTTTTACATTTGTCCGGAAGCATAAGGCGTAACTTTTTGCCCATTATTTGCATGATTATTCTTGCAAATGTAACCCATGCGCAGAAATACAGTGTGGGATTTCGGGCCGGAGGTACGGCTAACTGGGCATCTTTTCGCGATAAGGATCAAAAAGATACATTTTCAGTAAAACCCACGACAGGATTTACCATAGGCGCGCTTCTGGGCTTTCCCTTAAAGAATAATTACAGTGTAATAATTGAAGGTGGTTTTTCACAAAAAAGCAGAAGGCTGGATGATCCTCTTTTGGAAAATCACTCAACCTACAAATTTGTCGATGGCACGCTTTTGCTGCGCAAGGCCTATAAGTTTCAGTTGGGTCCCGACATTCCTTCCGAATGGTTTGTGAACATCGGTCCCGAAGTAGGTTACTGGATGTCGGGTAAAGGTTATTTCACTGCGGGGGGACCCAAATATCCTTACCAGATAGAATTTGATAAAGTACCGGACGGCGATTTGAATTACCTGTACTACAACAGCGCAAACCGTGTATTTTTTGGACTGGTGCTGGGAGTGGGTATGAAAGCTCCTCTGAAA
>JBBEBN010000399.1:0-10236 GCA_040882305.1 Cyclobacteriaceae bacterium
TTGAGAACTTTCAACAGGCCACCAGTGGTACATCGCGGTTGTATGGCGGCACGGGCTTAGGTCTGGCAATCGTCAAGCAGTTGGTAGAGGCACAGGGAGGAAGCATCCATGTGGAAAGCAAATTGAATGAAGGATGTTCCTTCAGTTTCAGGCTTAACTTCCAAAAGACGACAAGTGACGCTGAACTGGAAACGGCCATTGCGGAGCCGGATATTGAGGTTAAGAACATCAAAATACTGGTGGTGGAAGACATCGCCCTCAACCAGTTGCTGATGCGAACGATATTGAATGACTTCGGTTTTGAATGCGAAATTACCTCCAATGGCAAGCTTGCCGTCGAGCTGCTTGGAAAAAAGCCCTTTGACATTATTTTGATGGATCTTCAAATGCCTCAAATGAACGGTTTTGAAGCTACGGAATATATCCGGAATAAGTTGAAGTTAGATATCCCGATCATTGCGTTAACGGCGGACGTCACTACTGTGGATCTTGAGAAATGCAAATCCGTAGGGATGAACGATTACATTGCAAAGCCTATCGATGAACGCCTGCTGTTCAACAAAATCATTAACTTTCTAAAAAAACCATCTTTGACGAAAATGGCGGATCAGGAATTAATAGACCCTAAGAAATTAGGGGCAAAATGCACGAACCTCGAGTATTTAACACGCCGCACTAAATCCGATCCCAGGCTGATGATGGAAATGATCTCCCTGTTTCTGGGTCAAACCGACTCTCTGATCGGTACGATGAAACAAGCCGTGCTGGATAAGGATTGGAAATTGTTGCGGGCAACGGCACACAAGATGATCCCTTCATTTTCAATCGTGGGTATTGACCCGTATTTTGAGGGCATGGCAAAACAAGTTCAGGAGTATGCCGGTACCGGTGAGCAAATGGAACAAATTCCGGAAATGGTTTTGCAACTCATCGATGTTCTTGGGCAGGCATGCAGTGAGTTGGAGGGTGAATTGGAAAATATTAAAACTACTGTGGAATGAAAAACGGGAATAAAATAAGGCTCTTTCTGGTGGATGACGATGTGGTTTTTCTGAAATCGCTGGAGATCGAATTCCTTGAGCACGGCGATTTTAACATTGAAACATATGTATCGGGAGAACTGTGCATTTCAAATTTATCCAATGGGCCGGATATCATCATCCTGGATTATCTGCTGGACGGCGTTGACAAGAATTCCATGAACGGGATCGAGACGCTGGATAAGATCAAATTAATTAACGAGGCTGTTCCGGTAGTGATCCTGTCAGCGCAGGATAAAATAGAGGTGGCCGTAGATTGTATGCATCACAAGGCTTTTGACTATGTGGTAAAAAGCGAAACGGCGTTCATGCGCCTGCAAAAGATCATTAGCAGTATTTATCAATTCCGAAAGCTGGAGAAGGAACTGGTGTGGTATATGGACAGGATGTAAATCCTTAGAATATTTCAGGCTCAATGAAAGAGTGTTGCTGTAAAAAGCAACACTTTTTTTATTTCCCCGTCCGGATTATTAACTTAAGTTCTTATTTTAGGGCATCAATTGTAAACGTTGAAACCCACTAATTTATCAATCAGTTTTTTATGAAATACAGAAAAATCGGAGATTCGGATCTTGAATTGCCTGTCATCACTTTTGGCGCATGGGCCGCAGGGGGATGGATGTGGGGGCGCACGGAAAGAAAGGATGCGGTTGAAGCCATGCGCGCGTCGTATGATCTGGGAGTAACGGCCATCGATACGGCCCCAGTTTATGGACAGGGCACCAGTGAGGACATTGTCGGAGAAGCGATCAAAGACCTCCCGCGGAATAAAGTTCAGATCCTCACAAAATACGGAATGCGGTGGGACCTTTCAAAACCTCAAGGCGATTTTGCTTTCAAGAGCAAGAACAATCAGGGCGAAGATATTGACCTCTACCGCTACGCCGGACCTGACAGCATCATCAAAGAATGCGAAGACAGCCTGCGACGGCTGCGAACGGACTATATTGACTTATACCAGATCCATTGGCCGGACACCAAAACACCAATCAGCGAATCCATGGAGGCTGTTGAAAAACTTATCGGGCAGGGAAAGGTTCGCTACGCCGGTGTCTGCAATTATAATGTTGCACAGATGAAGGAGGCGGACACACATCTGTCCATCATCTCCAACCAGGTTCCCTACAGCATGGTGAAGCGTGATATTGAAAAGGAAGTGGTGCCGCATTGTATTGCAGGAAACAAAGCCATTCTTGCATACAGCCCGCTTGAGCGCGGACTCCTCACGGGCAAGATGAGTCCTGGTTATGTGTTCCAGGAAGGGGACCACCGGGCAACGCTTCATTTCTTCAACAATGAAAACATCCGGCGCACGAATGAATTCCTTCGGAACATAAAACCGCTCGCGGATGAAAAGAATATCACGCTAGCGCAGCTTGTTCTTCGATGGACCATCAACATGCCAGGCATCACCATCGCGTTGGCCGGAGCCCGCAATGCCGAGCAGGCCACCGCCAACGCGAAAGCCGCGGATGTTGAGCTGACGGAAGGGGATATGGATATTATCAACCATCATCTCGGAGTGTTGGAGATCGTGAAGATGTAATGATATATCCGCTTAGTTTTCCGTCACAACCGGATTACCCTTATTAACCCATTCGGCGATGCCTCCTTCGTAGTTCTTCACGTTCTTATATCCGTGCTTGTACAACAGGGAATATCCGATGGACGATCGGTCACCCGCCTGGCAGTGGATGACAACCTGCTGATCTTTTCTGATCTTGTCAAGGTGTTTTTCCAGCGTTCCAATGAAGATATTGTCCGTGTTCCTGATGTGACCACTCTTGTATTCACTTGCTCCCCGCAGGTCCACAATCTGCGTGTGGTTTGTCTTCAGTATGTTTTCAAGTTGTTCTGCTGTGATCACTTCGCTTGTTGAAAGCTTGCCACCGGTCTTCTCCCAATCTTTTACGTCGTCTACATAACCATAAATGTTATCCAGCCCGATGCGCATCAGCTTGCGGATAAGATCGTCCAGCTTTGATTCTTCGGCGATGAGGATAAATGGTTCGTCATAGGAAAGAAACCAACCCATCCACGTACCGAAGGCATTGTTGCCCTGGATGTTGATGGTACCGGGAATGAAACCTTTTGCGAAGGCTCCCTTCACCCTGGTGTCAATCACTTTGACACCCTTGTCGAGGGCTTTCTTTATATCCTGGATCGTGAGCTTATTGGGTTTCGGCACCTGCGTAAGCAGGGGACGATTCACTTTGTTCAGTTTCTTCATCATCGCAAAATACTTCGGAGGCTCGGGTTGATCTTCCAGTAAATATTTTACAAATCCCTTCTCATCGGTGCCATATTGCAATGCCCAGTTCCTTAATTTTTCATAACCCACTGTGGAGCTCGGCACTGCACCCAAAGCTTTTCCACACGCCGATCCTGCCCCGTGTCCCGGCCAGACCTGAATGTAATCCGGAAGGACACTGAATTTATTGATGGACCTAAACATTTGTCTGGCGCCAGCATCCATCGTTCCCTTCATGCCCGCGGCTTTTTCCAGGAGATCAGGACGCCCAACATCTCCCACAAAAACAAAATCACCGGTGAACAACATGACAGGCTTATCGCTGGCTGGCTTATCGGTTAACAGGAAGCTGATGCTTTCTGGCGTGTGTCCCGGAGTATGTAGTACTTGAAATATCAGATTACCCACGTTAATGGTGTCGCCATCTTTCAATCCCACATGGGGGAATTCATATTGCCAATCGGGTCCGCCTTCATCCGATAAATAAAGCTGTGCACCGGTAAGGGCAGCCAGCTCCCTTGCGCCGGAAAGGAAATCAGCGTGTATGTGCGTTTCCGCTACATGCGTGATCTTCATACTATTCTGTTCCGCTATTTTGAGATAAGTGTCGACATCCCTTTTTGGATCGATCACCATCGCCACACCGGCTTTCTGACATCCGAGAAAATAGCTGGCCTGTGCCAGGCTTTTATCATAAACGTGCTGAAAATACATAGTCTCTTGTTGTTAATTTTGTTGGGTACAAAGTTCGGTAGTCCCGCGGCCCTTATCAGTAACCCAGGTCACCGACGTTATTTAATTTCTTCGTGTTTCACCTCTTCTGACATTGAACCAGTGTCCTTTTTTTCAGGGACCGGGCAACTGCCGGCACCACAGCAACCAGTATTGGTGATTGCCTGGAAAAGGAAGAAGGCGGCTACCAGTCCGGTGAAGATATCCGGCCTCTGAACCAACTGCCAGAGGAGGTATAAGCCCAGACCCAGCCTGAGCCAGCGCATGAAATTCCAGTTGGAAAAAATCGTCTGTAACAGAAATTGGAGTTTGCTTTGAACCCCTGCACCATTGCTATTCATGTATATATGTGTTTTAAACCTTTGTTATTGGAATGATACAAGGTCGGGCATAAATAGCTTTCCCTTAGTGACTGCAGTCACATACCGGATCACAAAAAAAAGGAGACTGGTTTAGTAAGGTTTTGTAGCGAGGACGCTGATCACATCGGCTTTACCCTGATGGAACGGTCCTTCATTCAGGCGGACACGCTGATCGCGTGCGATCACAACGTTAAGCCCTCTAAAGTCGTCCACCACTTCTGTCAGATCGTACAGTAGATTTTCATCCTTCGGGCCTCCGGAAATATTATGGATCTGATTTTTGGAAAAGGCCTGCAGGATGATGTGGCCACCCGTGTTGAGTGCATTTATCATCGCGAGGTGGAATCTTTTCCGGGCCTGTGGTTCAAGATGAATGTAGATCAACCCTATGGCATCGTAGTTTTGACGAGGCAGGATAATGTCGTTGAGATCTGCCGTCGTATAATACACTGGAACATTGTTTTCCGCTGCCAGGGAAAGCGCTTTGGTCCTTGCTGCCTCGCTGTGATCAAAGGCGTCTACGTTCCAGCCGAGCTTTGCGGCAAAAACAGCGTTCCTTCCCTCTCCTTCGCCCGGCAACAGCAGCTTGCCGGCAGGAAATTTTATGATGTTCTCTTTAAAGAATTCATTCGGTTCGGTTCCGTACACCGTGACATAGCTGCTGTATCTTTCATCCCACAGCCGGGAGGGTGATGTTTCTATCGTTGTGTCGTGTTTCATTTGAAAAAGAAGTATTTGGTGAGACCAATCGCGCCGAGCAATAACAGGATGGCGCCGGGTAGCAGTCTCAGCATCCTGCTTGTTTGAAAGGTCGTAGAAACCTTCCGGGCAAGCACAGCGAGTAAGGTCAGTAAGATCATCACCCCGACGGAAGTTCCCAAAACGTAACTGTGCAACCGCATGTTCGTGCTGAGGTCGATCCAGCCTTCCATTTTGAGGTACGCTGTAACCGCAATCCAAAAAGGGATAGCCTGGGGGTTGAGTATGCTCAGGAAAAGGCCTCTCCTGAACCCGCTTTGTTGAAGTCTGACGGAAAACTCGGATGGTTTTCGCGCTGACCACAAACTGAAAGCGCCGACGGCGGTCATCACTGTGGCGCCGGTCAATTGAAAGTTTTGCAGAACGAGCGCCGACGAAGTGATCCAGTGTTCAAATGCCACGGCGATCCAGGCGTAGGGATACTCCACCAGGGAAACGGCCAGTGCAAAGCGGAGTGCAATCTTGATTTTGTTTTCCAATCCCAACTGCAACACGAGAATATTCAATGTCCCCGGGGGGATGGAACCCACAAAACTAAAGATCAACCCGATCAAAAATACCTGAAGTATCACGCAGCGCTAACTTAATTTTTACAGTTTTTTCATATTGGTATTACAGGAATTCGTAACCCACTCCCTGTAGTTGTGTCAACAGGTTGGGGGTTGAATCGCTGGCGATAGCCCGCCCCTCCATCTTTGGAGCGATCGGTGAGTATTTTGCAAGGTACTCTTCAATGACCTTATGCAGTGTCACACCCAGTAGCCTGGGAGTTCCCACATTTTGAACCCTGCAAATGGTAGTATCGGGATCTCCATCGCGTTCACACGCCACGAAGGTGTAGGTCTTCTTCAAATCCACCGGCTGGCCTTTCACCTTCAGTGAGTTTATTCTTTTGCCTTTTTCCTTTTCGATAGCGAAGTTTATTTCCATGCCCTTAAAGCGAACGACCCATCCCCCGAAGCGTTTTGCCGGATCTTTTGCAAACGCATTTTCGAGCTCTGTTTCCATCCAGTGCCATAATTGTTGCCCCTTGATCGTTCCCTGCTTCGCTTCACTGTCATCCGGGATCATGCTCCACAAATGATCCACTGTTATTTTGCCAAGTCCTGTTGTCGGATCGGGAACGATAGGGGGACAAAAACGGAATCCATTACTGAGCGCGATATCGGGATTGAACTTCCACATGATGGCATCCGTAATAAAGTTGTCCATCGGTGTTTCGATCACGTAGTATCGCACAAGTGGTACTTTCGTTGTGCCAATCACGCGGTCCACTTCCTTCTGATAGGGCGCCCTGGCCTGTTTAACCAGTTCCTTCATTTCCTGATCCTCCTTATACTGGTCAGGGTCAACGTCCAAAAGCTGATAAGAATGCTCTTTGACCACGCCATTTTCTACGGCGACATCCAGTTTGGCGACGAAAGATCCGAAGGCGCCAGGTTCTGTTACCCGTGCGAACTCGCGCTGAATGGGCTCACGCACTCGCTCATGTGTGTCTGCACCTAAAATGTAATCCACACCCTTGACGAAAGGCATGTCGGCAAGACCCACCTGCTGTGCCAGGCCCATGTGTGTCAGCAACATCACCACATCGCATTTTTCATATTTCCGGAGGATCTCGATATATTTAGTGACATTTTTTTCCGGGTGTGTGAACTCTATACCTTCGCTGTATGCGGGAGACTGGCGTTTAGGGGTGAGCGGATCATTGTAACCGATAAATCCAATTTTTAAGCCAGCAATGCTGGTGATGTAATACGGAGGGAAGATGAGGTCTCCGTTGTATTCATCGCTGGTCTTATGAAACATGTTGGCACAAACTTTTGCGCAATTGTAGCCAAACATATCCTCCATCAACACTTCTTTTCCATAAACAACTTCCCAGTTTCCGGGAAGCATCACGTCGTAGCCAATGTTATTCATCAGCGGAACGATGGCCTTACCCTTGCTGAGCGCTGCCACTGCGCTGCCCTGAAAACAGTCGCCTCCATCTATCAACAATGTGTTGGCTGGATTCTGGGCCCTTAATGAATTGATCATGGTCTTTAAGGTGGCATAACCGCCGCGCTTTTTATACACGGGCTTGCCATTCTCGATAAAAAATTCATCGTGCGTCAGCAATTGCGCGTGGATGTCAGCGGTGTGAAGTATCGTCATCACATTGGCTTTGCCATTCTTCACAGCCCTGTTCTTGAATATTTCGCGGCTCTTGAGCGCTGCATCATTGTCCCTTATGGCGGATGCTGAGGTTGGTGTAACTAACCCCGAGCCGATGCCCAGGGTAAGTCCGAGCCCCCCTGCTTTTTTCAGAAATTCTCGTCTGCTTGCATCTGATAACTTCAGGTGAAGCGCTCTTTCTTTCTCGGATATAGCATGGTCCTGACATGACTGGCAGGTGCACGAGGTTGAATGATTCGACATAGATCGATTCGTAAATATTTTAAGACAAAATTCAGTCTTCCACAAACGGTTTCCCCGCGGCAACCCACTCATGAAATCCGCCCTCTAGCTCATAGATTTCCTGAAAGCCCAACGCTTTCATTATTTCCACGGCCTTTTCGCTGCGTATCCCCGAGGCACAGTAAACAAAGACCGGTGTGGACTTGTTCAGCTTGCTTACCTCTCCTTTGAAAGTACTTTTCCTGATATCAATTAAAATGACATTGGGAAAATGTCCCTTGCTGTATTCAGCTTCGGTCCTGACATCAAGCAATATTCTGTCGGGAGTGTTTTTCAGTTTTTTTTCAAAACTGTTCACATCCAGAAGATGGTCCGGCTGACTGCTGCCAGCGGTACAGGTCAGGATGAGCAAAATAGAAGATACGAAAAAGGCTGTTCTCATGGTCGTTTATGTTAAACTCCCCGGATGGTTCATTTGTTCCCGGAACCGGCAATAATGCGCTATTCCCTTGGAAAAGCAAAGATCGGTTTTAATGAATTAACCCTCTGTGACTTTGGTTACCTTATCGGATGATCTTTACTGTGGGTGGTGAGTGCGCTAGAAATAGTAATCCACCCTCACTGACAAATGATGCATCCTCGTCTTATTGTGGATCAAAGCCGGTTCATATTCAGGATTCGCTTCCAGATTTCCCTTGTAGCTGTAAAGCATCTGCGTTTCAAGACCATGAAGGAACCCCTTGAATTCATAGTTCACCTCCAGGCTCAGCTGGTAGTAGGACGGCATGGTGTATTTATTCAGATTCGCCTCGGCGACGGGAGGCATCTTGTAAACGCCACCGCGTCCGCGAAACGAAAGGCGATTGCCCTTGTCCAGAGACTGTGCGTGTTCCAGCATAATGCCATGCACGTCTCCCGCTCCTTCATTGCGCTCGCGGTTGATAAAGCTGTAAAGAGGCTCGATCCCCCATTCCCTGGGAAATAGAAATCTGCCATGAGCAGTTATCCTGGAATAGTTCAGCGACCACCCGCGCACATTTCTTTTATCCGTCACACCAATTCTGGCACTGAAAACATATGATTGTTCTTCCGGTCCTATGTATTGGCTCTCCAGGGGAATTGATCCGTCAGACAGCGACTTTTCCCACAGATACTGAAAGCCCACGAGCCAGGTCTTATTGGCTGACCTCTTCCTCAGCTCTATTTTTTGAAGCGCAATATTGAACAGGTTGTCTGCATAATAATTCCAGTATTGATAATTCAGATCCTGAACAGGGGTCCATTCAATATTTCCGATAAGCATTTTGTTGCTCTGGACATGGCCATAGTAGGATGCAGGCTGTCCGTTAACCGCTCTTCCGTTGGCGTAAACGCCCACCGATTCGCCGATCTTATACCATTCCACTGTGCTGCGCGGTGAAGTCTTCCATATCCACCCCGCCGTAAATTTTATTTTCTCCCAATCCTTTATCTCCAGCCATAATCCCTCCTGAAGATTCGGGCGCATGCGGCCATCCTGCAGATTCATCAGCGGCGTGCGCGCATGGAATTTTCCCGCCTGAAGAAAAGATTTCTGCCTGGAGTTGAAGTAGTAACGCAGGTAGAGATTCTCTAAACGGTCGAGGTCTCCCCGGTTTCCCGCATCGCTGACATCAAAAAGGCCAAGCTCATATCGGTTAGAAAAACCATTTTTTGCCAGATCAGAAGAGGCAAGGTTGTAAATGATGAAGCCTGACAGGCCGACCTGAAAATTCTTAATGACAGGTGAGTAGTATGCGATGCCGCCACCCATGGCGAGCGCAAAGTAATCGGGATTGCTTCCCTCGTTTACAGTGTTCATGAAAAAAGTTCTGAAGTGTCCTTTGAAAGTGCCGCGATCATGCAGTACGTGCATGAGACTATCGCGTTCACCGACCTGATCATAAAGGACCGGCATATCTTCTTCACGCCCTGCCTGGTGCTGACTGAAACCATTGACATGAATGGAAACCATTGGGAAGATAAAGAGCAGGACCCTGTAAATTATTTTACCCATAGGTATAGACAAAGTATTTAAGTTGAATGCGCACCATGAATTTTCGGATGCAAAGGTAATTGCCGGCAATTTCAAACTCCGTAACCCAGGTCACATCTGAAAATAGCTATAGGAGAAACTTCTTTTCCCCTGATAGCATGCCGCCATCGGGAAAACGCAGGATGAAAAATATGCCTCTTTGTGATCAATGTCACGCAAGTCGCCGACAGAAAGCTGGAATTTTGACAATTGAGAAAGATTATGGAACAGGGGAAAGATATAAGCGGCGATTTTGTTCGGATTGTGAGACTTTTACTGGTGACGCTTTCAGCCTCCCTCCTGTTCATCGCAGCATTGATTTTCTGGGCGGGCGAAATATGGATAAATGGATCACCCAAACCCCTGCCGATGGCAGAAAAGAGGGCGCTTCCGCCGGCGACAGAAGTTTCGGATTTTTGGCGTCCTCCCGATATCGCGCAGATCTCCGATAAGAAAATGGCAGGGGAAATAAACTACGGGCGCGAGCTGATTGCGCATACGGCCAGGTTCCTGGGACCGAATGGAAGTGTTCGGAGGATCTCCAATGGCATGAACTGCCAGAACTGCCATCTCGAGGCTGGCACCAGGACCTTCGGAAACAACTATGCTGCGGTGGCCACTGGCTATCCAAAATTCAGG
>JBBEBN010000400.1:0-10174 GCA_040882305.1 Cyclobacteriaceae bacterium
CTTCGACACGGGATAATTCCAGGCGTAATTAAGGGATGCTCCCATCGAATTGATCGCCCCTACTTTGGAATGAAAAACATTCGCACCCACGCCATGGACTATTCGCTTCCGCTTAGGAAGATTTTCCGGCTGGACCAGAGAGGGTTTACTGATCCGCATAGCATTATACTTCAGGTCAACCGGATGCTTCAGCCGCGTATTAAAGGCCATGTTCATGTATCTCGGCGAATGTGAACCAAACCCACCCCACTGATACCGGTAACTCATTTTCAGGTCTGTGAAATTCTCCACCCCGCTGAAGGCCGGATTCGTGACGGATGCAAACTGGAAAGACTGCCCGTTGTTGGGTACGTATTGTCCGAAGGCAACCGTTGCCATACATGTCAAAAAGATCAGTAAACCTCTTCTCATATCAATGCAATAATGTGACGGTTCCCTTATAAGTTTTTTGATTCGGCAGCTTCAGGTCGATGGTATAGAAATAGGTGTCGGCCGGCAGCAGCTTGTCATTGTATGTTCCGTCCCAGGGATTTTCAAATCCCCGGGATTCATATACTGCAATACCCCTGTGGTTGAATACCTTAATGACAGCATTTTCCAATACGCCACCTGGAGGAGCGATATACCAGGTGTCATTGATGAGATCACCGTTGGGTGTGAACCCCGAGGGTATTTTCAGGTCGGTGAAAGTATATTTAAGCATGATGATCCTTTCTGCTGGAAGACCAAGGCTTTTGCCATCCGTCAGTACAAACGTAACGGTCTTGGCCTCGAGTGCGGGTTCTACAGTGCTGAGGTGGTTGTACTGCACCGTGCGGATTGCATTCACATAGTCTTCAGCCGGAGCCTGTCCTGCGAGCACGAGTACGCCGGTGGCTGCCTCGAAAGTCCCGGTGATCGTTGCTGTATTTTCAAACAACAACACATCATCATCCTTTTTGTAGCTGAGCCGCGTGAAAGCGATGTCAGCACCGGTCAGAAACTCGTCGTCCGGATCAAAAGCGTCAAATTGTTCAGTGATGAAGGCAGGCTCTCCGTTGACTTCAAATGCCAGGGTATCGGGTTCTATAGCGGTAACGGAAGGAGCATCATTCAGGGGCATTATCTCAAGGGCGATGTAAACATCCTTCAGGCTGTAATGGGAACCATCACTGGCGGTGAGCCTCACCGTATCCTTCCCGAAATAGTCCAATGCGGGTTCATATACCAGAGACGCAAAGGAAGAGGCGGGGATCGGCGTATTTACACCAATAACGGTGTTGCCTGATTTCACGGCGCCAAATTCAGGCAGTCCTGTAATTTTCAGTTCTTGCATGGCATCACCGTCCGCATCGAAAAATACGGATGTGACGGGCAATTTGACTACCTGATCCTCTATAAAAGAGAGGCTTACTGCGCTCAATGCGGGCCTGGTGTTGATGTCCAGCGTGTATGACTGCGTTGCAACACCTCCCGAAGCATCCGTTGCAATGACCGTAATATTTTGGATGCCTCCTGATACTGGATTGCCGGACAGTTTTCCTTTTCCTGTTCCCTGTGGCGCAAAGGTCAGCCATTCAGGTTTTCCCGGGAATGTGAAAGTGATCTCCTCATTTTCGACATCAGTCACCACGATGTCATACCCGTACAGATCACCTGCCACCGCTGTTGGCCCTGGAGTTGATTGGATGACGGGCACATCATTTACCGGCTGAATATTTAAACTGAAGGTGGTGCCCGCCACATTTACATTCGGCGCAACGTTTGAGCCGTTATCCTGGACGGTGATGGTAATTTGGGCAGTTCCGAAAGCATTTGGTTTCGGATGGAGGCGGAGGGTACCCGATGCCGCGGGACTTGGATAGACAATCTCTGGCAAAGGATCAAAGAGTTCGGGATTATCCGTCGATACAGTAACTGTCAGCGGTTGCGTTTCGCCAACGCCCGCCGTGATTCCCGAAAAGGATATTTCCTGCATGGGTGAATCTTCCGGAACACTCACATCGCTCAGTGCATTGATAGTAGGCGCAGCGTTGATCTCCACGACCTCGATCTGGAAAGTTGAAGTGAAGGAACTGGCAGGCGTCCCGTTGTCCACAGCGCGGAGGGTCACTGTCACCAGACCTGAGACGTTGGGCTTGAGATTGTAAACAAGGTCTGCAGTGGGGTCCGTACCGTTATAAGTGATGACCGGGTCGGGGATGATCACGGTGTTACTGGAGTTCGCAAAGAAGATGAGGGACTGCGAGTCTTCCAGGGGTCCCTTTGAAATATCATTGATGGTAACATGATGCTGCCCGGAATTTTCAGCAACCTGCTGGTTTTCAATGTTGTCAAATGACGGTTGATCGTTTACAGAATTCACGGTGATCTGCATATTGAACAAGGCACTGTTATTCACACCATCGTTCACATTCACGGGTACGGTGAGCATTCCGAAGAAATTCTCCGCCGGAATAACCGAATTCCCGGAGACGGAGTAATTTTCTCCGAGAGAAATGTTGAGGGTGAAATCTGCGGGATAAGTATTGTCAGGATCGTTCACGGTCAGGTGCTGGAGGAGTAGGGAGACCGGCTCATCTTCTGTCGTCGACAGGGTTACCTGCCCTGTGATCACCGGAGGATCGTTTGCGTCACCGACCTGTACCTGGAGGGCGAAAGTAGGGCTGAAGGCTGTGCCGTCAGAGACCCGTACGTTTACATTGATCGTTCCATTGAAATCAAGTTGAGGTGTGACAGTATTTCCGGAGAAAGTATAACTCGCGCCAGCCTGTACCTGAAGTGTAAAGCCGGACGTGTTATCGGGATCCACGATCGTCACATCCGTAACCTTTATGAGGATAGGAGTGTCCTCGGTTGTACTTAATAACCGCTGGCCTATGATCACCGGAGGATCGTTCACGGCAGTGACCTGTACCTGCAGGTTGAAAATATTACTGGTGAGCGATCCGTCGCTGACCTGCGCGGGAACGGAGAGGGTTCCGTTGAAATTCTGCGCCGGCCGAACGGTGTTTCCTGTCGTCGTGTAGTTTGTACCGTCAAAAACCTCCAGGCTGAAACCGGAGCTGTTGTCCGGATCTGTGACCGTCAGGTGTGTGAGTTGGATCGTAACGGTATTTTCCTCCAAGGTGCTCACAACGGATTGACCAGAAATAACCGGTGGATCGTTGACCGGATTCACCGTCACCTTCAAATCAAAAATATTGCTGTTGGCGCTGCCGTCATACACCCGCACCTTTACCGTTAGCTGGCCGTTGAAATTGCTGGTCGGAGTGACGGTGTTTCCTGAAAAGGAGTAGTTCGTGCCCGCCAGTACCGACAGCGTGAATCCAGACGGATACGTGCTTTCAATGTCGGTAACGGTCAGGTGCGAGAGGTTGATTGAAATTGGTTGGTCCTCATTTGTGCTGAGGGCAACCTGCCCTGTTATCACGGGCGCATCGTTCACGGGGTTGACGACAACCTGGAGATTGAAGTTCGCACTGTTGACCGTTCCGTCATTTACCCGTACCGGAACAGATAAGGTTCCGAAGAAATTCGCTATGGGCCTGATGGTATTACCAGTAACGGTATAGTTAGTTCCGGGCAGCACTGTCAATGAAAATCCGGAGGGATAGCTGTCGTCAGGGTCTGATACGGTCAGATGGGATAGCTGAATGGCAACGGGTTGATCTTCATCCGTGCTCACGGCAACCTGACCTGTGATGACAGGGGTGTCATTGACAGGTGTTACCTGGATCTGCAGAGAAAATGGGGCGCTGCCGGCGGCGCCGTCATTCACTACCACCGGTACCACGAGGACTCCTGTAAAATTGAGTTCAGGAATAACAGAACCGCTTGAAACAGTGTAGTGATCGCCTGCGGAAATATTCAGACTAAATCCCGCCGGATACGTGTTGTCCGGGTCAATTACCGTCAGATGGCTAAGCGTGATCGCGATGGCGCTTTCCTCTGTCGTACTTAAAGAGACCTGATCCGAAATCAGGGGTGCATCGTTGACGGGCGTTACCTGGATCTGCAGGTTAAACGGGTTGCTGCTCCCCGTTCCGTCGTTTACGCGCACGGGCACAGACAACGGGCCGTTGAAGTTTGATGCCGGGGTAATGGTATTTCCCGAGAAGGTGTAGTTGGCTCCCGGGGAAACGATCAGTGTAAATCCGGAAGTGTTGTCGATGTCGGTAAAAGTAAGTTGCGAAAGATTCAAGGTCACTGGTGTATCTTCCGGAGTGCTGACAGGCGACTGCGCTGTGATGACGGGCGCATCATTGCCTGGGGTCACCTGTATCTGGAGGTTAAAAATGTTGCTCGTGTTCACGCCATCATTCACGCGGACGGTAACGGTTAAAGTGCCGTTGAAATTCAATACCGGTGTGATGACATTTCCGGAGAAAGTATAATTAGTGCCTTCGGAAATGAGGAGTATAAATCCTGAGCTGTTGTCCGGATCGATGATGGTCAGGTTAGAGACCTGCAATGTGATCGGCGTATCCTCCGGCGTGCTGAGCGCGGCTTGTGCTGTAATTTGCGGGGCATCGTTCACCGGTGTGATCTCGACCTGTAGATCAAATGTGTTGCTGTTGACCGCTCCGTCATTGACGTGCACAGGTACCGTTAGTGTTCCCACAAAATTCGATGTGGGGGTGATGGTATTTCCCGAACTCGTGTAGTTGGTGCCCGCCATGACAGTGAGTATAAAATCATCAGGATAAGCGTCGTCCGGATCGGAGACGGTAAGATGCGACAACTGAATTGCGAGTGGCTGATCTTCAGGAGAGCTGACAGCCACCTGTCCTGTGATAGAGGGAGCATCATTCACGGGATCTACCTGAAGCTGAAGGTTAAAGGTGTTGCTGTTTGCCTGGCCGTCATTGACGAGCACCTGAACGGACAAGGTACCGGTGAGGTTAAGGGCGGGAGTCACCGTATTTACCGATGCGGTGTAATTCGTTCCGGATAAGACGCTGAGCGTAAAGTCCGCGGGATAATTATTGTCGGGGTCGGTCACTGTAAGCTGCGACAGCTGGACGGTGAAGGCCTGGTCCTCATTTGTGCTGACCGCTGTTTGCCCTGTGATGACAGGGATATCATTGGATTGGTTGATCTGCACATTGAGGTCGAAAATATTGCTGTTGGCAGCTCCGTCATGAACGCGTACCCTGACGGTTAAATTGCCCGTCACGTTATTCTCTGGTGTGACTGTGCTGCCGGAGACGGTATACGCGGTGCCGGGAAGAACCTCCAGCGTGAAACCGGAGGGATAGCTGTCGTCAATATCTGTTACGATCAGATGCGAAAGCTGAATGGTGATGGGTTGATCTTCCAGGGCGCTGACAAACACCTGCCCGGTGATCACGGGGGCGTCATTCACAGGCGTCACCTGTACCTGCAGTTGGAAAAGTTCGCTGCTGGTAGCCCCGTCATTCACGCGCACCGGAACGGACAAGGTTCCATTGAAATTCGTGGCAGGCGTGACGGTGTTTCCTGCCAGTGTATAATTGGAACCTGCTAACGCAGTGATTGTAAAATCCGCAGGATAAGTATCGTCGGGGTCAGTCACTGTCACATGGCTCAGCTGAATGGTAACCGCCTGTTCTTCCGGGGTGCTTACCGACGCCTGTCCTGTGATCACCGGACGATCGTTGACAGGAGAAACCTGCACCGAAAGATTGAAGATTGCGCTGTTCGCGGTGCCATCGTTTACGCGTACGGGAACTGTTAATGTCCCACTAAAATTAACAGCGGGAGTGATCATGTTGCCCGCAACGGTATAGTTAGTACCTCCCGAAACAGTGAGCGTAAAGTCTGTCGGGTAGTTATTGTCAATGTCAGTGACCGTGAGGTGCAGTAACTGAATGGTAAGGGGAGTTTCTTCATCCGTACTCAGCGCCACCTGACCGGCAATGACCGGGGCGTCATTTCCTTGATTCACCTGCAGCTGAAGGTCAAAGACATTGCTGTTGGCCGCTCCGTCATTAACGCGGACGGGAACGGTCAGTGTGCCATTGAAGTTCGGCGATGGTGTTACAGTGTTCCCTGAAAATGAGTAGTTCGTTCCCTCCAGCACCTGCAGCGTAAAGCCCGAAGGATACGTATTGTCAGGGTCAGTAACGATCAGATTAGAAAGTTGTATGGTGACAGGCTGGTCTTCGTCAGTGCTTGCGGTATTCTGTCCTGTTATTACCGGGGGATCGTTTAAGGGGTTTACCTGGATTTGCACAGGGAAAACATCGCTGTTCGCGATACCGTCATTCACCTGGACAGGAACTGAAAGTGGTCCGTTAAAATCTGTATTCGGTGTGATGGTAGTTCCGGAGACCGAGTAATTTGTCCCTGCCTGAACGTTGAGGAAAAAGCCCGTAGGGTATGTATTATCCGGATCTGTAACAGTGAGGTGTGAAAACTGTATGGTAATGGCCTGCTCCTCATTTGTGCTCAGGGGAACCTGGCTGACGATGTCAGGGGCGTTGTTGACGGAACTGACGAGCACCTGCACATTGAATGAATTGCTGTTGGCACTTCCATCATTGACAACGGCCGGAATACTCAGGGTTCCGTTAAAGTTCAAACCGGGAGTGACCGTGCTTCCGGAGAAAGTATAGTTGGCACCCGATGAGATCGTGAGTGTGAATCCGGACATGTTGTCGGGATCGGTGATCATAAGGTCGGAAACACGCAGGGTAAGTGGCGTATCTTCTGCTGTTCCAAGGGGAAACTGCCCTGTTATAACAGGAGCATCATTCACCGGAGTCACCAGTACCTGGAGCGTAAAGGTATTGCTGTTGGAGCTTCCATCATTGACCGTGACGGGTACCTGCAGCGTTCCGTTGAAATTCGCAGCGGGAGTGATCGTATTTCCCGACCTGGAATAATTGCTGCCATTGGAAACAGCCAGGGTAAAGGAGCCGTTGTCCGGATCGGCAATGACCAGGTGAGACACCTGCAACGTGAGGGCTGATTCTTCCGGAGTGCTCAACGCTGTCTGCCCGGTAATGACAGGCGCATCATTCTGAGGATTGACCGTTATCTGAAAATTAAACGGGTCGCTGAGGGCCGTTCCATCATGTATCCTTACCAGTACAGTGAGCACGCCGGTGAAATTCAGGTCAGGGGTAACGGTATTTCCACTGATGAAATAGTTCGGCCCATCGGTGATGCTGAGAATAAATCCGCTGACATTGTCAGGGTCAGAGAAAGTAAGATCCGAGAGTTGCAGCGTAACCTGGGTGTCTTCAGTAATGCTTTTCGCAGATTGTGCTGTGATAACAGGAGGATCGTTTACCGCGTTCACCTGGATCTCGAGAGGGAAGGATGCGCTGCTGTTTGTTCCATCGTTCACCTGCACGGGCACGGTGAGCAATCCGTTGAAATTCAGATCAGGCGTTACCGTGCTGCCCGATACGGAATAGTTTGTACCATCGGTAAGAATGATGCTAAAGCCCGAAACATTGTCAGGATCCGAGAATATGAGGTTGGTCAGCTGCAGGGTCAGCGGAGTGTCTTCAGCGGTACTTAGAGACGTCTGTCCTGAAATTACAGGAGGATCATTTACGGGAGTCACCGTGATCCTGAGATTGAAGATGATGCTGTTATTGGCACCATCATTCACCTGGATTGGGATATTCAGTATCCCATTGAAATTCGCATCAGGAGTAACGGTGTTGCCGGACAGACTGTAATTCGTTCCGCCGGAGACGATGAGGGTAAAGGTCGTGTTATCCGGATCGGAAATAGTGATGTGCGAAACAAGCACGGTGAACGGCGTTTCTTCCGGTGTTGTGAGCGTTGACTGACCGGTGATTACAGGTGTATCGTTGACAGGGTTCACCTCGATTTCCAGATCAAAGGGTTGGCTCGTGGCAGTTCCATCGCTCACCCGAACCTGCACGGTCAGGGTGCCATTGAAATTCACATCCGGTGTCACCGTATTTCCCGAAACGGAAAAATTCGGACCATCTGTTACCGTAAGGGTAAAGCCGGAACTGTTATCGGGGTCTGCAATGCTGATGTTGGAAAGTTGTATGATGATAGGCGTCTCTTCGGCCGTGTTCAATGTTGATTGCCCGGTGATGACGGGAACGTCGTTTACGGCCTGTACATCGATCTGAAAATTGATGGTGTTGCTGAAGGCGCTTCCGTCACTGACCCGCAGCGGAACGGACAGCGGTCCGAAGTAGTTTAAATCCGGGGTGACGGTCGCTCCTGAAATGGAATAGTTCTGCCCGTCAGTAAGTACGATCGTAAATCCTGTGGCATTGTCAGGGTCAGAAAAAGTAAGATCTGCAAGCAGGATGGTAAGAGGTGTATCTTCTGCGGCAATGCGCGGCATATGACCACTGATGACTGGCGGATCATTCATAGCATTCACCTGGATCTGAACATCGAAGGAGTTGCTTGTGGCGGTGCCATCGCTGATCGTCACCGGTACCGTTATTAATCCGAAGTAGTTCAGATCGGGCGTAACGATGTTATCGGAAACCGAGTAGTTGGCGCCATCAGCAGCTGTTACCGTGAAACCGGAAGCATTATCCGGATCGGTAAACGTCAGGTGTGACGGTTGGACCGTAATGGGAGTATCTTCCTGTGTGTCCAGGGGAGTTGCCTGTGCCGTGATCACCGGAGGATCATTTACCGGGTTCACCTGGATCTGAATGCCAAACGCATTGCTGTTGACACTGCCGTCATTCACCATTACCTGTACCGTTAGCAAGCCGCTGAAATTCAAATCTGGCGTTACCGTGCCCCCGACAACAGAATAGTTTATTCCGTCGATGGCAACGACCGTGAATCCGGAACTGTTATCAGGGTCGGTGAAGGTAAGATGTGAAGTCTCCACAACGATGGGGGTATCCTCAGATGTACTCAGGGAAGCTGCCTGCGCCGTGATGACAGGAGGATCGTTTACCGGGTTCACCTGGATCTGAACATTAAAGGAATTGCTGGTGGCGCTTCCATCGCTCACCGTCACCGGTACCGATATCAGTCCGTTGAAGTTCTGGTCAGGGGTTATCACGCTTCCGGAAACCGAATAGTTGGGGCCGTCGAATGCAGTCACGGCAAAACCTGAACCATTATCCGGATCCGAAATGGTAAGGTCTTCGGCCTGCACGGTAATGGGCGTTTCTTCCGCGGTGCTCAGTAAGGCGGCCTGCGCCGTGATCACAGGAGGGTCATTGACGGCGGTGATCTGCAGGGCAATATTAAAGGAAGCGCTTTCATCCGTACCATCGCTCACCGTGACAGGTACCGTGAGTGTGCCGCTGAAATTCAGGTCGGGCGTGATTGTATTTCCCACTACGGAATAATTCGCGCCATCCGTGACATTGAGAACAAAACCACTTGCGTTGTCCGGATCAGAGATCGTGAGGTTTGAAACGCTCAGGGTGATGGGCGTATCCTCCGGCGTACTTAAAGTCTGCTGTGCCGTAATGACTGGCCTGTCGTTCACAGGAGTCACCTGGATAACAACGTCGAAGGGATCACTTGGGGCGCTTCCATCACTTACGGTGACGGAGACCGACAGCGCTCCATTGAAATTCACATCGGGTGTGACGACACTCCCCGCGACGGAGTAATCTGCGCCGTCCGTTACGCTGAGTACAAAGCCAGTCGCATTATCCGGATCCGAAAAGATCAGGTCGGCGAGGGTGAGGGTGATGGGAGTGTCTTCCGCCGTGCTTAAAGTCTGCTGCGCGCTGATGACGGGCCTGTCGTTCACGGGAGTGAACGCGATGGAAACGTCAAACAGATCGCTTACAGACGTGCCATCACTTACCGTGACGGGCACCGTCACTGTTCCGGTGAAATTCAAATTGGGTGTCACCGTGGTTCCCGCCACGGCGTAGTTGGCACCGCTGCCGACACTGAGAACAAAAGTTGCATTGTCAGGATCTTCTATCGTCAGGTTTGCAACGGTAAGGGTGATGGGTGTGTCTTCCGGCAAGCTTAAAGTCTGCTGGGCGGTGATGACAGGCTTATCGTTTACAGGGATAACCTGGATGGAAAGGTTAAACGGATCACTGGTTGCGGCACCATCCCCGACAGTTAACTGTACCGTTAAAGTTCCGCTGAAGTTTAAATCGGGAGTGACTGTGCTTCCTGAAATCGAGTAGTTCATTCCATCGATGATGCCGAGCACAAAACCTGTTACATTATCAGGATCAGTAAATGTCAGATTTGAAAGGAGTACGGTGACAGG
>JBBEBN010000401.1:0-10129 GCA_040882305.1 Cyclobacteriaceae bacterium
CATCCTGAGATCGGTTTTTTGCGTTGAAAGAACCTGTTATTTGCGTAGCCCTTTCGTTATCATATTGTCCGGTTCTTAAGAATCCGAGTACTTCGCCCGCGGCATCCTCCATGGCCAGGGCCTGCTGGGCATCTGCCACGTCGACAATCACCGCGCCGCGATCAAGGACGGCGGAGCCAAAGCGAACCGTGCCCGAAACGATAAAATTTTTGAACGCCATTCCACCGTCCATGGTCGTTCCGAACAGCGTAAATTCGTCACCCGGCTGCACGCCGAACTTTTCAGCGAGGTCGTTACTGATCAATGCTTCTCCCGCCTGATCGGGGGCGCTTCCGGCGACCAGCGATTCTGCTATGTTGAAACGCGAGGATTCCATGGATTGCGCTGACAAAAGATCGACGGCCCACCCGACAACCGGACCCTGCTCACGCGTTTCACCATTTTCATCAGGAAAATCTGCCAGCCCGCCAAACCGTATTCGCTTTACCCAGTCGACATCGGAATAGGTTGATCCTAACGCTTTAGTCAATGAGTCTATTCCGAGGATAGCTAGATCGTTGGGCATTTGTTCCGCTTCTTCCGCGTAAGCGCGTGTCATAACCTTAATGTGCCCGGTATTAAAATTGGCGTTCATCACAATGGATTCTCCCATCACACCGTTTAGCCAGCAATTCAGAAATACCGTAAGGGCCACGCCGATGCTTACAACAATAACAGGTAGCACGCTTCTGCTTTTATCGTTCAATATTCCCTTTATCAAAAAACTGATCATTGTATTTTTCCTTTTAAAGCATCCGTCGGTTTCATTTTAGAAATTCTCCTTGCAGGAAAATAGCTGACGATTGTAGCCGAGATCACGACAAGAAGAATCGTGGAAATAACCATACCCAGACTGTACAGGGGCATGATGCTTTCCGAAATGGATATTCCTGCGTCATCGGCAGACTTCGGCATCGGTATTCCGTTCTTGTGCAGAAATGCAAGAAAGGGAACACCATATAGGGAGCCCAGCAAAAGTGCAAGAAGACTATGCGCGCTTCCTTCGACCGTGAAAATCCTTACCACCTGAGCACGTGTCATTCCCAATGCAATGTAGGTACCGATCTCTTTTTGCCTTCGAAATATTGATAACACCTGCGTGTCAAAGATCGCCAGCAAGGCAATAGCAAGGAGTAAGACGTAAATAATGGCACTGCTGCCTTTCTTTTGCTGCATGATCTCATTAAACTCTTTCAGTAGATAATCTTCATCCTTATAGAGCCATCCCTCCAGGCTTTCATAGCCTAACGGAATGCGCGAAACAAAAAGTGTGGCTTCGTCTTTCATCCCTGTCATTTCCTGCAACTTGTCAAGCGGGATCCATACCTGCCCATTGTCTACCGTTGGAACATTTGAGTCAAAGACTCCTGCGATAGTGACTTCACGGGCATCAAACGTGCCATTTTTGTCGCGCCATCGTATCAAAAGATTATCACCCTTTTTGATTTTTATGCTCTGGGCCATTCGTTTTCCGATGAGCGCGGGAATATCGCTTCCATTTGAAGCGAATAGTTCTGTTGGTAACGCGAGAATATGCTGATCCTCTGCCATTCCCTTAAGCATGATGTTTACCATTCTTCCCCTGGGATATGCCGTGGCTTGCGTAATAAGGACCGGTGCAAGCTCACCACGTTCGACCATTTCCCGGATTTTGCCCTTTATAGGTCCATGTGAATCCTGGATGGTAAAAGGGTCATATCGATCATATCCGCCGTGCCAAAACTGCCCACTGCCGATCTCCCATGCCTTTGTGTCCCTTATCGCCTGCATATTCCATCCATCAAGCATACCGTTGTAAAATACGATCACCACAAAGGCGAACGAAAGTACTGCGACATTAAGCCAGGTGCGAAGCCCCGCACCCATTAGATTTTTAAAGGCTAATTGAATTGCTAACATAAGCTTATTGTTTTTCCATGAGAACGGGCTCATCTTTTTCAACCATGCCATCCTTCAGGTAAATGATTCGGTCAAGATACTGCATCACCTTCTCATCGTGTGTCGAAAATAAGAAAGTTGTTTTCAGGTCTCTATTCAGTTGTTTCATGGTCTGCACGATGTGATGCGAATTCTTTGCATCCAGGTTTGCAGACGGCTCATCTGCGAGAACAAGCGCTGGCCGCTTTACCATGGCCCTGGCAATGGATACGCGTTGTGATTCCCCTCCTGAAAGCTGCGCGGGCTTTGACCCTGCTTTGTCCGTAAGTCCTACCCATTCCAACGCTTCCATCACGGCCTTCTTCCTTTCAGAGACCGATTTCTTCTGGAGCAGGAGCGCGAACTCCACGTTTTCAAAGACGGTGTAAACGGGTAACAGATTATAAGTTTGGAAAATGAAACCGATATGGTGATTGCGGAGTTTAGCCGACTGTTTATGCGTAAGCGCCGAGATGGATTGACCCATCACAACCACCGTTCCCTCCGAAGGATTATCGAGGGAGCCAATAATATTCAGTAGTGTTGTTTTTCCGGAACCACTGGGGCCTACCAGTCCTGCAAATTCACCTTTCTCGAACGATAGCGTCACATTATTCAAGGCGGTAAATGAACCGTTCCCTACCGGGAAACGCTTTGTGAGTTTGTCAATCTGAATGATAGAAGAAGTTTCCATAAATGTCTTTTAATGATTGTATACCACCATCACCTGGATGCCCTTTCCTGAAAACAGGTTTCCCGCGTCTAGTTGCTGGGGAAGACTGTACGTTTCAGGGTTCCAATAGGCAATGAGGTAGGCGTGAAGTTTGTTAAATTTTCTGTTCCAGTTGATCAGGTTATAAGACTGGTCCGTAGACCAGTTGTAATACATAATGGCGCTAACGTTGTCGAACAGGCCCAGTGGGTAAGACAGTGAAAGGGCAGAAAAGAATACGGGATCAATGAAGGCAAAGGGTTTCTGATCGTATGCAATAACAAGTTGTTCGAAAATGAGGTTTAAGCCATTTCCAATGCCGAAGGTATAATCACTTCCGGCATTAAGGATTACCTGGTTTGTGAACAAACCGATGCCTTCACTCTTGTTGATCCACGCGCCCTCAAACCACAAACCTGCCCGAACATCCCACTTCGCATCGAAGGCAAATCTGTTTTCTGCAAAGGCATCACTTGAAGTGTTGGTTACTTCAAATCCAAGTGTATCGACCTGCCTGTGGTGAAAGGAAATTCCAGCTTCTCCTCCGGGCACCGGTGTTTGGAACCTCCCGCCAAACTCAGGATACTTTTGACTTGTGGTACCGGTCTCCCATGTTTTGGGTTCTTTGTTTCCATATAACCCCCATAACCAGATGTTGGCATTGTTAAGAAAATAATATCTACCCAAAAGTCCCCACACACCAGTGGTTATCCTTAACGGATCACGGGGATCGACCTGCTCGAACCACATCAGGGGACGCAGGATAGCCGCGGATCCGAAATTTATTTTTTGCAAACCTGCCCGTAGCTCAAACTGCTCTGAAGAATAGCGCGCCCATGCGCGATAGGGCCTGATGTTTCCGTCTGAATGACTGCTATCAAAAAGGAGGAGACCGGCGCTTCCGCTGATGTTGGCAGAAGCTTCAAAGTCTATAAGCTTGGTGTCCGGGAGTTTGATATGATAATTTAATTGCGGGATGTATCGTGCTCCAAACCACAGGGGCAGCTCATTACTGTAGTTGTAGTTTGACCAGATGGATATTTGCCCGCTGAAGAGGAGCGTATCAGAGACGTTGTCTGTCAGCGCACCCTGTGCATGGACATTTGCTGAGATGGCCAGATTAGACAGTAATATCATTACGACGTTAAACCTCATGTTGTTTGATCTCGTGGAGAGATTCCGAAGGCCATCAGGTTTGTAAGTTCAAGGACAAGTTCCTGGGGCGAGCTGTACATTTTGAGCAGGGTTTCATCAGTGACTAATTCTCCCATTTTCTGAGAGATATAAAATAGGAGTTCTGGTTTCATGTTGCCGCGAAACGATCCCCTCTCCTGTGCATGTTTGAAATCCTTTAATAATTCAGTCCAGGCTTCCCGCGTGCTCTTCTCTACATATTCCCTGAGCCCTAATTCCCGGTCACTATAAAAATCCTGTAAGAATTCCTTGCTGATGTTATTGGTTCCCTCCGCTTTCATTTCAACAATCTTCCGGATCTTTTCCTGGGCGGGCGCGTCTTCCCTGACTATGTTTTTAAACCTCTTTAAACCTTCCTGGACCTCGTGGTCAAAAACGGCTTTTGCGAGCTCGATCTTGTTGGGAAAAAATTTATAGAAGGTCATTTTACTGACTTCCGCCTTCCGGCAGAGTTCTTCGATGGAAACGCGCTTGAAGCCGTGTTTCCAGAATAAATCGCGGGCAGTGGCCAGGATTTTCTGATATTTCCTATTGTTGCGGAGATCTTTCAATGCGATTAATAGACTAAATATTCTATAATTGTACTAATTTAGTATAAAAACGGTATAAACGTATAAAAAGTTTCGGTAAAATCGCTGAGTCTGGAGGCTAAAAGCTGGGAAGCTGCTGCTGGTTAAAAGGAACCAGCGGAGCCGCGGAGACGAAGCGGGTGTATTGTTGACATGAAATAATGATCATTCGGACTGAAGGCCTTTCAAAATCCTATGGCACGTTCAAAGCCGTAGATGAGCTTTCGCTTGAAGCGGATCAGGGGGAGATCTATGGATTTTTGGGTCTGAATGGTGCGGGCAAGACCACTACCATCAGAATGTTGCTCGGCATGATTTCGCGCTTGCGTTGGTCTTTGCTCAGATCATTGCCGCCACGGGATTTGGTTATTATTTTCCATGGTCTATCCCGGGGTTGTACAGTGGGATGGCGGGGAAATATAAGGACCAGCTGAACAGCGCCAGCTATATAATTCTGATTTTAGTTTCCTTTACAGGATACGTTGCGGCCAGGCTGTGGTGGAAGTATGCAGATCACACCGCATAGAGCGCCGATCAGCTGGCAACCTTTGTTAGATGATGCTTGTTGGTGAAAGACTAAGTTCACCAGAAAACCTGGAAGTAGCATTCAGGAAGTTTGAAAGATCACAACACAGTATTTTTACTGATCGGATCGTGAAAATATTTTTTTAAGATGTCTTTCAAGACCCCAATTCTTGTTTTAGAGTAGTATGCCATTACTCCCAGGGTTCTGACCTTCTGGATTTGTTCTTCCGAATAATCTGACGAATAGACAATAACCGGAATATTTCTCAACCTTTCCATGCTTCGAAGAATTCTCAGGAATTCAAACCCGTCCATCTTCGGCATGTTCAGGTCGGTAAATATATAGTCGGGATTGAAGTCGGTCTGGAGTAAGGTGTATAATGCTTCCTGTCCGTTTGAAACGGCATAGCATCCGGTCGTTGAAGAGACGTCGTGCAAGGCATCGATAAAAAGGTCCTGATCGTCCGGATCATCCTCCACCAACAGACAATATTTTTCCTTTCTCATCATGATCACTTTTAGGGTAGGGAAATGAAAGCCAATCCGTATTTCGGGATTGGCTTTCAAACAACAACACTTGCGGACTATTTCAGCTTCACCTTAAGGCTGCCGACATGCAGGTTTTCGTTCAGTATCTCAACCGTGTAAAGACCTGTTTTCAATTTTTCCTTCGGAATATAGACCATTTCCACTTTTTGAAGCCTATTCCCAAGGACTTCGGAATCGATGGAGGCTGTTAAATTTTTGTCGGAAGGAACTGACGTTGAAGCGATCGTTCCATGATTTTGATCAAGGGTATTTCCTTTGGAGTCTCTGATCCTGAAGCTCAGGTTCTTCAAGCTGGCAGGAACCTCGAAACTGGCGATGAGTTTCCGGGTTCGCTTGGCGCTGACGGTAAGCTTTTCACTTTTTCCCCGCAGCGCCTGAATTTGCGATTGGTCGACTGCGGCAAAGGCGGCTCTGTTTAGATCATCTGTGAGTATCCTGTTTCTATCCTGCAAAGACGCCACGACGCTGCTAAGCTCCTCGTTTCTTGCTTCAAGGTCAGCGTACTCGCTCTTCAGATTTTGCAACTCATTTTCCAATTGATTTCGCAGGGCACTGAGTTCCTCCCTTTGTTTTTTGATTTGCGCGAGTGAAGTGTTCTCCTTTTTCATCCTGTTATATTCTGATTCCTGATTCTCCAGTTTTGAGGATGCGTTTTTCAACAGGTTATCCAGATCAAGATTTTGACCCTTGAGGGCGAAAAGCTGGTCTTTCATTTTTTGGATATCCTTTTCCAATAATAACTTTTCAGATAGTAAGGCTTCCGACTTTAATTTCTGATCTTGCAACCCTGCTTCCAGAGAACTGTTGATGTGTTTGGTGTTCATCAGCCAAAACAGGCTGGCGACGAATAAGGCAGTTGTCACTGCGGCAATTTTTCTTGGGCTCTTCAGCTTTTCCATAAAATGTTTTTTTATACCCAAATAAACGCCGCCCGAATAAGGAAGGCATTAATGACGAATTAATTTCCAATTAAAAATGAATTGAGGGATGTTAAAAGAAAAGCCCATTCGGCGTTTAGCCGAATGGGCTCAGAAAATAGGTAACCGTATCCTGTAAACCCACTAAACTACCTACTTATCTGTATTCTCCTAAAATGTACTGCGAAATAATGAAGATAATATTAAAAGGAAATTAAAACACGATTAAAATTCACCGGCTGATCTTTAGGCGTTAAATTTCTTTGGTTCTCTGCCTGGGGTTAGCGGAAAGTGGAGTGGTGGCATTTTTCAGGATATCATCGATGAGATTTTAATGTCATTTTAATCTTTATTTTAATCAACGATGTATTAAAATTAGTAAATTGGCTGAAGTAACCATCCTTACCAGCTATGATCAATGATTTACAGACTATTTTAATAATGGTGGGTCTTCACGTGTTTTTCTCGACCTTGATCTACGTCGCTGTGGAACACTTTTGCAAAGTTAAAAGGTATTGACCCTATTTTTTAAAGAATGAATATTCTGGTCGTTGAGGACGAGCAAAAGGTAGCCGCATTTATTAAAAATGGACTTGAAGAGCAGGGATACTCCGTTGAGGTTGCCTATGATGGGTATACGGGTGAAAAACTGGCTCTGAGCAGAGAGTACCAGATAATTCTCCTTGATGTGATCATCCCGGTCACGAATGGCATAGATCTCTGTAAGAAAATTAAGAGCACTAAGCCCGGTACTCCCGTCCTGATGCTTACCGCTCTGGGTACTACTGATGATAAGGTCGCCGGCTTTGATTCTGGGGCAGATGACTATCTGGTTAAGCCTTTTGAGTTCAAAGAGCTGGTTGCCCGGATAAAGGCGCTGACGAAAAGATCCCAGTTAACGCAGCAACCTTTTTATGTACCAAACATTCTAACCGTTGGGGACCTGAAGCTTGATATTGACAGGAAAGTTGCCATCAGGGGAGAAAGGACAATTTCGCTCACCGCCAAGGAATTTTCACTTCTTGAATTCCTGATGAGAAATAAGGGAAGGGTGGTATCAAGACCAGATATTGCCGAGCATGTCTGGGACGTGACCTTTGATACCGGGACCAATGTTGTGGAAGTGTATGTCAACATTCTGCGAAGAAAGATCGATAAGGATTTCCCAACCAAGTTAATCCAAACCAGGATCGGTCTGGGCTACGTGATTCAGGAACCATGAATATCCGCACGAAGCTGACATTGCGATTTATCCTTATTACCGCTGTTATCTTCCTTTTGGCGTCTGTGTTGATATATGTTTTTTCTGCTGAGTACAGGAAGGACGATTTTTACACACGCCTTCTTAACAAAGCAAATAACACCGCGAAATTGCTCATCGAGGTTGATGAAGTTGATGCCGAATTGTTGAGGAAAATTGAAAAGGACAATCCTGTGAGCCTCCCGAATGAAAAGATCATCATTTACAACTACCTTGATACAGTTCTATTCAGCACCGACGAGGGAAACACAATAAAAATAGATACTGCGCTTCTCGACAGGATACGACTTGAAGATGAAGTAAGACTGGCGCAAGGTGAGTTTGAGGTGCTTGGTTTCCTCTTTAAAGGGCAATATGACCGATTTGTGGTTGTTGCCGCGGCCAGCGATATATATGGTTTCAAAAGGCTTAAAAACCTGATCTTCATTCTCTTCGTCGTTTTTATCATCAGCATTATAATTGTGTCTATCTCAGGATGGTTTTATGCCGGAAGGGCTTTGCAGCCTATTGCAAAAGTTATCAACCAGGTGGATGATATCTCGATTGCAAGCCTGGACCTCAGGGTTGATGAGGGCAACGGCCAGGATGAGATTGCCAAACTCGCCAGGACATTTAACAGGATGCTCGCGCGCCTGGAGACGTCTTTTGTGGCTCAGAAAAATTTTATCTCTAATGCCTCTCACGAATTACGCACCCCGCTTACTTCCATTACCGGCCAAATTGAAGTTACACTCCTGAATCCCCGATCCACTGAGGAGTATAAGATGGTTATGAATTCCGTTCTGGAGGATATCAAAAATTTGAATCGCTTGTCAAATCGCCTTTTGCTCCTTGCTCAAACGTCCTCCGAAGAGACCGAACGGAAGATGCCTTTAATACGAATTGATGAATTGATGTGGCAGGCTAAAGAAGATCTAATGAAACACCACCAAGCGTTTGTTATAAATATTGATCTAGACGAAAATCTTGACGATGAGAATAGATTGACCATTAGAGGGGATGACCACCTGATCAAGACGGCTTTTGCAAATATTATCGAAAATGGGTGTAAGTATTCGGGCAATAGCACAACAAGTGTTTTTATTCAGAGTTCGAACGCCGGGTTAACGATTCATTTTAAAGATAGTGGAATGGGAATATTGCCGGAAGACATTCCGAACATTTTTGAACCGTTCTACCGTGGCACGAACACAAAGAATATCAGAGGCCACGGCATTGGCCTTTCTATGGTTAAAGGGATCATTAAACTTCATAAAGGTACGATTCAACTTGCTTCTACTTCCCCTAAAGGTACTGTCGTTGCCGTCCATCTTCCAACAATCAATTAATCCAAATCCTCGCGTTGGATATTGAAATGAACCATCGGCAGATGTATCAGCCATTATTCCTCAAAATGATAAACCTCATCTGTTGATATGATTGTTCTCATCGCCCTGGTATTAAAAGTATCCGGACTTTTATTACGTAAATAATTGTCATGAGCCGGGAAATTGTTACAACAGACTATCCGTTGAATTCAAAAACAAGCATCAGGTTTGGGGTATAACCTTCATCAGGACGTATGGTTGATCACAGGAGTATACGGATTTGTTTGTCTTAACAACTGGTAAGGATTGTAATGTTCACTGATATCGCAGGATTTCTTATTTGTGCCTTGCTGATAACACTAAGTGGAACCCAGCTTTCGAAACAGGGCAACAGGCTGGCCGAAATTACCGGACTAAGCAAGGCGTGGATCGGACTAATATTAATGGCAACGGTCACATCATTGCCTGAGCTAGTGACCGGACTGAGTGCCGTTGTTGTTGTAAAGGCTCCGGACCTGGCGGCCGGTAATGTTTTTGGAAGTTGCGCTTTCAATCTATTGATCCTTTCAGTCCTGGATCTGATGGTTAAGAAACCCATTACCTCGCTTGTAAAGACGGGTCATGTGATTGCGGGATCGTTCAGCATTATCCTGCTGGCAATTGCGGCAGTTGCTATACTTTTAGCGCCCGAAACACCCATAGTGCTGTGGTTTAGTCCTTTCTCGCCGATGCTGGTGATTATCTATGTCATAGCGGTACGAGGAATTTTTTCATATGAGAAGGCACAATCATCAGGCGACGACCAAACTACTATTTCCGGTGCCCGTGACAGGAATGACCTGAAGCGCGTATTGTTCATTTATGCTATGAATGCCCTGGTTGTCATTTCAGCTGCGCTTTTCCTCCCTTATTTTGGAGAAGGCATTGCCCAAAAGACCGGCCTGAGCGATTCTTTTTTTGGAACTGTTTTCCTGGCTATTACCACATCCCTACCTGAACTTGTCATCTCCATCTCGGCTTTGCGGATCGGATCGTTGGACATGGCAATGGGAAACCTCTTGGGCAGTAACGTCTTTAATATTGCTATTCTGGCCTTGATCGATCTGTTTTACATAGCTGGCCCCTTGTATGCCGGCATT
>JBBEBN010000402.1:0-9959 GCA_040882305.1 Cyclobacteriaceae bacterium
GGATGAGCCAGTCGCGGTATTTCCAGATTTCCCTGCCGCCGTCTTTTTCGTAACCTTTGGTGTCGGCGTAGCGGGCGAGGTCCATCCACATGCTGGCCCACTTTTCACCAAAGTGCGGTGATGCGAGCAAAGAATCCACGAGGGCGGTGAAATCGTCGTCACTGGTTCCCTGTAAAAATTTTTCGGCCAGGCGATCGGGAGGAAGCAATCCGATGATATCCAGGCTGACCCTGCGGAGGAGCGTATGGCGGTCCGCTTGCGGGGATGGTTTCAGATTCTGTTCGCGAAGTTTTTGTTCGATAAAATTATCGACGGGATTGATGGCCCATGTGCTTGTTTTTGAAATGAGATTAAGAAATGTTTTGGGTTCAGGAATTTCCGTTTCTTTGACAGGGACGTAAGCCCAGTGCTCGCCCCACTGTGCTCCTTCGTTGATCCAGCGCCTGAAGATGTCGATCTCTTCGCTTGAAAGCGGCTCATGCATATAGGGCATTCTTTCTTCCGGATCGCTCAGCGACAGGCGTCTGATCAGTTCACTGTTATCCGCGTCGCCGGGGACGATAGCAAATTTTCCCGATTCCGTTTTGGCGAGCGCTTCCTCGCGGAACAACAGGCTGAATCCCGCTTTTTGTTTCACGCCACCGTGGCAGGTGATACATTTCTGATTGATGATGGGCTTCACGTGCGCGGTGAAATCCACGGGCTTGCGGTTTGTAAACCATGTGATGATCACGAAGATGGCGATCGCGACTGCTAATACAATAATTACTTTTCCGTTTCCCCGAAACATGAATCCCTCCTGAGTTTAAGACAATTGGATTTTGCCCTTGTTGCCTGGAGAGAGTCCGTATTGACTTCTCCGGCTGCTTTATAGCAAGGGAATTTAGCAATTTATTAAAGGAATTGAAAGTTGCCAAGGGCTGGTGGTTTATATAGCGGTTTGATGGTCTGAAAGGTGGAAAGGTGGAAAGGTGGAAAGGTGGAAAGGGTTGAAAGGTTGAAAGGTGGAGAGGGTTGAAAGGTGGAAAGGTTGAAAGGGTTGAGGTTTAGAGACGTGGAGAAATAGATCTCTAATAAGCTTTCACAAAGTTGAAGCGGCGGGAATAGTGGCCAGTTGCCCTCGGTAAAGCTTCTACGGCCTTTGCTCTGTCGCGCGAAATCGGACAACGGGGTATCAAAAATGAACATCGATCAGTTTCTTAACCGCAAAATCGATGATTGTTAATCGATATTTGAACTGGCACGATTGTAAATAATATCAGAGGTATAAACCTGAAACCTATGCTGTTCAATTATTTGAAATTCGCCTTCAGGACTTTCGGACGAACGCCTTCCATCTCGTTCATCCACGTATCGGGACTCGCCCTGGGAATATGCTGCGTACTGATGATCTTCTCGGTCGTGAACTATCACCTCAGCTTCGATAACTTCCATCGCGACACCGACAGGATTTACCGGTTTGTCACCGAACAGCACCGCGACCTGGTGAGCCACACCTCCGGAGTACCCCCTGCTTTCGGCCGTGCATTCCGCGAAGACTACACGTACGGCGAAAAAGTCGCGCGGATATGCAACCTCACTGATCAGCTCGTCACGTTGGAAGAGGACGGCGACGAAAAGAAATTCAAAGAGCATGTCACATTCGTCGAACCGGAATTCTTCGACATCTTTAACTTCCCACTCCTGTATGGCGAACGCGAAGGCATTTTAAACGAACCCAACACGGCCCTCATCAGCGAGCGCATCGCCAGAAAATATTTTGGCGATGAATCTCCGCTCGACAAAACTTTTCGCTTCAACAGCCAGATAGAATTCAGGGTCACCGGAGTACTCAAAAATATTCCCGACAATACGGACCTGCGTCAGGAGATCTGTCTTTCTTACGCTTCGATCAAACAATACAATGAGTGGTACGCTGCCGAAGATGCATGGGGAGGCATTACGTCGGATATCCAGTCGTTTGTAAAATTACATCCTGGCGTTTCTCCTGCGGAAGTCGAAAACGTTCTGCCGGCGTACGTGAAGAAATACAGGGCCGAAAGTAAAAATGTTCATCACTATAGGCTGCAGCCGCTGCGTGATATGCATTTCGATATCAGGTACGACGCGAGGATGCCGAAAGCGGCACTGGTCATCGTGTCCCTCATCGGCTTCCTTCTCATTTTCACCGCGTGTCTGAACTTCATCAACCTGGCGACGGCGCAGGCGCTAAACCGTTCAAGGGAAGTGGGCGTTCGCAAAACGCTCGGAAGTGCAAAGGCGCAATTGTTCTGGCAATTCACCATAGAAACCGCGCTGATCGTTGTACTTGCAACAATCGTGGGGTTCGCTGTTGCCTATTCCATTATACCGTACATGAATGAATGGTTTGGGATGAGGGTGGCGCTGAATTTCTTTTCGGGTTTGCGCCTTCCATTATTCACCTTTGGAGTGATGGTGTCGGTTACGTTCCTTTCAGCGTTCTATCCGGGTCTCATCCTCTCGTCCTTTAAACCTATTTATGCATTGAAAGGAAAATTATCGAATCAGAACACAGGAAGTTTCAATTTGAGACGTGCGCTGATCACCACGCAATTTGTCATCTCACAGGTATTGGTCATCGGCCTGATCGTTTTCTTCTACCAGATCAAATTTATCCGGGAAACAGATCAGGGTTTCAACCAGGAGGGCGTAGTGTTGATCCCTGTCGGATCCAGGGATGAAAAAATGAATACCATAAAAGACCAGTTCGCCAGGATTCTTCAGGTGGAAAATATTTCTCTCTGTTTCGCTGCCCCGGCGTCTGGGAACCGGTGGGGTACGATGCTCCGGTATGACAACAGGGTTGAGACCGAAACGTTTGCCGTCAGCTTCCGCGGTGGGGATGAAAACTATCTCTCAACATTTGAGGTCGACCTAATTGCCGGAAGGAACCTGACACCGTCGGATACCGTAAGGGAATTTCTCGTGAACGAGACAATGGTGAAGAGCCTGGGACTTTCTTCGCCCGGGGACATCCTGGGCAAACCCCTTTCCTTCATGGACGGAGAATGGAAAGGGCCTGTAGTTGGTGTCGTGCGTGATTTTCACGACCAGTCTTTCAGGTCCGCCATCAGCCCGGTTTTTATTTCCACTTCACAGGAACATTATCAATCCTATGCAGTAAAAATAAACATGCGTGATGCCAGGACTACCCTTGCTGCGCTGGAAAAAATATGGAGCGACATGTATCCTGAAAAGATGTATGAATATGCTTTCGTTGATGAAGAGATAGCATCCTTTTACAGGGCGGAAGAAACCATGCTGAAGCTCGTGCAGACTTTTTCATTCATTGCCCTCTTCATCGGCTGTATGGGTCTGTACGGTCTGGTGTCCTTCATGTCGGTGCAAAAAACAAAAGAGATCGGTATCCGGAAAGTGCTGGGCGGAAGCATTCCCCAGATCCTGTGGATCTTCGGCAAGGAGTTCACGCGCCTGGTATTGATCTCATTTTTGTTTGCCGCGCCTGTGGGGTGGTGGTTGATGTCGCGCTGGCTGGAGATGTACGAATACCAGGTGGACATGACGATCTGGATCTTTGTTCTTGAGCTGGCACTCATCTTCATCATCGTCATGCTGACTGTTGGATATGAGTCGTTGAAAAGTGCATTGATGAATCCGGTGAATTCGTTGAGGGCGGAGTGAATAAATTGACAAACGGCAAATGGTAGTTGACAATTGCAAGAATAACCCCGCAATTGATTCTCACTGATTGTTTCATTAACTTTCTTATCCAGGAAGAATCGTCAACCTTGAAAACAATTATCCATATTTCTGCCCTGTGCATGTTTGTGGCTCCCCTGTATGCCCAGGAATTGATCTCAAATGATTATGAGAAAGGGTATGTGAAGGATGGAAAGAAATACCTCGTATGGGATTACTTCGATTACCAGAAGGAACTTGAATTGAAGATCAACCACACCACCGGCAAAATATATTTCCTCAAAGAAGACACCACTAACTTTACCATTTACAGGGATGGAAAATGGATTGAAGCACCATTGAAAGTGTATCCGATTCCTGTGGAGGGTTATCAGAATTTCTATAATTCCATGAAGCGCAATATACGCTATCCCGCGACGGCACGGAGAGTGGGAATCGATGGCGACATTTTTGTCATGTTTGAAATAGATACCGCAGGCGTGCCATCCTATTATCTGATCATACGGGATATCGGAGGGGAATGCGGGGAGGAAGTGGTTAGGGCCTTACGGGAAGTCGAAACGCCGTGGCTGCCTGCACACATGGACAAACGGAAATACAGATCAAGATTTATCCTTCCTGTAACCTTTGCGCTTGGAGAGGTTCTCATGCCTAAAGAGTATCCTGATCTGCCAGCTGCCAGGCAACTCCGAAGAATCCTCATTACCGCGCTGGGAGTATCCAGGGAGGAGATTTCACCTGGAAAAGGTTATCTGTCTTCAGAACTAACTAATCAGGCACCGATAAATACATTTCATTCTATTGAAGAGGCGATCGCATCCAGGAAGAAGGTCCAAAGACTTGTCCTGACGGGGTATCAGCTGAAGGAACTGTCGCCGGATATCGGCCTCCTGGAGAACCTTCAGTTCCTCGATCTCGAAAGAAATGAGCTCAGTGGAATGCCAAATGAAATTGGAAAGCTTGCCAAACTTGAGGAGCTGTATCTGCCCGAAAACGAATTGAAAAATCTGCCCTCTGACATAACCCTTCTGAAATCCTTAAGAATTCTCGGGCTGGCGGCCAATCGATTCACAGAGTTTCCGAAACAAATTTGCGCCTGCACGCAGCTGGAGGTGCTGGATATCGGTGATAACCAGATATCCGAAATACCTGCCTGTATTGGCGAACTGAAAAAACTAAAAGTAATCGGGCTGCAGAACAATCATTTGAAATCCTTGCCGGACGAATTTTATGCCCTCAAAAAAATGCAGCAAATCTTTCTGAAAGGCAACCCTCTGGAAAAAGAAATTGTTGAAAAAATAAGATCAACGTTTAGGAGAATTGAGTTAGTGATGGAGTAAATTCGCCGCTCAGGATCTAGGGTGAGGTAGATCGGGAGATGGAATTTGCGAAGAAAACTGTTTCGTTTTTTGGTGTGTATCACAACACTACTCCCCTCTCAACACATCCGCCGGATTTGTTCGCGCCACCTTCAGCGTCTGTGTCCCGATCATCAGGAGCGCCAATCCCATTACGGCTAAGACACCAACACACATTTCGAAGAAGCCAATGGGCGCGGGGTTGCCTACTTCGCGAAGGAAGACCATGTCGAAGAAGAGCCAGGTAACCGGAAGCCCAATGGCCGAGGCGATGAACAATAGCACTAAAAAGCCTTTGCTTAAGATGAGCAATAACCGCATCTCGCCGGCGCCGAAGACCTTGCGGATGCTCACTTCGCGCAGGCGCGTCTCGGTGCTGTACACTACCATCCCCAGCAAACCAATGGATGCAATGCATATGATCAGAATGGCGAGGAATGATCCCACTTTTAGAGATGCCTTCATGCCCTGGAACGCATCTTCGATCTGCTGGGTGTAAAATTTCGCTTCCAGCGCATGCACAGGATCAATTTTTTTCCAGATGTTCTCGATCTTCGAATAGGTTTCGGGCCAGTCGGTGGAAAGGATCTTCACGTTCAGGTATTGCGCATGGTCGGGACCATAGCGCATAATCGCTTTCTTTCCTTCCTGGACGCGGTCGTTCGCCCTGCCGTAATTAAAATCCCTCATCACTCCGATGATGGTCATGTTTTTTCCATCGATCCTCACAACCTGGCCAATGGCTTTCGCAGGATCGCGGTCGCCAATATTGAAGCTTTTTATCACCTCCTCGTTTACAATGACCTCGGATTCCACCACCTTACCCGCCCTGCTCTTGAAATTCGTCCCCGCGAGCAGCTTGTGATCGTGAATGGTAAGATAATTTTCGTCGATCAGATTATAACTCACCGCGGCAGAGTCCTGTGGATCATGCGGATTTCTCATCATCGTTCCCCAGTAGTTCCCGATGCTCACGATAAGGGAAGACTGCGATATGCCCCTTACTTCCGGAAGTTCCTCCAGCCCCTTTTTCACCAGCTCCGCTTTGTTCCCCTTCAGCTCGATGTTCAGGATGTTTTCCGTCGTAAATCCGAGATCGTATGCAATGAAGTGTTTGTATTGCTGGTGAATGATCAGCGTCGCCGTAATAGCGATGATCGAAATGCAATACTGGAAAACGATCATCACCTTGCGCATCGTCACACCCTTCAAAACCGGAATGGCCGACAGGTTCTTCAACACCTGCACGGCGTTGATGCGCGCAAAGAACAGCGCCGGAAAAATTCCCGCGAGCACGCCGACAAGTATGGCAAAGAAAATAAACGCCACCACCATCATGGGTGAAAGGTCGAGCACCAGTAGTTCCTGAAGTGATTTTTCCAGACTGAGAAAGTGCGGCTTGATGAGCAAAAACAATCCGAACGAAAATACGAGCGCCATCAGGGCGATGATCACTGATTCAATGATAAACTGATTGATGACATGCGACCTGAGCGCACCGATGGCTTTGCGGATACCCACCTCGCGCGAACGCCTGAACGAGCGCGCGATAGACAGGTTGGTATAATTCAGACAGGCCGATAACACGACAATGAATGACAATATTCCGAAGATGTTCACAACCTTACTTCCCATCGTGGTGCCTATCGGGTTGCCCAGGTCCTCGCCGGTCATGATGTCTTTCAACGGCTGGAGGCCAAGCTCAATATGCGTGTGCGGCACGGTCTTGTCTTCTTTCGCGCTGAGGTTTACAAAATTTTCCCGGATGCCGGCGACTGCGGCCTCGTCTTGCAGAAGCAGATAGGTCCACGTATTCCACATATTGTCCCACGCCATTTCCCTTTTATCTTCAGCCGCTGTCACTTGCCGCGTGGAAAGAGAGCCGAGCATATCAAATTTCATATGAGAAAAAACCGGGAGATCTTTCATGACTCCCGTTATGGTATATTCCCTGTTTTGCTCAGGCCCTTCACCCCGGTGCAGTATGACAGTTTTTCCCAGCACATCAACTTCACCAAATATTTTCAGCGCTGATTTTTCCGTTAACACCACAGAAAACGGGGCCTTTAGGGCCGTGACCGGATCGCCCTGCAGCAATCGGAAAGAGAAAACCCGAAATAAACCCTCGTTCGCCCAAAACCCCCGAAGAGGAATTGCCTGTTCTCCAAAAGTCACATCTCCGGAAAAATCCCTGTGGAGAATCGCAACGTCATCGATGCCTGTAAAGGATTCTTCAATCGCCCTCGCCGCCTTCAAGGATGTCGTTGCCATAAAACCAAAATCAGACTTGCCGCTGAATTCATACTTGCCGATCACCCGGTAAATGCGGTCGCCGTTTTCATGGAAGTTGTCGTAGGCAAAAAGGTCCATCAGCATGGCGATGATGAGGAGACCAACGGACATGCTAATGGCAAGCCCGATGATATTGATGGCGGAAAACAATTTGTTGCGCACGATGCTGCGGCCGGACGTGCGGATATAACTTCCAATCATAACATAATGAATTAAAAGATTGAGGAATTCGGGTTTGCGCACAGTATAGGGCCGGAAAAATTTCAATGCATCAAGGATGTAGATCATGCGGGCGCGTGTGACACCTTTCGCCTGGACGTTGCGCTGAAAGTATTCGTTCAGATCTCCCTCCAAATCCTCCAGCAGGGCGGGCTTGCAGTACCATGAAAGCAACCTGGTAGCCCAGCGCGGCGGAAAAATATCGGGAGCGTTTTTCATCATGCTTTTCTTAGCGTCAGTTCAGGTATGCGTTCCCAGAGCTGATCGCGCACTTCACGCATTTTGATGAGCGCCGCTTTTCCGCCGTTAGTCACCGTGTAATAGCGCTTTCTCTTTCCGCCGCGGGTTTTGGTGGCTTCTCCCAGCTTGCTTTTCACATATCCTTTTTCTTCCAACCGGTTGAGTACGGCATGGACCACGCCGAGTTTGGCGGGGCGGCCGACGCTTTTTTCGAGCTCATCACAGATGGCCACGCTGTAGGCGTCATTCACCAGCGCTGCGATGGTAAGCAAGACTACTTCTTCGAATTCTCCCAGGTTCGTTCCTTTCATCTGTTATATATTACGTAAATGTATGTAAAATGTTTCGGAAAGAGCAAATGTTTGCAATTAAAACAATTGGACAATCGGCGAATTTCCGCATCTGCATGGCTTGTAAGGGTGGTTGATTCATGGCAATCTGACCGGGCGTAAAAGCATCAGGCTTACCAGGGATCGTCTCTGCGAAGAAGAATCCCTCGTAGCCGTTCTGCGAATTTATTCAAGGCGCAGGTTTCCTTCGCGCGTGCTATTCACAAGGGGATCCTTCGCTCGATGTGCTTCGCACATTCTTCGCTCAGGACTGGCGGGTACTCAGGGGAGGGTGCGGGAGCACCATGACGCTCGCTGAAGGCATGAAATAGATTTCAACAATCATTGAAATTCTTTATTTTTATAGAAACCGTAATTGGACATGTTACCCTCAGTAGATGAACTAAAAGCACGCTACTCCTCCTGGTCGAATGACCGGTTGTTATCGGTGATACACAACAAAGAAGAGTATACTGCGGAGGCGGTGGAGGTGGCGAGGGCGGAACTGGGACAGCGCAATGTCTCTGCTGACGAAGTAGATGTGTTTCTGCAAGAACAGGAGGAACTGGAGCACCTGGCAAAAATTCTTTCCTGCATTCCTTTAAGGTTCTGGGAAAAGGCATTATTCTTCTTCGTCTGGTTTGCACCCTGGTTTTTAGGTGGTGCGTTCAGATTGAATTACAGCGAAGATGGATTGCTTCTCAAAGTGAAACAAAGCCACGTCTTCGCCATTGGAGGTTTCATCGCGCTGATTGCGGATGGTATTATCACCGTTTATCTTAACCTTGGAGCCGCCGCAAGCGCAGCGGTGCTCATTTTCTTTTTTGTTGTATTCTGCGGGGTCGAGAGAAAGGTTGCCTATGAACTGCGAATGTGAAGGGTTTCCCGCGTCACATTATTCCACAGACGCCGACACCGGCTTGGTAGCCCTCATTCAAATCGTTAAATCATAGTTCCTCCATTGAAAATCCACGCTTAATTCCTTATCTTAATACATTCATTAAATCAACCTGACGCTGAAAATAAAGACTCACCTTCCTTCCTTCTCCATCCTAATTTGCGTTGCCTTATGTTTGATCTCCTGCAAAAAGAAAAAAAGCGAAGCAGATCTCGGAAAGGACCTCATGAGGCTGGACACGTTCCTGAGAAAACCGGGGTTTAATTACGACAGCCTCAAAACATACCTGGCTGAGATCCAGGAGGAGTTCGTCTCTTCCGAAAGGAAACACAAAGGCTATGAGGTCTGGAACACCACGGTTGACTACAAATGGAATTCCGATAGTTCCATCACCCTATTAAATGTCTATAAAACCTATCCCATAGGATTCAGCAGGGAAACTATTATTCACTCAAGAGACTCCATCCTTCTAGTTCACCGCTTTAGCACAGAACCCCTTGGGCTGGAGAAGAGGGAAGATTTCACCTTTCTGGAATCGGTGCTGTACCTCTCTGAAAGGGGTACGATCAGACACCTGGCACGGATCTCCTCCAGGGAGTATTACCTCAAGGACACGCTAGAATTCAGACAAAAGCCGTTTACGGAGCTGACCGATGATATTTCTCATTATTATTCGCTTGAGTTAAATTATAGCAAGAATATTTTAGGTGAGTTGTGAAGCGTGAGGCGTCAATCGTGAGGCGTCAATCGTGAAGCGTCAATCGTGAAGCGTCAATCGTGAGGCGTCAAATCGTGAGGCGTCAAATCGTGAAGCGTCAATCGTGAAGCGTCAATCGTGAATATTGCAGAATCATTGTTGTCCGGGGAAAACTGCGCAATGTGTGTGCAGCCCTTATATGTTTGAAAAATTATTTTTTTTGAACGCTCAAAGCAGAGATAATA
>JBBEBN010000403.1:0-9951 GCA_040882305.1 Cyclobacteriaceae bacterium
GAGAAGTGAAATGCGTCATTCAAACGATTGAGTTCAATTTTGATCATGTTTTGTTTTTTTCGGCCAGATGAAACTCCCTGTCACCATCGCCAGCACGCTTACTAACGTTGCCGGCACGAGGCTGGGCCAGGAAGTACCATAAAATTCAAAGATAATCCATGTGAGCATACCAAGCACCATCGAAAGCAAAGCACCACCGCTGCTTGCGCGCTTCCAGTAAAGTCCGAAGGTCAGGGGGGCAAGGAGCGAAACCAGACTTAAGATGGACGACTCCCCCACCAGTTCGTATATGTTTGTGCGCAGGGTTGCCATGATGGTGGCCAGCACACTGAAGATAAGCACGCTTATTCGGGTGAGCAGAAGGAATTGCCTGTCGGAATACCGGTGACTGACAAGTGGCTTGATAAAGTTCTCGGACAGAATGGACGCTGGCGCCAGGATAGCTGAGCTGGTGGTGCTCATGATGGCGGAAAGCAGGGAACCGAAAAACAATATCTGGATGGGAAGGCCCATGTGTTCCAGGACCATATTGGGCAATGCGAGTTGCGTGTCGCCGGCGGCATGTTCAGGATAAAGGTGCCTGATACACAGGCTGATGAACAGGGGCAGCATGGCGATGGTCAGGTAAAGGAGCGCCCCGACATAACAGGACCAAGCCGCTATGTCGGGAGATCGGGACGACATCGCGCGTTGGAATACATCCTGGGAAGGGATGGAGCCCAGGCCGAGTACGGACCACGCCGCCAGGTATCCAACCACTTCTTCGGCATTGGGTGACGGAAGGAATTTGAAGGTGGATTCCGGCACTGCAGAGATCACATGGGTGAACCCGCCCGCTTTTATCCCAAGCGAAATGGCCAGGGCAAGCAAGCCACCGATGATGATGATGGTCTGGATAAAGTCGGTGATAGTGATGGCCCACATTCCGCCGATGTAAGTATAGATCGTCACCACGAGAGCGCTGATGATGACTCCCTGCCAAAGGTCAATCCCGGCGACTACATTCAATATCAACCCCATGGCTACTAGTTGGGCCGCAATGTATCCGACGTAGGGTGGCGCAAGAAAGACGCTGGCTGTAAGTTCCGTAGCTTTTCCATATTTGACCTTGAAGAAATCTCCGAGTGTCAGCAGTTTCATGGTGTATAGCTTGCGGGCGAAAAACATTCCGAAGAGAAACAGGCAGAGCGCGGCGCCGAAGGGATCTTCTATGACCCGGTAAAGTCCGCCTTCCAGGAATTCGGAAGAGGCGCCAAAGACCGTTTCAGATCCGAACCACGTGGCAAACAGCGCGGTCGCGCCTAAAAGCAAGGGGAGGCTGCGTCCGGCGAGCATAAAATCACTGGAGGTCCTCACCTTGCGGGATGCCCAGAAGCCCACGAGGATCGTTAATATCAGGTAGGCAATAATCGAGATCAGTAACAAGGGTGCAAGTGACTTACTTCAGGAGGGTTAAAAGTAGGCAACAGGATTTGTTTTCCAACGGAAACGTCATTTTTTTCCTTTTACGTGGAAGGTCCGCGTCACATTAAATCCAAAGTGTATATCGCCATCAGAAAAATCGCCTTCCGTTTCCGTGATAAAAGCCCGTTCCGTCAAACCTCTGGTGTTGGTGAAGACCATCTGAAAAACATGTCCACCTGTCTCGATATCAACGCCAAATCCCAACGTATTAAAATAAGGATTCAGTGCCTTGACGTTGGACCGATAATAATACTCTGAAGTGAACGCCACGCTCTTCGTTAATTTAAAACGGCCGCCAAGGCCGAGCGCAAGCTGGTTGTTGTCTTCCCGCAGCTGGTCCACGGCGTTCTTGTGAACAAAGGTGGGCATGATCTGCATGGAAAGGCGCGAAGAGAATTTACGGGCGATGAGGGCCTGGCCAACATAGGCAAGCCTGTCGACACGGGTGAAGCCTGCCGGAACTTCATTCTTCCGGGGAGAGGCCCTGTAGGCCAGGCCGGCCAGGCCGGTGATCGTGACGGGGAAATTGCGGGCGCCTTTTTGCTGCCTGAAAAGCTTATATTTTACATATCCATCCAATGTCTTATCCACAGAGTTCCTTCCGATGCTGGCACTCAGGTTGTCTGTGATCCCGTAATCCAACCCAAGGCGAACATAGGCCTCATCCATTCCAAAAAGTTCATGTATTCCGGTGTTCAAGGGACCAAACCGATGGGCAAAGATAAATTCAAAGTCCCCAATGGCTTTTGTTTCCATCGAATGGCCATTTATCAGCCTGGTTCCTTTAAATGTCTGAAGCGCATATTCGGTTTGCTGAGGTTGGCTTTGTTCTACCTCTTTTAACAAATCCTCCTGCGCAACCACACGGGTACTGTATGCCAGGAAAAGAACAGTCAACAACGGAAGGGTTTTCATGGAGGGATTCTTCTCATTTTTACTGGATCAATCTGCCAAAAATTCATCCGTTTGATTTAATTATCAAGCGCACCCTGGTCTGTCCAGCACGCGATGGCGTTGATCTGTTCTTCCGTCAAAGGTCCCGCTGGACTATTGGAAGGAGGCATAATACGACGAGTGACCCTGAATTTCACCAACCCGCTGGCCGCCCGCTCGTGAAACATTTCAAAATTGTTCCAGTTAAGGCTCGGCCCCATACTTCCATCATGGCACCCGGATATGGCACACCTGGTTTCTATGATTGGCCGGATATCGGCTGTAAAAGAATAAGTTTTTGTACAGACATAATCGGGGAAATCATGTGACACGCAGGCATCCAGGCACAACAGTAAAATGCTAAAAATGAAAAGCAAGGACCTGACAAATTTTTGCATTTTACGTTAAGACATAGATGTGCCAAAAGTTACGGGAAATATTCTTCCATGCAAAATTTATTAGGGAATAAGGGAACAGGATACAACGATGTAGCGGTATATCCTCGGTAAGTCCCGGTGGGTATAAATGAAAATCCCCCTAAGTCCTTGACCAAGGGGGATCTCATTGTCTATAGTTGGCTTTAATCTTGAACACAAGCTAATTTCCAGGCTTCGAATTCCAAGTATCTAATCGCCGAATGGAAAAAAATACGGTCAGAAATACTTAAAATCCAGACAAAGGGTGAAACAATCAGAAACCGGAATAATCAACGGCCGGTTTAATGCGTGTCTGCATTGACCGAATCGTAAGCGGTTGAGTCTGCAGAGGGTTCGGCCGAAGTTTCGCTCGCGGGTTTCGAACCGGGGAAAGTCGTTCGCGAGCTGATGTCGTAAACTATATACGCAAGCATTAAAAAAAATACAATTGCGAAGGCGGCGAAGATCTTTTTCGAACGGCTCATTAAATGAACTCAATGATTTTATCTGCGAGCCGCACATTATCTGAAAGCAATTCGTAAAACTGATCTTTGTTCAGCTTTAGAATGACCACGTCTGATTGTGCGATCAATACATTTGTATTCACAAAGTTTGGCAGCCCCATCATTTCGCCGATAAACTGGCCCTGCGTGAACTGCGATACAAGTTGTCCACGCTGATAGAAGTCGATGGCCCCTGCCACCAACACATAAAAGCTTGTGTTCGACCTTTCATCCAGCACGAGGGTTTGCTGCTCTTTCATGCGGATCTCCTCGCTGATGTCTGCAAGATAAGACAACGTGATGCCGGGAATGTTTTCGAATACCGTGATCTTTTGAAAGAACAGCACCTTTTCGAAACGCGTCATCCTTTTAGAATGAATGATGAGATCATCGAGTTCTCTACGCTGGTAATCACCGAGCCTCCGGACGTTTTTCTGGTACTCCTGCGGGTTGATCTGGAAAAGTGCCCAGGCTGAAACTTCTTTAATGATCGCATCGGGGTTAAAAAGTTGCGCGATCAGGTCCAGTTTAAAATCGTCAATACGCTGGATCCCGATCTGAAAGAGGACGCAGGCCTTCGTCCAGCGGTTGGACTGAGTAAAATCGCGGTTGATGATAAATTTTAATACAAGTTTAGAATCCAGCCTTACGCGGGGGAAGAAATTATCCAGGCGGTTGATCCTCTCCGTATTTGTCAGGTCATCGAGCACAGGGATCACGCGTTGCTTGAGCTGATCCGCAAGAAAAACATCGAGGAGCTCAACAGCGTAGGTTATACTGTCGGCTGTGCCACTATCGATATTTTCCTTCACGAGCTGAATGGAATGGGTGTCGTACAACATGGCGAGGAGCATGTAAATATGCTCGATATCGTTTTGCACTTCCCACCGCAGCGCAGTTTTTACCTGGTCATTGAACCCTTCGTCATCTATTTCCTGAATGGCGCTGAGATTCCACCGTATGTCAGCAATATCCGCTTCTATGGCATAACGGATACGGGTCGCCTGAAGAGGCCCTGCTTTAAACCCGCATTCACCCAACGCGAGGAGTACTTGCGACATCACGACCTTGTTCGGATAATCGATCTTATTCCAAAGCTGTTCCTTGGCGCGCTGACCTCCGATCCTGCCCATCGCCTGCAGGATCTTCAACATCACCTGCGTGTTTTGTCCGCTGCGATAGAAAGTTGTCTCCATCAGGGGAAGCGTTTCCTGGCCGATCAGTACCAGGGCGTTTATCGCCTGGTTGCTGTACATGGGAATTCCCAGGTTCTCAATCAGGGCCTGAATCACTTCGTGATTATAACGCTTGGCTGCGGTCTTGATCGCCGTATTCCGCACCTTCGGTTCGGAATCATTCAGGAGCTCCATCAAGAATGAAACTCCTTCGTCCTTCGATGCATGCAGCAACAACTCCGTTGCATAATGCCTGTCATTCACATTCGGCGATTTCGTCAGCTTCTGGATACGGGATTTGGTCACTTCTCCCCCGCTCTCAATGAGGTATTGAAGGTCAGATTTGCTCAACAGGTTTTTGATTCCGCCTTCCACCTTGCTCTTATCCAAACGAATCACGTACTGATCGGATACGGAAAGACCCTTCAGCTCATTCATGCGTTCATGGGCGAAGTGCCTGGTTACCTCATCTTCATTTTTCAGCATCTGGTTTACCCAGTGCGAAATATTAGCTGCATTGATCTTCTCAAGAAGCTTGAAGGAGAATACAGCTTTTTCGGGCTGAGGTGAAGTGAGCATCTGCTCCAGACGAAGCGTAATTTCTTTGAATCCCTTCTCCAGCTTGTCCTGTTTCTCTTCCGCCTTTGTGATCTCAAGTTTCTGCCTGATCTTGGTTCGATAGCCGTGATACAGATTGTTGATGATGAAAAAGTAGGCGGCCACCAGCAGCAGTATCAGAACCGAGATGTGAATGATCTCAAAACCGGGAATGAAGGCAAAGCTGAAGATCAGCACACCGGCGAGAAAACGAGCGCTCTCATTCACAAGTCCCTCGACCTTTGATTGGATGCTGAATTTGAAGCGGTTATCCATGGGTATAAAGAACAATTTGAAGACGGGATTCTCCAATGAGTCACGAAGTGTCCAGTTGAATAACCTGCTTAGGGCCACGAAGAGGAAAAAGTAAATAAAGCCTCCTCCTGAAAGTTCCTTACTGAAGCCCATCAAATTCCCTACGATTACAGCTCCGAGCGCAAATAAACCGACCACAAGGGGGAGAATGAATAATGAAATACGGAGCCCGTAGTTTGAAATGACCCGATTGTTAATAAAAGTCTGCATGAAGAGGCTCAGACCGTATACAGCACCTGTAAAGAAAGAGTTGAAGGTGGTCAGTTCTCTTTCATTGGGATATTGTTCGTGCACCAGTTCCTGAAATGCATACTGCCCGAACATCAGCGTCACCATGGAGATAAGGAGGAAAAGCGATAGCGAAAGAATATACCGGTCCGTGAACAACTTGTTCAGAGAAGTTTCTTTTCTCACCAGAGGCCCGAATTCGGCAGGGTCATTTTTCGCGAGAGAAAAAGACGAGGATATCGCGATCAGCAGGATCGAGACAATAAAAATACTCACACAACACAGCAAGAGATAACTGGATGTATCGTTGACCAGGTGGGAGGTAAATGGAATGATAATGAGGGTAGCTGCCATGGCGGCAATCAGCTGACCTGTATCGATCCATCCAATGATCCTTTTCGACTGGCGAAAATTGAATAACCTTCCAAAGATCCCCCAGAAGCTCAACAACAGAATAGCAGTCATTGGGCCGCTCATGCAGTACATGGCGAAAATATAGTAATTATGCCACGCGGGGTCTCCAAGATGCAAAAGCAAATAGGAAGAAATGGTGAAAGCAAAGATGAAAAGGATACTGACCAGCGCCAGAGTAGTGAACTTTATCCAATTCTGTAAGAAAGAGAACAGTCCGGTGGACAGGATACCAAAAGCGCCCGCGATCAGGAAGGCCTTATTCAACTGATCACCCAGGCGATTCAGGAATAATGAGTCTGCCGTAACCTGGTAGGTGGCAATAAAAACGCCCATAAAAAATCCAGTAGTCAACATCAGCCATATTTGCTTCTGTTCTTCGGACTTTATCTGCAGGGCACCAATAAACCGATTTGCCATAGATAACACCAAATATAAATAAAAAGCCTCTCCGGAATGGCGGAAAGGCTCTTGAATTTGAGTTAAATGTGTTGCTTGGGATTGTTATTTCTTTTTCGCAGCAATGCTGTCAGCTTTCGCTGCGGAACCCTTTTTTTCCACCTCGTAAGCTTCATTCAATCCTTTGATCACATCATCGGTGATGTCAAGGCCAGCGCCTCCGTATAGCACATCGCTGGTGGGATCGAATTTAAGAACGACCTGGAGGCCTTTTTCCTGTCCATAATCCTTCAGGAAGCCTGTAATGCGATCGTACAATTCTTTGCTTAGCCTGGCCTGGTCCTGCATCAATTGCTGTTCGAGGGTTTGCTGGTACATCTGAAGGTTGCGTTGTTTTTTGCCGAGGTCTTCTTCCGCTGCCCGCACCTGGCCTAAGGTCATGCTGGAAACATTCCGCTGATAGGCACTGATTTCATTTTCCAATCCCACCGTGCGATTGCGCAGGTCCTGATCCATTTTTTTAGTTTTTGTCTCAAGCTGGTCACGGTTCACTTTGAGGTATTCGTAGTGCTTTAAAACGGAATCGGAATTGATGTAGGCCAGTTTCAGATTTGCAGTCGAAGTATCTGAGGAAGAGGATGTTGATTGGACTTCCTTTGAAGAGAAGTGCAACACATAAAGAATCACTACTGCCACCAGCAGCACGACATTCAGGATCAAAGACAGGTTCTTCATGGGGTAAAGGTATAAGGTTTAGGCGGCAAATATGCTGGTATTTTACCGGATTTCCAGCGGCGAAAATAGAAATGTTATTGGGCGTAGTCCTGCGTCTGGAAAGAATACATACCTTCATCCAGTTCCAGGGTGTCTTCGTTAAAATTCCGGATGAATTGTTCAATTTCCAATGTGGTGATCTTCTCCCTGTGGAGTCCCACATCCAGAGCGACCCCCAAGTCCGTGTTCACATCCAGGTCGACATGCTCCCGGACCTTGACTGCTTCGTCCTCTTCAAGCTCCATGATCACCTCAGCGATAAAAAGGCCGATCTCTTCCTGAAGCGGATCAAGCGCCTCGAGGTTGCCATTCTCATCTTCTTCATAGGAAATCTTTCTGTACTCAGGAAAATGTTGCACCGCACGGCGTTCGGCGATCTCAAATAATTCGCTTTCATGCTGCAGTCGCAGCGCGTACATCACGGTATCGTAAATCACTTCCTTCCCTTCGTAAAGGCCGATAAAATAGAAGTGGCTGTATTCATCATTTCGCTCATCCTCCTCATCTTCAATATAGGTCGTTCCAAGAGCATTCATTTTGTTTTTATAATCCTGAATTGTTTTGGTATCAAAGCCCTTATTTTCAATCATATACTCACTATTTGGAAATTATTAACGAAAAAGAACAAAGAACATACGGAACGAAATACTCAAATCGGCTTACTAAGTCTGTTACAATGAAAAAAAATGTGCCATTTATTCATCCTCCTTAAACCATCCCGCATACATGGGATAGTTCTTCGCCGTGCGGGTGATAACGGCCTTCATCTCCTCTCCGAGTTCCTTCACTTTTTTGGCCGGAACGCCGGCGTAAATACTGCCGGGCGGAATTTTTGTACCGGGCAGCACCACGGCACCAGCGGCAATCACAGAATTCGTACCCACGACGGAGTCATCCATAATAACCGCGCCCATTCCGATGAGGACATTGTCCTGCACTGTACAACCATGCACCACCGCATTGTGCGCGATTGATACGTTGCTGCCGATGACTGTTTTTGATTTTAGATAGGTACCATGGATAACGGCCCCATCCTGGATATTGCTGTTGTCTCCAATGGTGATCGAATTCACATCCCCACGGACCACGGCATTAAACCATACGGTACAGTTCTCGCCCATGGTGACTTCGCCCACTACCGTGGCGTTGTCGGCCAAAAAACAGTTCTTTCCAAATACAGGCTCGAAGCCTCTCACTTTCTTAACAATTGCCATCAGGGGTGAAGGGAGTGATGCCGGATCTAATGAAATATGGTGGTCACCACATTTCATTGAACAGTCAGTTATTGCGGCCAAAGATAAAAAAAAGTAAACGTTTCAATACACCCTATTTCCTCATTTTCCTCCCTGCCAAGTTGTCATTAAAGGCTAAAACTTGTACTTTTGCGAGCTGATTGAAAAAGTATGTCGAATTTGATCGAAGATATCGGGATTTTTGGGGAAAAGGGGGCTGAATCATGTGAAACCCACCAAGTTTCCAGGGAAGTGAACACTGGGAAATCGCGGAAACTATATATAGAAAGTTACGGGTGCCAGATGAATTTCTCCGACAGTGAGATTGTCGCTTCCATCCTGCGAAAAGAAGGCTATGACACCACTACTGAGGCCGGCCTGGCCGACGTTGTGTTTTTGAATACCTGCTCCATCCGCGAGAAAGCCGAGCAAACGGTCCGCAATCGGCTCAATCACTTCTGGGGGCTGAAAAAGAAAAAGCCGGAATTGATCGTGGGCGTGCTGGGCTGCATGGCCGAACGCCTGAAAACAAAATTTCTGGAAGAAGAAAAGATCGTGGACCTGGTCGCCGGACCTGACGCCTATCGTGATCTGCCGATGCTACTTTTGCAGGTGGAAGAGGGTGATAAGGCAGTCAACACGCTCTTATCGCGGGAAGAAACGTACGCAGACATCAGTCCGGTTCGTTTAAACTCAAATGGGGTGTCTGCCTTTATTTCCATCATGCGGGGTTGCGATAATATGTGTACGTTCTGCGTGGTACCCTTCACGCGCGGGCGCGAAAGAAGCCGCGACCCGCAATCAATCGTGGCAGAAGCTACTGACCTGTTCAACAAAGGCTATCGCGAAGTAACGTTGCTGGGACAGAATGTGGATTCCTATAAGTGGAGTGAAGAAGAAAACAACAAAGCAAGATTGGAAAAGAAGGGAGTCGGCGACGTAGTCAATTTTGCTTCCCTGTTAGAGACGGTCGCTCAGGTGAGCCCTGAATTGAGAATCCGTTTTTCCACCTCGCACCCCAAAGACATCACAGATGAAGTGCTGCACACCATGGCGGGACATGAAAATATATGTAAATACATTCACCTTCCCGCGCAAAGCGGAAGCAGCCGGATACTTGAGATGATGAACCGCGGATACGACCGTGATTGGTATCTGGGAAAGATCAGCCGCATAAGAGAAATTCTGGGAAAGGATTGCGGCATATCTTCCGACATGATCACCGGCTTTTGTTCGGAAACGGAGGCCGATCATGCGGAGACACTAAGCCTCATGGACAAGGTGATGTTTGACTACGCTTACATGTTTTATTACTCCGAGCGCCCGGGAACACTGGCTGAAAAAAAATACAGCGATGATGTACCCGTGGCGATCAAAAAGCGAAGGCTCGCCGAAGTCATTGACAAACAGAGCGCGCACTCTCTTGCCAAAAATAAGGCAGACATCGGAAAAGTTTATAAAGTGCTCATTGAAGGGCCTTCGAAAAAGTCGGATGCGTATTTAC
>JBBEBN010000404.1:0-9947 GCA_040882305.1 Cyclobacteriaceae bacterium
GTATGAGGAGGTAGTGAACATGAGGTTTCTGGCCCGCCAGTCGTTCTGCCACATACACACCTTCCTCTTCTGCTTTATGGGCCAACATGGCGCCGCGCACCACATCACCGATAGCATATATACTATCCACCCTGGTTTTCAGGTGATCATCCACTTTTATCTGGCCTTTTTCAACTTCAATACCGATTTTATCCAGAGCAAGGCCTTCCGTATAGGGACGTCGACCGATGCTTACCAGGCAATAATCCCCTTTTAGCTCGATGGATTTGCCGTCTTTAGACTCAGCTTTTACAAGCACTTCTTTCCCTTTGTTCTCCACCGCGGTCACTTTGTGGCCGAGGTAAAAATCCATCCCGAGCTTTTTGGTGACCTTCAGCAATTCCTTGCCCATCGTTCCGTCCATGGTGGGAATAAGGCTGTCGAGAAATTCCACCACGGTAACCTTGGAACCTATGCGCGCATAGACTGAACCCAGTTCCATGCCAATGACGCCACCACCGATAACAATAAGGTGTTTAGGGATCTCTTTTAATTCCAGCGCTTCCGTACTCGAGATTATCCTCTTTTTGTCAAACGGTGCAAATGGAAGCGGCGTGGGCTTCGACCCGGTGGCAATGATCACTCTTTCGGAAGTGATCATCGCTTCCTTTCCGTTTTTTCCGGAAATCCTGATCGTGTTTTTGTCGACAAAAGACCCGACTCCGATATGCACATCGATCTTGTTCTTTTTCATTAAGAATGCAATACCGTCTACGTTGGATTTCACCACCTCGTTCTTCCTCTTGATCATTTGCACAAAATTCACTTTCGGTTCCGGAATATCTATTCCATGTTCTGCAAAGTGAGTTTTGGCATTGTGAACGTGTTCGGAAGAATCCAGCAAGGCTTTTGAAGGGATACAGCCAACGTTCAGGCAGGTTCCCCCCAGTGTATCGTATTTTTCAATTATAGCGGTCTTAAAACCAAGTTGTGCGCACCGGATCGCAGCGACATAACCACCGGGACCGGAGCCAATAACTGTTACGTTGTATTGCATAGAGTTCACTAAAGTCAGAAAAAAAGAGGGAAAGTAAAATTTTGCTTGCCGGAAAAATCAGATACCGAGTATCAGCCTGCCCGGATCTTCCAGCATCTCTTTCACCCTTACCAGGAAGCTCACAGATTCCCGTCCATCCACGATCCGATGGTCATAAGATAACGCCAGGTACATCACCGGCCTCACCACCACTTCGCCGTTCTTCACGACGGGTCTTTCAACGATATTATGCATACCCAGAATAGCTGATTGAGGAGGATTGAGAATGGGGGTCGACAACATAGAGCCAAACACGCCACCGTTCGTAATCGAGAACGTTCCTCCGGTCATTTCTTCAATAGACAATTTCCCATCGCGTCCCCGGGTGGCCAGCCTGATCACTTCACTTTCAATCTGATCAAAACTTAGTCTCTCCGCATTCCTGATCACCGGCACCACCAATCCACGCGGAGTAGATACAGCGATGGAAATATCACAATAGTCGTGATAGATCACTTCATCCTTATCGATGGAAGCATTAACGGCAGGGAACTCCTTTAACGCAGCACATACCGTTTTCGCAAAGAATGACATGAAGCCGAGACCCACCCCATATTTTTCCTTGAATTTGTCCTTGTAGCGCGACCGCAGCTCCATCACCGGTTTCATGTCCACTTCGTTAAAAGTGGTGAGCATAGCGGTCTCATTCTTCACGGTGACAAGGCGCCGGGCAATGGTCCTTCTCAGAGAGGACATTTTTTCGCGGCGCTCACTTCGGCTCTGACCATCGCTGATCGCCGGCGGCCCGGATGGCACCGTTGGTTTTGACTCGGCGGGTTTTTGTTTGCCCACTTCCGCTTTCTGCGCATCTTCTTTCGTTATCCTGCCACCAACGCCGGTGCCTTGCAGCTGCGTGTTGGTCATACCCTTCTCTTCAATAATCTTTGCCGCTGCTGGTGACGGATGACCTGCGGCATAGGTGGAGTCGGACTTTGCCGCAGTGGTCTCCGCAGGAGTAGCTACAGCCTGCTTACCCGATGCGGCAGGCACCCCCTCCATCACTTCAATGCGACAAATCAATCCTCCAATAGGAAGGGCCTCTTTCTCTTTCGCCACAACCCGAAGGATGCCATTGGCTTCGGCAGGCAATTCAAAGGTGGCCTTGTCTGATTCTACTTCCGCAATCACTTCATCAAGTCGAACAAGGTCGCCATCCTTTTTCAGCCAGGTTGAAATGGTGACCTCGGTGATGGATTCACCTACCGCCGGAACTTTCATTTCTTTCACCGCCCCGGTAAGCTTGCCGGCAGACGAGCCGCCGGCTGCAGCGGTATCTTCCTGTTTCACGGGCCTGGGTTCTTCCTTTGATGATGCTGACGGCTTGGAAGCACCCGCCTTACCGTTGGGCTCAATCTCGCAAATTACTTCACCAACCGGCACCGTGTCCCCCTGTTGCCTCACGATCTTCAAAATGCCTTCATCCTGTGCCGTCAGTTCAAATGTGGCTTTGTCTGATTCAAGTTCAGCAATAGCCTCATCCATTTTAACGGCATCGCCATCTTTTTTTAACCAGTTGGCGATGGTTACTTCTGAAATAGATTCTCCTACGGGGGGGACTTTGACCTGGATGCCCATGATTTACGTTTTTTTAGAAGTTAAATCGTGAATGATTGATTGATGATTTTCTCCTGTTCGATCTTATGAACTTTGGAATATCCGGTGGAGGGAGACGCACTCGCCTTGCGGCTGATCAAGTCCACCTCCATCTTTGGCATCATCCTGAGGATATATGACCAATAACCCATATTGGCGGGTTCCTCCTGTACCCACACTACTTTTGCTCCTTTATATTTCCTGAAGATAGCCTTCACCTGCTTTTCCGGGAAAGGATGAAGCTGTTCAAGTCGCACCACGGCCGTGTCCTTTGTTTTCTTTTTGAGTTGTGCCTCGAGCAGATCATAATAGATCTTTCCGGTACACAGCACCAGGCGGATAACCTCTTTGGGATTCACATTTGGGTCATCGATCACCTCCCTGAAGGAGCCTTCTGTAAAGTCTTTTACCGGAGAGATAACCGCCGGATGCCTTAACAGGGATTTTGGCGATAATACTACGCATGGTTTCCTGAACGGCCAGATCACCTGCCTGCGAAGAAGATGGAAAAAGTTCGCCGGCGTGGTGGGATTGGCAACCACCATATTATATTCTGCCGAGAGCTGCAAAAATCTTTCCGGCCGCGCGCTTGAGTGCTCAGGACCCTGACCCTCATATCCGTGCGGCAACAGCATCACCAGTCCGTTCATGCGCTGCCATTTTGATTCGGCGCTCGAAAGAAACTGATCGATCATTACCTGCGCACCGTTTACAAAATCGCCAAACTGCGCTTCCCATAACACCAGGGCATGGGGGGTGGCCATGGCATACCCATACTCAAACCCGAACACACCGAATTCGGAAAGCAGCGAGTTGTAAATATGAAACTTCTTTTGACCTCTGTCGATATGATCAAGACCGCAATAAGGAGCATTTGTATTGGTGTCGAAGAAATAGGCATGGCGATGAGAGAAAGTTCCGCGTTTGACATCCTGTCCTGACATCCTTACCGGTACCCCCTCCGTTAGAAGGGAGCCATAGGCAAGCAGTTCGGCATCCGCCCACGTCAGCATTTTCTCTTCAAAGAAAGCGGCCTTGCGGTCTTTTAATAATTTCTCTATTTGTTTGATGGGTCTGAATCCTTCCGGTATGGTGGCTAAAGCCTTGCCTACCTTTTCCAGGACTTCCTGTTTTATGCTGGAATCCGGTGACTGGTCAAAATCCTCCGGCAGCGCCCTGCGGAGCTTTTCCCATTCGGCCTCGATTTTCTGCGATTTGTACGGCAGCGGCTTTTGTTTCACTTCATTCAGCCTGTCCTGTAATTGCTTGCGGAAACGCTTATCCATTTCATCGGCAAGATCGGCATCGACATCCCCGCGTTCCACCAGTTTCTTCACATAGACTTCCCGTGGATTCGGGTGCTTGGCGATCAGGTTGTACAGTTTCGGTTGGGTGAACTTTGGTTCGTCGTTCTCGTTGTGGCCATGGCGACGGTAGCACAAAAGATCGATAAATATGTCCTTCCCAAATCTCTGGCGGAACTCAACGGCAAGGTTGGCTGCGAAGTTCACTGCCTCCGCGTCGTCGCCGTTCACGTGCAGAACCGGCGCGTCGACGATCTTTGCTATGTCTGTACAGTAGATACTCGTACGGGCATCATCGTAATCCGTAGTAAAGCCCACCTGGTTATTGATCACAAAATGGATGGTTCCCCCGGTGGTATATCCCGGCAATCCCGACATCTGAACCACTTCGTAAACCACTCCCTGCCCCGCTACGGCTGCATCGCCGTGAATGAGGATTGCCATGCCAGTCTTCAGCTGTCCCCCATACTCATCATCAATCTGTCCGCGGGTGTAGCCGATCACGAGTGGGTCGACGGCTTCCAGGTGAGAAGGATTGGGCGTAAGTTTTACATATATTTTTTTCCCGGATGGGGAAGTAATAAAACTTGAATACCCGAGATGGTACTTCACATCCCCATCGCCCATAGTAAGGTCAGGGTTGACATTCCCTTCGAATTCAGTAAAGATCTGCTCGTAAGTTTTCCCGAGGATGTTGGAGAGCACATTCAGCCTTCCGCGGTGCGCCATCCCGATCACCACTTCCTTCACATCAAGTTCCGCTGCCCGGTTGATGATGGTCTGCAATGCCGGTATCGTGTTCTCCCCACCTTCAATGGAAAAGCGTTTTTGACCCAGGAATTTCGTGTGCAGAAAGTTTTCGAAAACCACTGCTTCGTTCAACTTGCCCAGGATGCGTTTTTTCTCTTCCCGCGAAGGATTATAAGCATAATAATCTTTGTCACACTTGGCCATTAGCCATTTCCTGACCTCATCATTTCCGATGAAGTTAAACTCCCACCCGATAGGTCCCAGGTAAAGGAACTTCAGCTTCTCAATGATCTTCCTGAGCGTAGTCCGCTCCATGCTGATCTCGGAGGCAACGTCAAACTCCGTATCCAGGTCAGCGTCCGTAAGACCAACGGCTTTGTGATCAAAGTTCACATTGTGTTTTCTTCTTTCCCTTACAGGATTGGTTTGGGAAGCGAGGTGCCCAAAAGAGCGATAATAAAAGATAAGGTTGCGGACCTGCGTCTCCTTGATGGAAAGGGATTCTTCCACCGCGGGAGCGTAGCCCCCATTCTCCCCATGTCGTTGAGCGGAGAATTCGTATCCCTCGAAAAACTTCTGCCAGGTAAGATCCACCGAGGACGGATCTTTTTTATAGTTTTGATAAAGCTGGTCGACATATCCAACTTCCGCGTTTGAGATATATGAGTACTTATCCATGGTTTTAAAGTGAGCCTGTAAAGGTAGAAAACGGGTTTTATATTAAAAAACCGCTTAATCGCATATGCAAATATTTATAAGACAGTATTTCATACCTTTAGATAGAAATGCCGGAGGTTGACGGAAGCGAAAAAAAACGTATCTTTGCGATCCAAAAAAAAATGGACGAGATCCAAAAATTAAGAAACAATGGTAAAAATCAGATTGGCCCGGAGAGGCCGTAAAAAACTGGCTTTGTACGACGTCGTTGTCGCTGATGCCAGGGCACCACGCGATGGTCGCTTTATTGAAAAATTAGGAACTTACAACCCCCTTACCGTACCGGCTAAGATCGATTTGAACAATGACCGTGCCTTTCATTGGCTAATGCAGGGAGCTCAACCCTCCGATACTGTTAAGGCAATGTTATCCTACCGCGGGATCATGCTGAAAAAGCACCTTCAGATCGGCGTGATCAAAGGGGCTTTGACCCAGGAGCAAGCCGACGGTAAACTCGAAGAGTGGGTGAAGGCCAGAGAAACGAAGGTCCAGGCCACAACTGACAAGTTCACGCTCGAAAAGCAAGCTAAGGCAAACGCACGGCGGGAAGCTGAAACAAAGATCAAAGAAGCGCGCGCGGAAGCCATCCGGAAAAAGGCACAGGTTGCAGAACAGGCAGCTGCCCCCGAGAACGCAGAAGCACCGGCAGTTGAAGCCGTGCCGGAATCATCCGCGGCTGCTCCGGAAACTCCTGCAGCGGATGTCTCCACTGAAGAAAAGGCAGAATAAGATCATTCTTTTTGAACAAAAAATGCCAATGCTAGCGTTGGCATTTTTGTTTATCCATGTGCCCATGACAATAGATACCTGCTATAAGATCGGCTACATCATGAAACCTCACGGGCTGAAAGGTGAGGTCACCATTGCGTTGGATGCTGACGCTCCCGACGACTTCAGCTCTGTTGAAACTGTTTTTGTTGAGATCAAAGAAAGACTTTTACCCTACTTTATTGAAGGGATCTCCCTCAAAGGCAACAAGGCTTTTCTGAAACTGGAAGACGTTAATACTCCGGAACAGGCGCTTGACATTTCGAAATCAGCCCTCTTTCTTCCGAAATCTTCACGTCCTAAATCAGGTCGCGGTGAATTTTATGATGATGAAGTCATTGGCTTCAATGTGTCAGACACTGCTCTGGGCCACTTGGGAAAAATCAAGGAGATCGTCCAGGCGGGTCCCAATAAACTATTATCTGTTGATTATGAAGGAAGAGAAGTTCTTGTACCCCTGAACAGCCCATTTATTAATAGCATCAACAGGGCAAGAAAAAAGATTACCGTCACCCTTCCCCATGGATTTCTGGAGATCTGATCCGCGCTTTAAAAAAAATCCGCTTTAAACTTCACCATGCACATCGATATCATCACCTGCCTGCCACGATTGATTGAAAGTCCTTTTTCGGATTCAATCTTAAAGAGGGCGCAGGCTAAAGGGTTGGTCGAGATTGACATCATTGATTTACGTCTGTATGCTGCCGACAAACATAAATCCGTGGATGATTATGCTTATGGCGGAGGCGCGGGAATGGTGATGATGATCGAACCAATTGACCGTTGCCTGGAGCATCTGAAGTCAAAACGGGCCTATGATGACATCATTTATATGAGTCCTGACGGCGAGGAATTCAACCAGTCGCTTGCCAACCAGTTCAGCCTTAAGAAGAATCTGATCTTTTTATGCGGCCATTATAAAGGGGTGGATGAGCGCGTGCGGCAACATCTGGTCACCCGCGAATTAAGCATCGGAGATTATGTCCTCTCCGGAGGTGAACTTGCTGCCGCTGTGGTGGCAGATGCTGTTATCAGGCTTATTCCCGGCGTTTTATCTGATGAGACCTCGGCATTGAGCGATTCTTTTCAAGACGACTTGATTGCCCCACCTGTCTACACCAGGCCGGCCGAATACAAGGGGTGGCGGGTGCCAGACGTCCTGATGTCGGGGCATGAAAAGAATATTGAGGAATGGCGTCATGAAAAATCCCTGGAAAGGACGCGCACCAGGCGCCCAGGCTTGCTGGAGGATGAATAGAATGGATGAATTTCGTGCAGGCACTATTGCCAACTCAACGGTCTTTCCTATATTTGCAGTCCGTTTCAAAAACCATCGGATTTATGGCTGATTTAATTAAAATAGTTGAGAAGGAGTTCGCCAAGGAGCGCCAAGCATTGCCGGATTTCAAACCGGGTGACACCATTAACGTCCACGTAAAGATCAAGGAGGGAAATAAAGAGCGGATCCAGCAGTTCCAGGGCACGGTTATTCAGCGCCGTGGAGAAGGCAACGGTGCAACGTTTACAGTCCGAAAGGTTTCAAACGGCATTGGTGTGGAGCGTATTTTCCCATTGGTTTCACCCTACCTCGATAAGATCGAGATATTAAAACAAGGCAGGGTTCGCAGGGCAAAACTCTACTACATGAAAGGCAGACATGGCAAGGCTGCCCGCATTAAGGAAAAAATTTAAGGCCTTCCAGTTTTTTTTAAACCATCCTGACCACTCAGGATGGTTTTTCAGTTTTTAATGGGTCCTGAGGGAGCGTGCATCACCAAAACCACTTTTAATCGGCGCTTTTCCCCTTTTGCATACAATTAACAACTGTTAGCATACAATTAAATAATTGATAACTTTGTCCCCTTCCCTGAAACAACCGAATAAAAGAGATGGCGAATAATATTGTTGAGCTGCTGGGCAAAGACGCTGAATTACTATTGAAGCACCAGAGTAAGACGGTTAAGAAAGAACTCCTTCACGCTCCCGGTCCTGATTTTGTTGATAAGATTTTTGTCCCGTCAAACCGCAACACACAGGTTTTGAGAAGTCTGCAGTCATTGTTTGGACACGGGCGTTTAGCTGATACAGGTTACCTGTCGATCCTTCCAATCGACCAGGGAATAGAACACAGCGCGGGAGCATCCTTCGCAAAAAACCCACTTTATTTCGACCCGGAAAATATCATCAAACTGGCCGTGGAAGGCGGGTGCAATGCCGTGGCAACAACCTATGGCGTATTGGCCTTCATGTCGCGAAAATACGCGCACAAGATCCCTTTCATTGTCAAGATCAATCACAACGAGCTGCTCACTTATCCCAACAAGCATGATCAGATCATGTTCGGATCGGTGGAAGATGCATGGAACCTGGGAGCTGTGGCAGTAGGCGCCACCATTTATTTCGGTTCGGAGAATTCGACACGCCAGATCCAGGAAGTTGCTGAAGCGTTCGAAAGAGCGCACGACCTGGGTATGGGCACCATTCTCTGGTGTTACATCCGGAACAATGCCTTTAAGACGAAAGAAAAAGATTACCATGTTTCTGCTGACCTCACAGGGCAAGCAAATCATCTGGGTGTAACCATCCAGGCAGATATCATCAAGCAAAAGCTCGCAGAAAATACGGGTGGGTATAAAGCCCTGAACACCGGGGGAAGCAGTTACGGAAAACTTGATGAAAAAATTTACACTGAGCTCAGTTCGGAACACCCGATCGATCTTTGCCGCTATCAGGTGATTAATTGTTATCTGGGCCGTGCTGGTTTGATCAGCTCGGGAGGGGAATCGAAGGGTGCCAATGACCTCGCAGATGCCGTACGCACCGCCGTTATCAATAAGCGCGCGGGAGGAATGGGGTTGATTTCCGGAAGGAAGGCTTTTCAACGGCCGATGGCTGAAGGCGTGGGTATTCTGAATGCAATACAGGATGTGTATCTGGACAAATCCATCGATCTTGCATAACCCGTGGGCCGCGACATTCGGCAATTTTAAAATTTAAAAATCTACTATGTCCTGGTTCAAACGCAGTGATAAAGGCATTTTAACTCCGACGGAAGCGAAACGGGAAGTGCCGGATGGTTTGTGGTTTAAATCTCCGGCCGGAAAAATTGTTCATACGCGGGAGCTGAAGAAGAATGCGTACGTCGTGCCCGAGGAAGATTTCCACGTAAGGATTGGTTCAGAAGAATATTTCGAGGTGTTGTTCGACAACAATAAGTTCACAGAGCTGGACGCCAACATGGAGCCTGCCGACCCGCTGCACTTCAAGGACACCAAGCCATACCCGAAAAGAATAAAAGAATCACAGGAGAAATCCGGTTTAAAGGACGCCGTTCGCACCGCTTACGGCAAGATGAGTGGGATTGACATCACCATTGCCTGTATGGACTTCGCATTTATCGGAGGGTCTATGGGCTCAGTGGTGGGTGAAAAGATCGCCCGCGCAATCGATCACAGCATCAAAAAGAAGAAACCCTTTCTCACGATCTCACGGTCAGGAGGAGCGCGGATGATGGAGTCTGGTTTTTCACTCATGCAGATGGCGAAGACCGCTGCCAAGGTCGCCCAACTCGACAGGGAAAAGATCCCTTATATTTCACTGTTGACAGACCCCACAACGGGTGGGGTAACAGCTTCCTACGCAATGCTCGGGGATTTCAACATCGCCGAACCCAATTCGCTCATTGTTTTTGCCGGGCCACGCATCATTCGCGAAACGATCGGGAAGGACCTGCCAAAAGG
>JBBEBN010000405.1:0-9864 GCA_040882305.1 Cyclobacteriaceae bacterium
TTTCAAACCTGCATTAGACCTGCATAAGACCTGCATTCAAACCTCATTTCTCAGTCCCGCCAACAACCTCCTTCACCGTCAACGCCACCTTCACCGCCTCATACGCGTTCACCATTCCGCCGGAACTGCTTAACTGGTTGAACGCCACTTCCTCTTTCGAACCGGGCTTTGTTACTTTCAGTCCGTCGAACCTGCGTGTCGACTGACGCAGGATATCTTTAACCTGTTCGGCGGTTAATTCCGGAAAGTAGGACATGATGATCGCCGCTACGCCGCTCGTCGCGGGAGCCGCCATGCTGGTACCCTGTAGGTTTTCATAGGTATCGTCTGGTGTGGTAGAATAGATCTGAACACCGGGAGCGAAAAGGTCAACTGATTTTTTTCCGTAGTTGGAAAACGATCCCACAAAATTTTCATCAGCGCCCCACGAAGATGCGCCGATCTCCAGCCATGATTTGGCCTGGCCACCCGACGTATAGGTCCTGTTCGGGAAGTTGGCTTTCTGGTCGAGGTCATCGCCATCATTCCCCGCTGCGTGGATGAGCAGCACACCCTTCGATTCAGCGTACTTCACCGCCTTATCTACCAGTTCCTTGTTGGGAGAGAAACTTTTTCCAAAGCTCATGTTGATAATATGCGCACCGTTGTCAACGGCGTAGCGAATGGCATTCGCCACATCCTTATCGCGCTCGTCGCCGTTGGGAACAGCGCGAACTGACATGATCTTCACATTATCAGCGATACCCTTTACACCGATATCATTTTTGCGGTTCGCACCGATGATGCCTGCAACGTGCGTTCCGTGTCTGGCATCGGGACCTTCCACGTCGTTGTTGCCGTAATATTTTTCATCAAGGTCAGATGGATCATCGCCCACTACTGCTCTTGAATCAAATTCGGTATTGTATCCAAACTCCACTGCCGTTTCATAATGCGCAACACCTTCCTTCAGCTGATCGATGTAGCCAGCGAGTTCCTGGAGGAATACACTCACTTCAACATCGCCCTCCACGCTTTCCAGTATCCGCGAAAGCGTTTGTTTTGCAAAATTGATGGTATCGTTGGTGGAGTCCACACTGGAAAGGGAGGACTTCGTCACCGGTTGGCCCAGTGTCCTTTGCAGCAAACTATCGCAATAGTGAATGGTGAGGAAAGCGTTGGTGTAGAGCTGATACTGTTGCACATACTGATCGTATTGCTCTTTGTTGAATTTGGAATCGCGCTCATACTTGTCCTTTACTTCCTTCCAGTATCCATATTCAGCGCGGTTCTTTTTGCTGACATCCTTCTCTTCAACATTTCCGTATTTGGGCTTCAGCCGGGCGTATTCGCGCGTAACCTCGTAGGTGTCTGCGTCGACATTGCCTTCTTTTCCACCGATAAAATTCCATCCGTGAACATCATCGACATAACCGTTTTTGTCGTCGTCCTGGCCATTGCCGGCCACTTCATCTTCGTTTCTCCAAAGGTTGTCCTTGAGATCTTCATGCTCAATATCGACACCTGAATCGATAACCGCCACTATTACGGTGCGGGAAGGTTTGCCCTTGAGAAGCGTTGAGTAGGCTCTCTCCGAGCTTACGCCCTGAACGCTGTCGGTTTCGGGATCTTTCAGGTACCAGTCTGTGGGAACTGCGGTTACCGCGGTAGTGTCCTGCCCCTCGTTTTCCTGTTCTGCCTGAAATGCAAAAGAAGGCAAAATAAATAGGGAAAGCAGTAAGGTCAGGAGGATTCCAGGGCCTCTTTTGTTCATAAAATTCAATTTTAAGTTTTCGCTAATATAGGAGTAAGGAGAATTATTCGGTGAATAATTTATAATTAAGGCTTTACAAATAAAAAACGTTCAAAAGCCGCAGAAAACTTACTTCCGTGCCGACTACTGCCGCTCTGCGGGGTATGACTACCAGGTATTTACCAATTTCATTCCAAAATCAATGGTAATCATATGGTCTTCGTATTTACCGCTGTGATCCTGTTTTTCACTACCCTTTTCTGGAGTATTGACAGGCTCAATAGAATGGCGCAAAGAGAAAATGCGTGACGTTAGCAGAGACAAGGCAAGCCTGCTATGAGCAACATGCTTTGCCAGCTAAGGCTGTACCTGCCAGAGTCCATCGCTACTGATTGCTGGCCAATCGCTGGCCAATTCTAATTCCTCGAAAAAAACAGCCAGTAAATGTAATGTAAGGATTACTATTTGACAAGTTTACTTTACATGCATCACTGAAAACAATTTTGTACCAGCCCCCTGAGCGTGTCGAAGGGAGCCTGTCGAACCCTTGGCTGCCCCTCGGCAAGCTCGGGGCCCGGTTGTTGTCCTGGATGGAGCTGCTGGCTTCGGCAGGCTCAGCCAGCACGCACCGGAAAGGGTGTGGTGGTTGGTGGTTTAGAAGGAGATAAGAAAGAAAGGGAGATACGCGCTTATAGTACGATTCAGTCCCTTATTGTGCTGATCCACACGTCGTTGGAGGCAATTGCAGAGCCCGACGTAAATATAATTGCGCGTCAGGCTGCTCAGGGCATAAACGTAACACATTGGTGGGTCTTAAGTACCGAAGGAGGGACTCGAACCCTCATGTCTTGCGACACACGCCCCTGAAACGTGCGTGTCTACCAATTCCACCACTTCGGTAAAAATTAACACAATCTAAACTGTGTTCCCTAAAAAGTCCCCTTTAAGGGATTTAGGGTTGGTGCCCAGGACAGGACTCGAACCTGCACACCGGTTAGGGCACTACCACCTCAAAGTAGCATGTCTACCAATTTCACCACCTGGGCATTTTTCAATGGGCGACAAATGTAAAAAGCTTTGTCAATTTTAACAACAGTAAAACCAACCTTGCCATTAATTGATTCAGGAATGTGAGAAATTTGCAGAAGCGAACAAGATTTTTTGGGCAAATGTCACCCCTCCCGTTGCCTCTTTAAGAAAGGCCGCTTTCTCCAGCCTTGCGTCAGCACAACGGTTACTTGTCAAGTGAGGGTTTCCGCGGTCAATGTTGATGCACTCCGAGTCTTTCCGAATGATCAATGCCGTAATGAAAATGAGGTTTGAAATTCTGAAAAGTCCGATCGATCTCAAACTGCATCACATTGCCCAGATCAAACACCCTGACGAGTTCATTCGACACCTCATTTTTCAAGACTGCGCCTCTATCTGTCACCATTGTGATCCTCATGAAATATGGAAACCACATTTCACCGAGCAACCGGAAACGGATACAGATGTCGGGCCGCTTGTCCCTTAGATCAATGAGAAGTCGCTTTAATTCTAAAACCGATACATGGGCTACCTCAGCCATCTTTCAGTCAGGTTATTTCCGCCGCTATTCCACTTCCTGAAACATTCAGGAAAGCACAATGTTAAGTCAGTGGCAAGTCTGTGCAAATCAGAAAAGTTTTTGCTTTTAATGATGATCATCATTGAATTGAAAGCCTAAAACGTGAGTACTTCACATAAATCAAAAACACAGTGACGTTCATTTTAATACACGGGGGAATATGAGGGACAAATATCACAATGTGGTAATTAAAGTCCTGATCTTTATCATCGACTTTTGGTTAATCGACATCGCGTTTACCTTCACGCTCGCTCTGGGAATAAGCGCGGGAAGCAGCGCTCCAAAAGATGTAACCGCTTTTTTCCTGATCTTCAGTCTGATCTGGATCATTGCAGGTTTCCTTTTCAAAGTTTACCGCATCGACACGGTGAGTCTGATGCGGAACATCAGCATTAACCTTCTGGCGACTTTTGTGGTTCACACGCTGATGATCTTTGCCATCCTCACCAGATTCAATGTTTTTAATATCAATTCCAAATTCCTCGTCTGTCTCTATATTATAGCTGCCATTCTCATTATTTCCTCCAGGGTGCTATTTAAACTGGTCCTGAAACATTTCGAATTTTCCGAATTTGACCAGAGAAAAGTCATCATCATTGGCGCCACCGGATCGGGCAGAGCCCTTCATCAGTTTTTTCAGCAGCATGAGGCGTCGGGTTATAAATTCAAAGGCTTCTTTTACGACGACGAGCCGAAAAACGGATACTTCAACAAACTCATGGCCGGCGATCTCAGTTCGATTAAAGCATTCTGCGTGCGAGAGCAGATCGACGAGATCTATTTTACATTGCCCGTCACCCATAAAGATCTTCTCGAGGACATCCTCAAATTCGCTGACGACAATTTTATTTACTTCAGGATTGCACCCGATTTTGGAAGAGCGATGGAGGGTAATTGCAACCTGTTCCTTCTCAACTCCATCCCTGTTTTGACCGCCAGAAAAGAGCCGCTGCGTGTGGCGTTCAACGCCACACTCAAGCGCGCTTTTGACATTGGCTTTTCACTGCTTGTCATCTGCGTGCTATTTCCTTTCGTCATGCCGTTGATCGCCCTGTCGATCCGTCTGGACTCAGACGGGCCCATCATTTTTAAACAGTTGAGGCCCGGAAAAAGAAACAAGCTCTTTGACTGCTATAAATTCAGGACCATGCGGGTCAACCAAAGCACGGAAGTGCAGGCGACGAAAAACGATTCGCGCGTTACCCGTGTGGGCCGCTTTCTGCGCAAGACAAACCTGGATGAGCTACCACAGTTTTTCAACGTGTTGTTGGGGAATATGTCAGTGGTCGGTCCCCGTCCGAACATGGCCAGCCAGCTGGAACAATACTCCAAAACTATCCAACAATACAAGCTCAGGCATTTCATCACACCGGGCATCACTGGCTACGCGCAGGTAAATGGTTATCGCGGTGAGACGAAGGACCACAAGCTGATGGAACAACGGGTAAAGTACGACGTGCTGTACCTGGAAAACTGGAGTCTGTCGCTCGACATAAAAATAATTTTTCTGACCGTCTGGAACATGTTGAAGGGCGACCGAAACGCATACTAGCTGCACATTCAACAACCGTGAATAGCAACACCTCAAAAACAGGCAGGAAGGCCCTTCTCGGAACTTCCATTACAACCGGTTCCTATCGGGATCTTTTGGATGCGATCCTCTCGCTGGCGGAAAAAAAGATCCCATCCTACGTATGCTTTGCAAATGTCCATATGGTGGTCGAAGCGCATCGCGATCCTTCTTTTCAAAAACTCCTTCATGACGCTGCCGTCGTAGCGCCGGATGGAAAACCGGTCTCCCTTCTCCTTAGGCTCACGCAAGGTCTGAAGCAGGATCGCGTTTGCGGAATGGACATGTTTCCGGATATTCTCGCAAGAGCGGAAGCCAGCGAGAAGTCCGTCTATTTTTATGGAACCACTCCCCAGCTACTGGCACGCATTGCCGAAAAGGCACGCAAAGAATTTCCAGCGCTGAAAATCGCCGGTTACCATTCACCTCCGTTCAGAGCGCTATCAGAAAGAGAAAAATGCGATATCATCAGCATGATCAATGAGGCCAACCCTGATCTGGTTTTCGTTTCGCTTGGATGTCCGAAACAGGAAAGGTGGATGGCGGAAAATAGGAACAAGATCGGCGCGTGTTTGCTGGGATTAGGTCAGGCATTCAAGGTCTATGCCGGAGAAGAGAAGCGCTTGCCAAAGTGGATGAGAGATCTTGCCCTTGAATGGGCTTACCGTCTCTACCTCGAACCGGGAAGATTGTGGAAAAGATATTTGTATACAAACACCATTTTTTTGATGCTGGCGATGCGCGATATCATCGGCGGATGGTGGAGGCGTCGCTCTCCGGAGGAACGACGCCATCTGCCCACCAATTGAGTCCTGACACACCGATAAATGAAAAGAGCCTCTTTCCTATTGTTGGTTTTTACACTTTGCGCTGCTGCACTCGAAGGAAACGTGGTGCCCCCCGCCGCCCAGCGCGCCGGGCGATATTACTTCTCCGAAAAAGGGAACGATGACAACAATGGAACAAGTGAACTTTCGCCCTGGCGAAGCCTGACAAAATTGGCAGAGCGGGGACGACTTCTACCCGGGGACTCCGTTTTGCTGGAAAGGGGGAGTGTTTTTTTTGGAACACTTTCAATTTACGGAAACGGAACCCGGACAAGTGGAATTTACGTCGGTTCGTATGGAGCGGGCGTTGATCCGGTCATCAAAGGTTCTGTTGAGCTCAAAAACCGGACACGGTTCGAGGACAACATCTGGGTGGCTCATTGCCAGTTATGCAATATTGATCGGGAAACTTCAGGGCAGGATCGACGGCACGGGCGGAGAAAAAAAACGCATTGCAACTCATTTACAACATGACGCCGGCACCGCGGCATTTTCCTTTAGAGGAAAAATATCTGGATTTGGACGGCAATCCCGTCTCCGGCAGGGTGACATTGGATGGATACAACCCGACAATCCTTTTCAGGATGGAATAAACTCATGAATGTACCTTTCTTGAAACCAGCCGTCTCGTTCCGGACGTCGGTAAATGCATGAGTCTTTTGACCTTACCGCCCACGATAAAGGGGTATTGTCTGACGTAAAAGCTGAGCAGTATTGAGACGAACGAGCACGCACCTAAAAATATTTTTCTGATCGCGTGATGTTTTGCAAACACGTGCGAATCGTAAAATATGTTGGAGAATGCATCCAATGCGATCTGGACGTGCGGATACCGCGCAGAAAAAGGAGCGGCTCCCATTGTTTTCGCATACTGCTGAAAATCTTTTGATAAGCCTCCGCATTTCTTGTTATAGCCTACACATTCGAGGTTTTTGATCTTTCCCAGGTATGCCAGGCTGGCAACAAAGTGCCAGTCGTCGCCGATGCGGTTCTTAATGGGTATCCCTTTTGCGATCTCCCGGCGCATCAATCCATAAAAGATAGAGCCGTAAACGACTTTGAAATAAAAGTTTACGAGGCGGGCAATGCCCGACCGTCGTTCCAGATTGAAGCCCTGCTCACAAAAGATCGGTTGCTCCCCGATCCAGTATCTAATTCTACCTGACACCAGTGCATAATCAGGATTGGCCGCAAGGAAGTGAGCATATCTCTGAAGGATACCGGGCTCAAGAAAGTCGTCATCAGACAACCACATAAAAAATTCTCCCCGCGCCTGCTGTAGAATGAAATCGAAGTTCTGCATCACGCCAATGTTGTGAGGCTGCCGGAAATAGCGGATAGAAGGATACTTCTGTCCAAATCGCATACATACTTCCATGGTGTCATCAGCTGACCAATTATCAGATATGATCAATTCCAGGTTTGGATAGTCCTGATCCAGCACCGATCTTAACGCATCCGAGATCCTTTTTCCCCCGTTGAAAGTAGGTATTCCGACGGTGACAAGGGGATATTTTTCTTTTGTGGATGTTGTCGCTTTTTTGCTCATATTACCAACCTTGCTGTACGGGCTTATACACTACACTTTCCTGACCCTTCCTTACCGTCGTCAGCGCGCGGTTGTAGATATTCATCAGCATCGAATAATTCTTTTCAGGAGTATAATTTTCCAGGTAGGTTAGCCGCGCTTTTGCCGAAAGGGATTTGAAATATCCCGGGTTCGCGTTGACTTCATCGATCCTGGAAACGAGATCTTTCGCGTTTCCCGCCTGAAAATGCAATCCATTAAAACCATGTTCAATAATTTCAGCCATACTTCCCAGCTTCGATGCTATAACAATGGTGCCGCAGCACAATGCCTCCAGCAGCGTGATGGGAAGACCCTCATACCACAGCGAGGGAAATATCAGACCTTTGCAGCGCTTCATATGTGCTATCACCGCGCTTTTATCCTGAAATCCCAGATAGGTGATCCGGCTACTTTCTTTGGCAGCTTCCGTCACAACATTGCTGAGCGGACCTTCACCTATGATAACCAGTTTAAAATCCGAAAGAAGGGTTGCCTCAAGCAGCGTCCGTATTCCTTTCTCTTCTGTCAGGCGTCCTACGAACAAATAATAATCTTGCCGGCCGATCTCACCCCTTCCACAATCCCTGATAAAGTTTTGTTTCACGACGAGTTTGTTTTCAGGGATCCCGATGGCGGAATCCATAAACTTCTTCCTGGCAAAACTGGTCAACGCAACGTAAAGCGCTATCCTGTTCTTCCAGGTTCCAATAACGGAATGGACGGCTGTCATCAATGCCACGGCCGCGGTCTGAAGTATGGAGTCTCTGTAAACTCCTTTTATGACAGCTCCCAAAGGAAAAACGGACCGGGTGCTTTTTTCGTAGATCTCATTTTTGTGAAAAAGAGTTGCACTCGGACATATCAATCTGAAATTATGCAGCGTTAGGACGACCGGTATGCGGTACCTTTTTGCCACAAAAAATATCGAAGGAGATGCTAGCGGAACAAAATTGTGCACATGAATGATTTCAGGATCAAACTCGTGGACCTTACTTTCCAGCTGCCGGGCGCTGACGGGGTTGTATATCACCCTTAATCCGGAAAGCAGTTTATCCCAATAGGTTTTTATATCACCGTTATCAAAGACCATAGTCTCAACAATATTACGGTTCCTTGCAAGCAGATCCGCTTCCGCCTGGAAAACGGCATCTTCTCCGCCAGCCTCCTTATATTTATTGTGTATCAGAAGTATTTTCATAACAACGGATGATGGCTGAGCAATCGGCATTCTCCAAGTTTATTGGCTGCCTCCCTTATCAGTTCAAAGGGAAGACCTGATTCCTTGCTGATATCCATTAATGAATGAGAACCATCGGACAGGTTAAGCACCCATAATGTTGCCATCTGGAAATCAGCAGACTCTTTCCTGCCTCCAACGAGGCTGTACAACTTCCTTCGGCCCAGTTGCGGCTCGCATTTCGGGTTTGTGTTGATATATCGCTCATTTTCCTCGAGCATCCGGATAACGGCCTGGTATATTTTGAGCGACCCGTCTAATGCTTCAGGTTTGACGAACTCCAGATTATCAGCAGAGGTATGGTATTCCGGGAATTGGCCGTATAGTGTGCGAGTGAGACTCCCTACCGGCAAATTAAAACCGGGTGAACAAAACTGCCTTTCATCATAACCGTACGGGGAGTAATTAATGACCCTGTGCTGTACGTTCAGGTTCCTTAAGACCTCCGGCACTATCTTATCGATCTCTGCATTACCGCGCCGGGATTTCTTATAGGTAAAGGGTCCGTTATCGCCCAACAGGCTGGCTACCAGCCCATGCTTAATGTTGCGGGTCTTGATTTCATTGATGGATAGCCAGGCAATCGCGCCGATCGTTCCCGGAATGAACAGAAACCTGTACGAATAACGCAGTTTTTGTGTTTGCAAATATTTGGCCAAAAATGTCAGCACGCTTATTCCCGAAAGGTTGTCGTTGCAAAGAGAGGGATGACAGACATGCGTCGACAGCAACACTTCCTCACTGAGCTCACCCGGAAGAAAATATTCGCCATAGGTTAGATAGCCTTTCTTCAGCGAGGAGTCGATAAAAACTTCATAGACGTCATCCTCGAGCTGTTGCAGTTGTCGGTGCGAGATACAGAACCCCCAATCCTCCTTGTAATAGGAAGTGCGGTAGGGAATCCAGTCCGGATAATCGGGCAGAGTATACAGGTGTTCCCTTAATTCCCTGAGCGGCATTTGCTGGTGTATGGGAGTGCTGTAATTCAGCACATGCAGGTTGGAATTTCCGAAGTCGACGATCTTTTGCCCTCGTGAATCTTTGATGTAAGCGTCCCGGATGTTCCATTCCTTGGGTACCTCCCAATCAAACACAGTGGCACCAGTGCGAATCTTGTGGATGGTAAGCGGAATGTGCTTTTTAAGAATGCTTAAGGTTTGACGAACGCCGTCCCCCGTGATGCTGCGACAGATCGGGTATAATTCTTCCATCAGGAGGTGCATCTGATGGCCTTTCGTTCGGGCGTTTCTCAGGACTTCGTTGTTTAATATCTCCATAGCAATCTTCACTTAGCCCCTTCCGTCGCAAACCATGAAACT
>JBBEBN010000406.1:0-9857 GCA_040882305.1 Cyclobacteriaceae bacterium
ACCATCTGGAAGACAGCGAATTGCGCGGGATCAGTTTTGACAATCTCAATACAAAGATGATTACCGACGCAGCCGTCAGGGGAGATCTCGTGGCGCTGGCTGCCTTTGAATATACAGGCCGTATTCTCGGAATGAAGCTGGCCGAAACCGTGGTACACACCGACCCTGAAGCAATCTTCCTGTTCGGCGGGCTCTCGCTGGCGGGAGACCTAATATTTAAACCCACTATCCGTCACATGGAAGCGAACCTGATGCCACTCTTCCGAGGCAAGGTAAAAGTGCTTCCGTCCGGGCTTCAGAATCAGGCTGCACCTATATTGGGGGCAAGCAGTCTAGTTTGGAATTTTCTTGATAACACCAGGAACGTGGAGCAGTCTCTGATAAACAGACCACAGCCTGTACAAGGTTAACCCCCTGGCCTGCCTGCCAGAGCGCGAGACTTTCACACCGGGCCTGCAGGGCCTCGTTCCTTATAACTCGAGACCTCGCACATGGCCTGTATAGAGTCCTTCCTTTGATTTCCTGAGTCTCACCCTGCGCTTTCCCAGGCCGCCGGGCATACTTTTGTTATCGTCGAGGCGAATGTCCCTCTTTGAACCGGCATACTTTTTTACAGTATATCATGGTAAAGTTGCGTCTCAAAAACTTGTGGCTTGAAGCCAGGTGCCCGTTTCTCTTTTTTTGGACTAGCCAGTATTTCCTATGAAATCTTCTGTTCTTATCCTGCTCATCGGCCTTGTTGTCCTGGACGCCAATGCCCAAAACAGAAAGCCAAAGATCGTGGGCCAGTCAGCGCTGAGTACGAACGAGGATCAAAGCGTCACGATCATGATGAACCATCTCGAAGTAGAGGACCCAGATGACTGGTTTTATCCCTGGGGCTTCACGATGAAGGTTTATCCAGGTTCAGATTACAGCGTTTCAGGCGATGTAGTAACACCGGACAAGAATTTTTCCGGGAAGCTCAAAGTTCCGGTTTCAGTACATGACGGCGATGACGAAAGCAATAAATACGATTTTCAAATAACTGTCAATCCCGTTAATGACAAACCGTTGATCACGGGACATGATGCGTTGACCACCAATGAAAATCAACCGATCAGCATCAAGCGCGGCCATCTGACAGTCAGCGATCCTGACAACGAATACCCCGACGATTTTAGTCTAAAAGTTCATTCCGGTAACAATTATCGTTTCGACGGAAATACCGTCACTCCGGCAGAGGGTTTTTCGGGATCGCTTTCTGTAAATGTTACCGTGAACGACGGGGAGTTGGAATCCGATTATTATGCGTTGCCCGTAGAAGTAAAACCTGTGAATCGCGTGCCGCAGATCACGGGCCAGGCTGCCCTTCAGATCAACGAGGACGAAGCAATTGCCATTCAGTTCTCGCACCTGATCGTGATTGATGGAGACAGTAACTATCCGGAAGGTTTCTCTTTAAGTCTTTCTCCCGGAACAAATTATACGCTGACAAATGCTACGGTAAAACCTTCTTCGGATTTTTTCGGAATGCTCAGCGTTCCGGTTACGGTCAGCGATGGAAAGAACACGAGCCCATTGTTTAATCTGGTCATTACGATTACTTCAGTTAATGATATCCCCCGCGTCGCTGATCTGGAGACGGAGCCTCTCTTTTACGGTTCGGGGGAATTGCCTGTGGCGGTTACTGAGTCAGCGAAAGTCACGGAGGTAGATGGTGACAGTATCATGTTTGCCGAGGTTGGATTTCGCGCGGACAGCTATCAGTCGAATTCCGACAAACTAATTTATAAGCCTTTGTCAAACGCCGGCATCAGGGGTGTTTTTGATGCGACTACCGGCATCCTGACGCTTCTGGGTCAGGCCTCCCCTGCCCGCTATTCGGCAGCATTAAAATCCGTACAGTTCCAGACACTTGCGCCATCTTCGGAAAGAAAAGTGTTGTACATTCTTGTCAACGATGGAAAATCGGAGAGCGTGGAAGTGGAACGATTATTATTATCGGGACAGGCAATAGTTTCATTAGACATTCCCACGGGCTTTACGCCGAACGGTGATATGGCAAATGATACGTGGAAGATCGTGCCGCTAAAAACTGAGGTGGAATATTCAAATGCGCGGATAAGGGTTTACAATAAGATGGGCATCCTGGTTTATGAATCCATCGGTTTCGAAGGTGAATGGGACGGACGCATGAACGGTGAACTACTTCCCGCCGATACGTACTATTATACCATTGATCTGAACACCGACACACCTGAGGGGTATGTGAAAGGTTTGGTGACAATTCTGAGATAACACAACCATAAATGGAAACGGTAGCCTGGTTGAAGTGATTTCGCCCGGGCTAACGTTCCGGCATCGACAGCGCCGCCGCAGTTTAATCATCCAGTGAATTGATCCATGCGGCAATTTTGATGGCGTCATCATAGGTCACGTGGGGCATGGGCAGCATGGCTGTTTCATATCCTGGCCAGTTTTGTGGTTGCGGATTATGAATCAGTTCAACAATTTTTTCATTGCTATATCCACGTTCAGCTATCTCCATAAATCCAGGTCCAATTTGTTTTGTTTGTGTTGCGTGACAGGCAGTGCAGGTATAGTTAACAAGTAAACCTTTGACATCGAAAAAACCAGGTGTTTTTAAAGTAGATTCCTTCATTACTCCCTTGGCCGGAGGAGTCACTGGCGATACACCAGGTGTTTTGCTTTTGGCTGCGGCAGTCAGATCTGAAGTTGCCAATGGAAGCACTGCCGAATTCCTTGTGCTGACTTCTGTCAGGGATAGTTTCTTCCCATTAGGTATAGCATTTAACGTGTAATAGGCCGTCGGATGAAGGATCGGGTGGCCGTTCATTTTATCGCGTACGCCCGACAACGTGATAGCATGGATATACGCAGGCCGCAGGCCATTCACGACCAATCTCGCCTTTAAACCATCGTCAGAAAGTTTAATTCCTGTTACCGTACATTTCTGATTGTTGACGGGAGGGCTACCGTAAACCGGATGATATTTGTAAATGAAGCTCACAATGGAATAAGAGGCAATATCGCCTGCAGTTGCCGGATCTGCCGGTTGGGTGAATTCGATTTCAAAACCATCTGGCATTGCGCGCACGGCTTTCATTTCAAATGGAACTTCATTATTCCAAACCAGTCTTTCCAGTCCTTCATTTGCTTCGCCGGCTGACCCCCAACCGCGCCGCGTTTCGCCCACGAACAAAGACCCGTCTTTTGCCCAGGCCATCCGCAAGACGCCGGAATTGAACCCGCTCCGAAAAGCAAATGCTGCACCCTGGTATTCGCCATCAACTTTTTCCAGGAATAGGCGGGCAATCAAACTCATACCCTGATCTCCAACCAGCACCTGACCAGCAAAAGGTCCGAACGTATTTTCAGGAATTGCGATTGGTTCAGACGTGGATATCCCGAGATAGCCATAGGGCAACCAGACTGCGGGCAAGCGCAGAGATGGAATTTCCTTTTTAACATCAGCTAGGGTGTTGGTTTTTTCGTCCACTATGTTTTGAGGTCTCACGTATTTTCCTTCCGCGTCCATGATTCGTCGCGGGTCCACGAGCGCATGTACGTCGGCGGTTCTTACTTTGACAGGAGAATTTGGCTGTGCTGCCCAGTCCAGCCCTGCCGGATTTCCCATAAAGTCACCTTTTTTGACATGCCACAATCCTCCCGAGGCGATATATTCACCCTGGTTGTCGGTATAAAACAATTGCCCATCGATTATTCCTAACCCACAGGGTGAGCGCATCCCAGTTGCCCATGGCTCCATGCGTCCATCTTCAAAGATTTTCAGTGCCCAGCCGCGCCAGGGCACGGCGCTTCTTCCGCGCCAAGACTCCCCGTTAAAAAATCCAATGTTGGTCGTTACAAAAAATGATCCATCAGGAGCTACCTGAGGGCCGTAGCTGTATTCGTGGTAATTTCCAGAGAGCGGCCATGCATAGATCGTTTCAAAAACATCTGCTTTGCCGTCATAATTTGTATCCGTGATTTTAGTAAGTTCTCCACGTTGCGTGCAGAAAAATGATCCCTCCCTGTACACGAGGCCCAGCACCTCATGCAATCCTGATGCGAACTTTCGAAAATAGGGCCGCGAACTGGTGGGGTTTTCTACAATGAATATATCGCCGCGGCGGGTAGACAAAGCGATGTCTCCATTCGGGATCACCGTCAAACCACCCACCTCAAGCAAAACATTTTGAGGAGAAAGAACGGGCACTATTTTAAAGAAATCTTCCTCTTTAGGTGCATTTTGCGCAGGTGCATTCAGGCAAAGAAAGATTAATAACGTGCTCAGCAAAAACTTCTCTAATTGATGGCGTCGTTCGGTGTATGGATTTTTCATATCGGTCATCGCTGTTTAAAATAATATTGTGTACTTCAATGTTCCGGCAATCGGTACTATGAGTTCTTTCCTACCATTGGCGTTTCGAATGATCGGTTGTCCTCCGCTTGCATCGTCTACTCTCAAATAATACGAATTGTCCTCAACTAGATACACGCTTTTTTCCAAATTCACGATGCTTGCACCTTCGGCCAGCCTAACGTAAAAGCCTTTTGTCGGGCCTGATATGGAAATTTCACGGCTGACACCTTCACCACTTTTAAGAGCTTGCGTGGCATCTTTTACGAGGGAGCCATAAATCCGGTAATGAAATTGCGGATCACCATTATCGTCAAGCACATAACCTTTTGGGTGAAAGCCGGTACCGGTTGTATCAGCTTTCCATGGGGAGTCAGTTGAAGAAAGTTTGGCCAGGGCAAGCGCGGGGGTCCCAAATGTTTGAACCGCGCCAAGGGGACGGGATGATCCATCTCCCCGGCTGTGCCACATCGGTGTGGCATCCAGAAAATTGCCGCGCCATACCTGGATGATCATGCCTGTATCGGTATCATACGTGTAGTGTGCATTCTCTTCACTGCTTACCGAAACGGCATGCACCACTCTCACACCGCCTGGGAGATCCATGAAGCTCCGGAAAATGCGATGATCAGATGCGTTTACCAGGATCGGATAAACCTGATTCCGTCTGTTTGTTTCCGTTTTTTCAGAGTTGGACTGAACAACCTGTGTAATTTTGATATTTCGTAATGCCACAGCCCCGTGGTCTCCCTGAAATCTCAATGGTCCTCTGGAATTTTCTGGCCCGATCCCTCCGCGTGTCGGCCCTGAAAGTTCTACCTCTTCATGAATAAGCACGCCATTCAGTTCCACCCTTAACATTTTCGCAGGATCGGTCTTTCTTCCCGTTGCATCAAAACGTGGTGCCTGAAAGGATATTTCAAGATGTTGCCAAAGGCCTGGCGCGCGGCTTGCATTATGCCTTGGTGGATAACCTTCATAGCCTTTCTGTCCCTCCTGGCGGGCATCGTCCCAACGCTCATAAATTCCGCCGTTGCTTCCAGGCGTGGGCGTTTTAAGCGTCCAGCTATCCATTAACTGAACTTCATACCGTCCCTGGAAATAGATTCCGGAATTCGAACCTTTGGCCATCATATAATCCAGTTCCAGTACGATATCACCGTATTCGTCTCTTGTAAAAAGATCTGCACCATGATTTTTTTTGTCCGGAAGATTTATCAGGATTCCCAAGCCGGAAGAAATGTTTAGAACATTGGGGTTATTCAAATCGGCTGTGACCGATCCAACCATTTTCCAGCTTTTTCCGGGATCTTTGAAAGCAGATAAATCCTTGATCAGGGTCGTTGTCTGGGCAACTGTTACCTGCATACTCCATAGATAAATACCTACAGCCAAAAGGTATTTCATCTGTGTGGATGGTCGTAATCTTTGCATGTTAAGATTTTTAAATTAAAAGTAAAAAGGATGAGTTCACCGCCACTGAAGTAACGGCTCTCTTAAGAAATAAAAACAAGTAAGTCGTGAAGAAATCTTTCATACGCGAAGGCAATGTAAACGCATCCAGCGACAAGTACCCCATCAGTTTTCTGACGGGGTACTGAAAGCTACTGGTGCCTTCTGAGATTCTCAATTAAAAAGTTACGTCTGGCTATAAGCCAGGATATCCGGGATTTTGCGGAGTCAGGTTAGGGTTATTAATCATTTCGGCTAGCGTAAGTGGAAATAGTAAATGTTTCTCCTGCAGCGCCTGATTTGAATTCATATTTACATGTCCGACGAAATCATCGAAGCTATCGGTTGTGTGATTGTAAACTTTTCTCAGGCGCACCATATCAAACCAGGTGATGCCTTCAAAACACAGTTCGTGCCACCGCTCTCTCCACACGGTTTCCCGGAAGGTCGCTTGAGTGTATGTGCCCAGGGCAGGTGTAGCAAGTTGGGCTCTATCGCGGATTCTTTTGAGTGCATCGTAAGCGGCCTGGTTTGGAGCACCATCCGCCTCATTCTGCGCTTCCGCGTAGGTCAGTAGAACTTCGGCAAACCGGATGATGGGTACGTTCAGGTTATCCTTTGCAGTTCCCTTTGCACCTGAAGTACCATTGGCGGTAACGTTAAAGTGTTTAAAGATATAAGGAGCACCCAAGTCAAAAGGAGCACCATCTCCATTCGTAAAGTAGGTAGTATAAAACCAACCTTGCTGATCGACAGCCCGGCGATCGCCTGCTTCAAATGAGTTATAAAAATCTACTGTTGGAATGGTGCTTCCTGTTCCGGAAGGGCCGCGGTAGGTTACCGGTTTGAAGTTAGGAAACATATTGGTCATCGGATTTCCTGCCACATCCGCATTATACTGCAAACTGAAAATATGTTCAACTGTGTTTTTCAAAGCCTGGTTATGCACTTCATCATATGTATCGAAAAGGTCTATCGTTCCGGCGTTGTCGATCACTTCTTTTGCCGTTGCGGCGGCAAGGCCGTAATACTCGGCACCCTTATTCAAAGGGGAACCGGCCATCGTAAGATAAACGTTCGCCAACAGTGATTTGGCGGCAGACCCCGAAACCCTTCCGGTTTTATCCGTCCAGGGCAAGCCGGCTGCTTCAGCTGCGATCAGATCCTCCACGATCTGGTTGTAGACCGTTTCCTTTGCTGTGCGGGTAGGAAAGAAGTCTTCAGAGGCAGAGTTCTGGGGCAGAAGGATCAAGGGAACATCCCCCCACAGCCTTACTGCATAAAAATATGCCCAGGCGCGAAGAAACCTGGCTTCCCCTAACACCCTGGCTTTGCGCGCTTCATCCATCGTGATCTTTGGAACATTTTCCAGAACCAGGTTTGCGTTGGCTACCACCCGGTAAGCTCCGCGCCACCAGTTTTGTACATGACCCGTGTTATTATCGTAAGTAAGGGAGTAAAGATTATTCAAGTCTGAATTCTGCGCGGTTTCCGTTGTTGTGGTGCCAGTGGGCGCTTCCAGCAATTGCCAGTTTGAGGAAAAAATACCTGCTCCTTCACCATAGAATCTTGCGTCAGCGTAAACTGCAGCAATGGCGGCATCCGCGTGTGCTGCAGTGGTATAGAAACTTTCAGGAGTCAGGTTTGAAGGATCCTGCTCATCGAGAAAGTCCGAGCAGCCCGCGGCGATAAGTGAAAAAGCTCCGATGAGGAATGCTTTACTGATGTGTTTTATATTGATCTTCATATTAAATATCTTTTAAATAATTGATTATAGACCTATCTGCAGACCGGCCATATACACTGTTGATTTAGGATACTCATGCCACATCATGCCTTGGGAGAAGGCGTTGCTTCCATCGCCTCCGCGGATGGGTGTGATCTCAGGATCGCCGATCAATTCGTCATCGACTATCAGGAAGAAGTTCTGAACAGAAGTATAGATCCTCAGCTTATTGAGTTTCAGCCTGGACAGAAGGTTTTCCGGGAAACTGTACCCTAACAGAAGGTTCCGGCCACGAACGAAAGAGCCATCCTTGATCCAATGTGAGTCGACGTTCGTTACGTACCCTGCGCGGGTATCGCGGATCTGCGCGACCATGGTGTTTTGATTTTCAGGCGTCCACGCGTTCAGCACGGTGCGATAGCTGTTGGCAAGGGCCTGGCGATCTTCACTCGGATGCAGGTTCATGTCCATAATATCGTTACCCTGAGAGAATTGAAGCTCAAGGGTCAGGTCAAAATTTCTGACGTTAACGCTGTTCGTAAACGCACCCCAAGCGCTCGGACTTCCATTTCCAATGATCATACGGTCGGCATCGGTGATGGCATAATCACCATTTACATCCAGGTATTTAATGTCGCCAGGCAGTATAGTCAGACCGTTGCGATAGCTGGTAAACTTGGCGGCCTCTTCAGCTTCAGCGGTTGCCCACGTTCCCAGCCTGACAAGACCCCAGAAGGATCCCACCGGTTCACCGACCCGAATAATGTTCGTAAGATTGGTGAAATTCGGGCCACCTACGCCGAATATATCAGAAGGCGTAGCGAGGGAAAGTACTTTATTCTTATTAAAGGAAACATTGAAGTTTGAGGTCCAGGTTACATTATTGGTCTGAACATTGACAGTGTTAAGGGAAAGTTCGACGCCTTTATTTTCCATGGAACCGACGTTCTTCCGGATAATGGCGTATCCACTTGACTGTGGAACGGGCGCATCCAGAAGCATGTCGGTGGTTTTTCGATAATAATAATCGGCTTCCAGGCTGATGCGGTTATCAAATAAACCCAACTCGATTCCAATATCTGTTTGAGCTGTTTTTTCCCATCTCAGATCAGGGTTTGCCAGCCTGTTAAGACCTGTGCCTCCCACTCCTATGTCATTCCAGACTGTCCGGTAATTAGAACTTAAAAGGGACAATGAAGAATAGGGCGGTATTTCAGAGTTACCGGTAAGGCCGTAGCTGGTGCGCAATTTCAGGTTGGAGATGAAACGGTTGCCGGCGAGAAAGCTTTCATCCGAAATTCTCCAGGCCAGCGCCGCAGATGGGAAGAAAGAAAACCTGTTGTTTTCACCAAACTTTGACGAGCCATCGGCGCGCCCTGTTACCGTTAACAAGTACTTACCCATCAGGCCGTAATTGATCCTTCCAAAATAAGAGTTTAGTGCGTGCCTGTTTGAAAATGACGCCACGGTCCTGTTGTCGCTGCCGGCACCCATATTATTATAAAGTAAGAAATCGCTGGGGAAATTTCGCGCTCCCTGGTTTATGAAAAATTCATTTGACTCCTGCCAGCTGATCCCTAAAAGCCCTGTAAAAGCATGGATCTCGTTGACGGTTTTATTGTAGGTCAGATAATTTTCCAACGACCAGAAGCTATCCTTTTCGTTACTGGTGGAAGCTGAGGCGATACCAGAGGCATCAAGGGTTCCGGCGCTGAATTCGTTATTTTCCTGCGTTTTAACATTGGTGCCTAACACTGTCCGCATTTCCAAACCTTTTGCGAGGGTAATATTCGTATAGAGGCTTCCTAAAATAGTCTGTGTATTCAGAATGTAGTCACGGCCAAATAGTCTGTGCATAGAGCTACGGGTTCCTTCAGCGAACGGATAATCCCTGTTATCTGCAAAAGTTCCATTGGCATATTTTACAGGAAGGAACGGAAAGTCTTCCACGATCTGCCGCGCTACCGCGTCACTCACATCCACGAGATTTTCCGTCTGGCTGTTATAAGCGAGGGTGCCCCCGATTTTCAGCCATTTTTTCACCTGATCATCAATGGTAAATCTTCCCGAATAGCGAGTGAGGTAAGAAGTCTTCAAAAGACCCTGGTCATCCCGGTAGCCTAAAGAAACCGAGTAGGTAGTTCTTTCATTCCCGCCTGTGAAACCAAGCTGATGATTTTGTGAAAGCTTATGCTGAGTTGTTTCTTCCAGCCAGTCGGTATCATACAAGTTGTTGCCGGAGGCATCAAAGATCCTGGGATCAGTTCTACGGAGGGCCGGATTTAAATATGCCCATTTACCTGCGTTCCATCC
>JBBEBN010000407.1:0-9847 GCA_040882305.1 Cyclobacteriaceae bacterium
CAACAATCAGAACTCCAAACATTGACAGAATGGCGGCCCAAGGGCAGCGATGGATGACATTCTATACAGCAGCCAACGTCTGTACACCTTCAAGGGCAGGGCTTCTCACGGGAAGGCTACCTATCAGAAATGGAATGTGCAGCAATACAAGGCGGGTTTTGTTTCCTGATTCCGACGGGGGACTGCCTTCGACTGAAAATACTATCGCGAAACTTCTAAAGGCGGTGGGCTACAGCACCGGAGCGATTGGCAAATGGCATCTGGGACATCTCCCTGCGTATTTACCCACCAGCCATGGTTTCGATGCTTACCTGGGAATACCCTATAGCAATGACATGGACCGCGTCAGTGATCTTCCTGCGCGCCAGGCCATCATGAATGCCCGGAAGGAATATTTCAACGTTCCGCTTATGCGCAATGAGGATATCATTGAAAGACCGGCAGATCAGAATACCATCGTCAGACGCTATACCGAAGAGGCCATAAAATTCATTTCCGAAAACAGAAAGAAACGCTTCTTTCTTTACCTCGCGCACTCCCTCCCTCACGTACCCCTGTTTGCATCAGAGGATTTCAGGGGAAAAAGTGAAAGGGGCCTTTATGGAGATGTGATTGAAGAGATCGACTGGAGTGTGGGCCAGATTCTCCAAACGCTAAAAAGGCAAAAGCTTCATGAGAAAACCATCGTAATATTTACTTCCGATAATGGTCCCTGGGTTGTTTATGACGAACATGGCGGAAGTGCAGGACTATTGTTCGGTGCAAAAGGCACTGGTTATGAAGGGGGCCAGCGCGTTCCTGCCATTTTCTGGGGACCAGGAAGAGTGCGATCTGGAGTAATTTCTGATATGGGAAGCACGCTGGACCTGCTGCCTACGATCGCAAAAATAGCTGGCGTCAGCCTTCCTCTGGATAGAAAATACGACGGGTATGATTTGACGGAGGTGCTGAAGAGCGGAAGTGAATCTCCCCGCAACGAAATGTTCTTTTATCATGGCACCCGCATCTTCGCGGCGCGAAAAGGTGACTTCAAACTTTATTTTTATGAGAACAATCCCGAAGGCTATCCGGAAAGGATGCGTAAACTGGACACCCTGCGGCTGTTCAATTTACAGTATGACCCTTCTGAAAAATATGATATCGCCGGTAAACACCCTGATGTCATCAGAGAGATAGACGCTTTGGTTCGCCACCATCGTTCAACAGTAGATTCTGTTCAAAGTCAGCTCGAAAAAAGAATCGCAAAAAAATAAAGCAACTTCTGCCCAAATGAAGATAGTCGTACTGGATGGATATGCGCTCAATCCCGGAGACCTTTCGTGGGATGGAATAAATAAATTTGGAGAGCTTATTGTTCACGAACGAACCTCTCCGGAGGAAATTCTGCTAAGATCTCTGGATGCCGACGTCTTATTCACAAACAAAACACCCATCCGGGAGAATATAATCAACCAGCTGGCGCAATTGAAGTTCATTGGTGTTCTTGCCACCGGATATAATATCATCGATGTCGACGCTGCCACCAAAAGAGGGGTGATCATCAGCAATATTCCCAACTATGGTAGCCATTCCGTTGCCCAGCTCACCCTGGCTTTACTGTTGGAACTTTGTCATCATGTACAAAGGCACAGTGACACCGCGCGGGAGGGTAAGTGGGCAGCTTCCAAAGACTGGTGTTACTGGGATTATCCACTGGTCGAACTCACGGGAAAAACTATGGGTATAATCGGTTTTGGGAATATCGGGCAAAAGGTGGCCGATATAGCTACTGCCTTTGGGATGAACATCATAGGTGCGGCAAGGACAAGGAGCGATCAGGCGCACCGGAAAAATTTTAGTTGGGCGGAAATTCCAGACCTGTTGCAGCAGGCGGATGTTGCGAGCATTCATTGCCCACTTACCCCTGAAACCAAAGGCCTGATCAATTCACAAAGCCTGCGCACCATGAAAAAGAGTGCATTTCTTTTGAATACCTCGCGGGGTCCGATCATTGTGGATGAAGACCTCGCTTTGGCGTTGAACCATGGCGTGATTGCTGGTGCCGGTATCGATGTGTTATCCGCGGAACCGCCCGCGAAGGACAACCCATTGTTTAAGGCAAAAAACTGCATCATCACTCCCCATATTGCCTGGGCGACAAAAGAGGCCAGGGCAAGGTTAATGAATATGGCTGTTAACAACCTCGAGGCTTTTGTGAAGGGCGCACCGACAAATGTCGTGCGGACGTTTTGACAGCGTTTCAGGATCCCGGGGCTGCCGGAGATTCCACCACTTTAACCGGAGCTGAGGTGACTGTACGCGTATGTCGCTAATAACTATGTTCATTCGACATTAATTTCACCCGTCATATAAAGTTTTGCACTCCCTCCGATCAGACACCGCTCGCCTTTGTTGATACAAATAAGTTTTCCTCCGCGTTTCGATAATTGAAGCGCGACCATTTCATTTTTTCCCAGTTTTCCCGACCACAGCGGGATCAGTGAAGTGTGTGCTGATCCGGTAACGGGGTCCTCATCTACTCCGGATTGGGGACCGAAAAATCTCGACACAAAATCAACCTGATTGCCTCGCGCCGTGACGATAAGCCCCCTCGCCGGCAATCTGGAAATCTCTTTAAGATCAGGCGCAAGAGCTTGGACGGCATATTCATTTTCAACAACAGCAATGAAATCAGTTTTGCCCTTGTAAATTTCCAGCGGCTCCGATCCGATGCACTGGCGCATCATCGCACTGTCGCCCACTGGGTATAAAGTATCTGTAGGAAAATCTAAAAATAAGATATCCTTTTCTTTACTGACCCCGAGATTCCCGCTTCGCGGTGAATAGAATTTCACATCCTTCTCTTTATGACCAAGAAAATCGAACAGCACAAATGCTGAGGCCAGTGTTGCATGACCGCATAGATCTACTTCAATGGTAGGAGTGAACCAGCGGATTTGAAACTGCTTTTTCTCCCTGACGATAAATGCAGTTTCAGCCAGATTATTCTCTGCTGCAATTGCCTGCATTGTTTTATCCGGGATCCACTCCTCCAGTGGACACACAGCCGCAGGGTTGCCTGCGAACAGCCTGTCTGTAAACGCATCGACCTGATAGATCTTTATTTTGTGCATGGTTTTTTAGGAAAGAAAATAACCGTGTTTGTGACACACCAGAGCCATCGAAATGCTCCAAATATATGCTATAATACGCGAAGATCAATCGGCGATCCTTCTCCTGAATAATCCATAGAAAAAGCGTAAGGTGTCCACGCCACTTTCCGGAGTGCTGCCTGCTCTCCACAATCTTCAACCGTTTACCGCCCTGGAACAAAATAAAATCCTCACGAGCAATCCCGGCTGACTGTCCGTAAATAAGAAAAGCCTCACCTTTCAGTGAAGCTTTTCTGAAAATCTATTAACGATGATCAATTACATCATTCCGCCCATGCCGCCTCCGTGGGGCATTGCGGGAGCTTCTTTCTCTTCAGCGATTTCGGAAACAACAGCTTCTGTTGTCAACAACATGCCCGCGATGGAAGCTGCGTTTTCCAGCGCAAGACGGGTAACTTTTGTCGGGTCAATGATTCCAACTTCAAAGAAGTTTGCAAAAGTATTGTCATTGGCATTGTATCCGAAATCTTTCTTGCCGTCGCGAACCTTGTTCACGACCACGGAACCTTCCTGGCCGGCGTTCTCGGCGATGGTTCTCAGTGGAGATTCAAGCGCAAGCCTGATGATGTTCACACCAGTGGCCTGATCTTCATTGGTTGTACCAAGAGCCGCAGGGTCTTTCAGCGCGTCAATTGCACGGATATAGGCTACTCCGCCACCGGGAACGATCCCTTCCTGAACTGCGGCGCGTGTCGCATGCAATGCGTCGTCTACGCGGTCTTTCTTTTCTTTCATTTCAACTTCCGTGGCTGCACCTACATAGAGGATAGCTACCCCACCGGAAAGCTTGGCAAGGCGTTCCTGCAGCTTTTCCTTGTCGTAATCAGAAGTCGTTGTTTCGATTTGGGCTTTGATCTGGGCTACGCGGCCCTGGATTTCGGCTTTGGCTCCGGCGCCATTAACGATCGTGGTGTTGTCTTTGTCGATGTTAATTTTATCAGCGCGTCCAAGCATATCCAAAGTCGCATTCTCCAGTTTGAAACCTTGCTCTTCGGAAATAACTTTTCTACCTGTAAGGACGGCGATATCTTCCAGCATTGCTTTCCTGCGATCGCCAAAGCCAGGAGCCTTAACGGCAGCTACGCGCAGGGCGCCGCGAATCTTGTTTACCACCAAAGTAGCAAGGGCCTCGCCTTCAACTTCTTCGGCAATGATAAGGAGAGGTTTGCCAGTTTGAGCGGTCTGCTCAAGGACCGGAAGCAATTCCTTCATGCTGCTGATCTTCTTGTCGTAGATCAACACATAAGGCTGATCCAGGTCTGCTTCCATTTTTTCAGTATTGGTAACGAAGTAAGGGGAGAGGTATCCGCGATCGAACTGCATACCTTCTACAGTCTTCACTTCTGTTTCTGTTCCCTTGGCTTCTTCAACGGTGATGACACCATCTCTGCCAACTTTATCCATGGCATCAGCGATCATTTTACCGATGGTTGAGTCGCTGTTAGATGAAATGGTTGCCACCTGAGCGATCTCGGCAGAATCTTTCAATTTCCGTGACTGCTTTCTCAGGCTCTCCACTACCGCCTCCACTGCTTTGTCAATGCCGCGTTTCAGGTCCATAGGGTTTGCACCTGCTGCTACATTCTTAATACCGTGTGAATAAATGGATTGTGCTAAAACGGTTGCCGTGGTTGTACCGTCGCCGGCAGCGTCCGCTGTTTTGGAAGCCACTTCCTTTACAAGCTGAGCACCCATATTTTCAATGGCGTCTTTCAGCTCGATTTCTTTTGCCACAGTCACCCCATCTTTTGTAACGGCTGGCGCTCCGAATTTTTTATCTAAAATGACGTTACGTCCCTTAGGACCCAGGGTAACCTTCACTGCATTTGCCAGTTTGTCGACACCTTTTTTAATCCTATCTCTCGCGGAGGTATCAAACGTGATTTCTTTAGCCATAATTTCTTGAAATTTTAGGTTTGTGATTAGATAATTCCGAAGATGTCAGAGTTGCGCATGATCAGGTACTCCTTGCCGTCGATCGTGATTTCTGTGCCTGCGTACTTGCCATACAGCACATTGTCGCCGACTTTAACAGTCACCGGCTTGTCTTTTAATCCCTCACCAACGGCAATGATTTTGCCTTTCTGGGGCTTCTCCTTTGCTGTGTCAGGGATGATGATTCCTGACGCTGTTTTCGTTTCAGCTTCAGCGGGTTCCACGAGCACCCTGTCTTCATTTGGTTTGAAATTGATTTTTGCCATATACGATAGTTTTTGTTTTAGTTAACATATGGGTTCGCTGCGCCACTGATCATCAATTGTGCCAATGCGAAAAGAGATGCGAATAACGGACATTTTTTCTAAGAATGAACAATTTTCTTACACTATTTGGCTTAACCGGCACAGTTTTTAGACAGACCTTATGGCAGCCTGTCAGTTTTCGGGCCATGGAAACTGTCGTTTCAGCCGCATCCCCCAACCTTTTACGAGGCGAGGGGTTGACTGGAACCTTAAATACTGGTAAATTTTGCTTAAGAAATTGTGCGCATATGGAAAAACTGTCAAAAGATTGGCTAACACAGGGTATAATCGATTTTGAGTACAAGAAATACCTGCTCTTAGCCTACCTTCAAACGGCCAAAAAATCATTCGGTAAAGTGGAATTGTACCCCTTTCTGGCAGACCTGGTCTTCCACTACCGCAACCTGATGTCAGTAAAGGAAAACAAGACCCTTATCCGTGAGTCCTTTCCCAAGGAGATCTCTCCTGAAGAGATCAAAAAACTGGAACTCCGGTACCGTGAGCTGGTGGAAGATGATGCCATCATGAGTGAACTGGATTCCATCATCGAATTTGCCATCCCCAAGATCAAGGAGTCCTTGCAGGAAGGCTCGGTTATTTACGAGTACGTCGAATCCCAATGTGAGATTTCACCCGTTGGGGTTACCCCGCTTTATTCCAATGAGGGCTACCTGTTTGTAACCATGCCCCCGGAGAAAGAAACCAATGTATACCGGTATCAGGTGAGCATATTTGAAGACAGCAAGGAGCAGCTTCGCAGCCTCAATACCGAGTTTCTGGAAGTGATTGACAAAGAACGACTCTATCCGTACGAAAGGATAAAACTCGATCTCATCAAACGCTATAGGGATATGCCGAATCCGGCAGCCTATCTGCTGATCTCAAAAATGAAATTCCCATTTAGCGAAACACTGATGCCGGTGGCCAAGCGGCTGTTTGTAAAGCATATTTCGCAGGCGGCGTAAAGGGAGTGGCCCTATCGGGACAGATCGCGTTTTTTGGTCGAAAGCAATACTCAGAAATCACTGTAACTATCTGATATTCAATAAAAAAGCCCGCTTTTTGACGGGCCTTTTTCATATGCGGTAGTATAGTTCTCAATTAGAAGTGTCAGCGGGAATGATTTCCGTGCCGGTGGTATCCAGGTTGAAATCCGGATTTATGTTCATCGGCGTTTGTTCGCCTGCCCGTTCAAGGATATCGTCGGATGGGCCCTGGGTATTCGGCGTAATAAAACTTGTAGACAGCGACAGGACCATGATGGCGATTACAAAACTCCAGGTAAGTTTTTCCAGCAGATCACCGGTTTTTTTAACGCCAATTAAATTGCTGGCAGCAGAGCCCCCGAACTGACTGGTCAACCCACCGCCCTTGGAATTCTGTGCTAAAATGACCAGGACAAGGAGAACGGCGAAAAAAATAATGAGGCCAATGATAAACGTATACATAACTTACTTCTTCAGATCTTCAATTTGGGACGCAAAGTAAGCCTTTTTTTGGGGATATTTCCAAATGAGTTTTTTCAAGACTTCTATAGCCTTGTCTTTTTTTCCCTGTTTCACCAAAATCTCAACCAGCGTTTCCGACACGATATTATCGCCGAACTCACCGGACTTGATGGGCATCAAATCGCCAATGGCCGAAGGGGCCCGGTCTTTCGCATTTGAGATCGAGGGCTGAATGCGAATAAACTGGTTGATGATCTCGATCTGCTGCTTTTGCTTCTCGTTTTCGGGACTGATCTCCTGGTTGGAGCTCTGAATTTCCGAAATCAATTTATCCACCGGGTTTCCGTCTTTGTCTAGGTGTTTTTTTTTTGGAGAAGCGCTTTCTTCGGATGATGTGTTAGTGCTGACGGCTTTTGCCATTTCGATGATGCGCTCTTTCTTTGATTTAGCAGGACTCTCTGCGTTGACGTGATCAATTTTTGGAGAAGAAACGTCTTGCGCTGCATCACCCTTTTCATCCATGGATTTCGGATAATCCATAAAGAGATTTTCAAAGGTGTCTTTGAGCTTGGCTAACCGCTCAAGGTCGTCCATCACGACATCGGCGACATCAACTGAATCAAGGGTGGTGGTGACCTGTTCATCTGCGTTCACATGTTTGGACACAATTTGCTGAACAGGTTCTTCGGGCCGCAGGGTGATGATTTCTTTCAGGAGCGCACGGTCTGCGGCGTATACGGCGGCTATCTGAAGATCAGCCTGCTGATGCTGGAATCCGTGATCTTTGCTCGCCCGCGCCGCAAGTGCTTGTAACACCTGGCTGTATGGGTATTGCGCCTTTAATGAAATAATTTCTTTTGCTTCCTCAACAGAGGTGCCGGCGTAGTGTTGCAGTATGTCCAGGAATAGGGTTTTATCCATGGCTCGGAGGCTTAAGGTAAAAGTAACAAAAAAAGGAGAAAGCGAAAACCCGTTCGTGGCGTGAATGTAACATCCTGGCGGCTTGGAGAAGAACTCATGTAAGAAAAGCCTGCGCGTTGTGAGTGGTCAGTGGCCGGTCAACTCCCTGTCCGAAGTCATGGGCGACTCACCAGTTCGCTACCGACGCATTGAATATGTCATTGATGATACGCTGAAAGATCTCCTTGATGAACGCATCCTCCACATCGCTCACGTTCAGCTCATTGTCGAAATCTTTGTAGAAAGAAAAACTTTTGTCCTTAAAACTCATCTTCTCATTCAGCGTGTTGATGTACGTTGCCTTGACCGTAATGGTAAGGCGTGTGGACGATGCCCGGTTGATCTGTGTCGGGTCGCCCGTAGCAGTGGGCGAGATGGGTGTGATACGCAGGTCGGTGATCTCGCCTTCAAGTTGAAGTTCCCCTTCTTCGGTTACGACCGATAAATTTGAATTCTGAACAAAATAGTTTTTCAGATCGTTGGTAAATACCTGAGACATGTTTGCCGGCCCCAGGTCAGCATTGTTGTAAAATTCAGCGATGCTGATCGTTTCAGCGGTGGTAGCGGCACCGGTCATGCCATATTGCACTCTCTGCAGGCTGCATGAGATAAGCAGGGCAACACACGCAAGCATAACAAAAAGCAGCGCAGTTTTTTTCTTTGGCCTCACTTCATGCCGAATACTATTCTTCAAGCTCGTATTGTTTTATTTTTCGATACAACGTGCGTTCGGAAATACCCAAATCCCGTGCCGCATATTTGCGCTTATTGTTATTTTTTCTCAGGGCCCGGATGATCAACTCTTTCTCTTTTTTTTCAATTGAAAGTGATTCGTCCTCAGCCTCATGGGTAATATCATGAACATCTTCGATTTCTTCACCATTGGTTCCCGCCGGCGTGGTTGGAAGGTTCAATACCATGTGGTCGTGTGAAAGTGAAGGTTCTCTGTGAACATCTTCGAACAAACCGGCGTTTTCGTTCACCATCTTTCCCTTGTCGGGCTGTGCGTTCAGCATGTCCAGGACGATCTTTTTCAAATCGGTCACGTCCTTCTTCATATCAAACAGGACTTTATAGAGAATGTCGCGCTCTGTAAGATTGTCTTTTTCAGCAGTGCGGCTGCGGTAAAGTGCCGGAAGGGTATTTTCCTTTGGCAGATACTTTTGTAAATGCTCCACATTGATCTCCTTTTCATCCGTGGAAAGCACGGAGATCTGCTCCACAAGATTTTTCAGCTGCCGGATGTTTCCGGGAAAACGATAACGGACGAGCACTTCCTTCGCCTCCTCCGTAAGCGTAATGGGTTTCACTCTGTATTTATCGGCAAAGTCCGTGGCAAATTTTCTGAAAAGCAATTCAATGTCCCTGCCGCGTTCCCTCAATGGCGGAACGTAGATCGGTACGGTGCTCAGGCGGTAATAAAGGTCCTCCCGGAATTTGCCCTCCTCCACATTCTTCATCAGGTTAATGTTCGTGGCCGCCACCACCCGGACATCGGTTTTCTGTACTTTCGAGGATCCGACTTTGATGAATTCTCCGTTTTCCAGGACGCGAAGCAATCGGGCCTGGGTCCCCAGAGGCATTTCGCCGATCTCGTCCAGGAATATAGTTCCCCCATTGGTTACTTCGAAATATCCTTTCCGGGATTCATGTGCTCCCGTAAACGATCCCTTCTCATGACCGAACAATTCCGAATCGATCGTTCCTTCCGGGATGGATCCGCAGTTGATCGCGATGAATTGTCCGTGTTTGCGCGAGCTTAGATGGTGGATGATCTTTGAAAAAGATTCCTTGCCGCTTCCGCTTTCGCCTGTGATCAGGACTGACATGTCCGTTGGCGCTACCTGCATGGCTACGCGCACGGAGTTGTTCAGCACCGGAGAGTTTCCGATGATCCCAAACCGCTGTTTGATATTCTGGATTTCAACTTCTGTGATCGCCATTATTCAACTGCTTTACCTATCAGTGTTGCGCCGGTACAATCCTCGACCTGCACGTGAACGTACTGCCCTTTGCGGTAACCGTTCACCGGGAAAACAATCACTTT
>JBBEBN010000408.1:0-9823 GCA_040882305.1 Cyclobacteriaceae bacterium
AATACGCGTTAATTGGTACAGCAATGACCTCTCGATATGGAAAACACCGGTAAGCGTATTCTTTCAATCGACATAATGAGAGGATTTGATCTTGTCCTCATGTTATTCGTTAATGATCTCTATATGCCGGGTGTGCCAGCCTGGCTTGGTCATACAAAGGGTGACTTCGATGGCATGGGTCTGGCCGATTGGGTGTTCCCTGGATTTATGTTTATGGTTGGTATGTCAATTCCCTTTTCAGTGGGGAACAGGATATCCCGAGGGGATGATAGAGTGGCTCTTCTCCAACATATTCTTGTCAGGTCTGTAAGCCTTCTCATAATCGGAGTTCTGATGGCCAACTCGAGAAATGTCAATGCAGAATACACCGGAATGACCAAAAGTCTTTGGTCAATGATCATGTATACAGGAGTATTCCTGATCTGGTATAATTACGACAAGTCAAAATCGAATAAGTTCATGATCTACGGGCTTCAGATGCTTGGGGTCCTGATGATAATACCAATGGTTTATATTTTCAGGTCTGCTGAAGACAATGTTCTCAGGTTTAATTCGTGGGGCATACTGGGAACAATAGGCTGGGGTTTTCTGGTTGCAGCCCTTGTATATATGTGGTTCCGCGACAATATTTCGAAAACTTTATTCTTTGTCATAATCTTCCTCATACTTAATATGCTTTCAAAACTGCATATGCTTGATTTTCTTAATCCAATAAGGCCGGTCTTTGGAACGATCATAAACGGGAATGCTCCTTTCATAGTGCTTTCGGGAATGCTGGTTACTTTGATACTTAAGAAATATGCTGAAGAAAATGCGGTAAAGGCGGCGCTTATCATAGCAACATTGGGCATTGTGTGCACCGCTGCCGGTTTCATTTTTCGTCCGTGGTTCATCATCTCCAAGATCCAGGCGACACCGACGTGGGGACTCATTTGTAACGGACTAAGCATGGTATTATTCGCTTTACTGTTCTGGATAATTGATATAATGAAGAAAGTAAAATGGAGCCTTTTTCTCCGGCCCGCAGGCACGAATTCACTTACTGTTTACCTGGTACCTGATATGTTCTATTATGTCATCTGGCAATTCAGTCTGCCATTCCTTTTCTATAAGCATTCACCCCAGCCATGGCTGGTGATCCTGGGATCGATAGTCTGGGCAATTGTCATGGGTGTTGGGTTGCCCATACTGCTTGAGAAAATAAACTTCAGGCTAAAACTCTAAAACACCTGGATGAATCCGGTTAACGGGAAACCCGGTGATTCAAATTTGATTAATTGATCGCGACGCGTTGATAGGCAACAGGCAGGTGTCTTCGCATCATTAATCAGGAAAAGGACATAGAGTCATGGGCAGACAGCCCAAAATGCGACTTTTTTGGCTGAATTGCCTTTTTAGCATAATCTGCCGTCAGGACTCAGGGTTTTCCCGACGGTCTCAGATTTTCCTGATATGTTTTGGACTATTGCTCAATGGCACTTGACCGTCACGTCGGCCAACAACTCCTTCTCTGGATGCTTTTTCTGATTGGCTTCCGTTTGTTAAATTGCGTTGGTGGCTGGATTTCCAGTCAAAAGCGGGAGTAGCTCAGTTGGTAGAGCATCAGCTTCCCAAGCTGAGGGTCGCGAGTTCGAGCCTCGTTTCCCGCTCATATTAGTTATGTCAACTGGTCTGACCTGCGCTTTCCACAAGCGCGATTATTGTGTAACCCTCACCCGGATCGATCTTTTCACCCAGCACAACCGGGATCAGTTTGTTGTTTCGATTGCTCACCAGAAATAATGGAATAAAAGCGTCACCGTATTTATTTCTGAAATCTTCAAAGCGGAATTCCTCCGTCAGATTGGTTGATTTGATAACGGCGCCATTCTGAAAACTTTTGGAAAGAAAATTGAAATTCAACCCCTTGCCAAAAAGGAAACGACCCCTCAAATGCTCAGGGGAAAACTCAATCTCGTCTCTTTCGGTATTAGGCACAAGCTGATAAAGGTTTCTTTTATCGAAGACCTCGGCAAAATGCAGAGCACTCAATGAGTTCACCTCGTCATTGGAAGTTAGCGCGAGCAATTTTCCAATACCCTCTAAATTTATTTCGTCGATGATGCGGTCGCCGATGATACTTTCATTGTACGCCAGAAGCCCCATCATTTTAGCCTTGTTGATGTTCTGGCGGTATCATTTCCTTATTTCCCTATCTCTTACTAAATTTCTTTCCTTCAGAACACAAACCTATCCCAAATGAAGAAATCAGCCGGTCGACGAAACTTTCTCAAAAAGATCAGTATTAGCAGCATCAGTGCCGGAGTTTTGCCGGCAACCCTTCTCGAGGACCGGGCAAAACCGAATGGATCAGAGAGCCCGATCGGAAAAACAGGAAAACAAAAAGCCGGACGTCAATATAACGCAGCGTATGAGGGAGAATATTTGAACCGCGTTGCTTTTCCTATCGGAGGATTGGGAGCCGGGATGTTTTGTCTCGAAGGCACCGGTGCCATTTCACACATGTCAGTGCGAAATAAACCCGACGTTTTCAACGAGCCGGGGATGTTTGGCGCCATCGCCTTAAAAGGTGAAAAGACCGTGGCAAAAATTCTGGAAGGACCCTCCCCTGACTGGAAGAGATTCGGTCAGCCCAATTCCGGCAACGGTTCGGGCGGTACGATCTTCGGATTGCCGCGTTTTGACAGGGCATCATTCCTCGCGCGCTTTCCATTCGCCACCATTACGCTGGAAGATGAAGGCTTTCCATTGAAAACGGAGCTCAAAGGATGGAGTCCCTTTATCCCCACCGATGGAGATAATTCAGGTTTGCCTGCGGGTGCCCTTGAATACAAATTTGTGAACAATGGAGACGGCGTCGCCGATTGCGTTTTTTCCTTCCACGCCAAAAACTTCATGCGACACGCCGATGGCGGCACAAATTCCGTAAAAAAATTTACGAATGGCTTTATCCTCTCCCACTCAGGCACGGAAGAAAAACCTTTCCTCGGAGGTGAGTTTGCTATCTTTTCTGACCAGGGCAACACTGTAGTGGACCATTGCTGGTTTCGCGGCGGATGGTTTGACCCCCTCACGATCACCTGGGAAACCATCAGAAGCGGAAATGTAAAAAGCGTTGATCCTGTTGAATCCGGGGCGCCGGGCGCTTCCCTTTACGTGCCGTTCAAACTTTCTCCAGGCGAAGAAAAAACCATCCGTGTGCTTTCAGCCTGGTATGTTCCTGTTACGGACCTGCGATTTGGTGAAGATGGAACAGAACAGGAAAAGTGTGATCCCGGTTCAGGTTGCTGCGCTTCTTCCTCTGAACTGGGCGAAAATGTTGCCGATAGCGCGTACGTTTCCGGGAAGTACAAACCGTGGTATAGTCGCCGGTTCGGCAATGTTACAGAAGTGGCCGACTATTGGAAGAATAGCTACCAGGACCTCGAGCAAAAATCGCGGTTATTCACCGAGGCATTCCATTCCAGCTCGCTGCCTGCCGAGGTAATGGAGGCCATAGCAGCAAACCTCACCATTCTTAAATCACCCACAGTCATGCGCCAGCTTGATGGCAGGCTGTGGAACTATGAAGGATGTGGCGATACCTGGGGATGTTGTCATGGTTCCTGCACGCACGTCTGGAATTACGCCCAGGCCATCCCTCACCTTTTCCCTGCCCTCGAAAGAACCCTTAGACACACGGAATTCTGCGAAAGCCAGAATGTGGAAGGGCATCAGACTTTCCGGGCAAATTTACCCATCCGTCCTCCGAAACATGAATTCCATGCTGCGGCAGACGGTCAGCTCGGTGGTGTCATGAAGGTTTACCGCGAGTGGCGCATCAGCGGCGACAACGCATGGTTGGAGGAAATGTACCCGCTTGTGAAAGTGAGTTTGGATTATTGTATTCGCACATGGGATCCTCGGAATAAAGGGGTGCTGGAGGAGCCTCACCACAACACATATGACATCGAATTCTGGGGACCTGATGGGATGTGCACCAGCTTTTACCTCGGCGCCCTCACCGCCATCATGGAGATGGGAAAATTCCTGAAGAAGAAAAAAGATGTTGCCGTCTACAAGAAACTCTATGACGACGGACGTAAATTCCTCGAGACGGAATTGTATGACGGCGAATATTTTTATCAAAAAATACAAGTCACCGGGTTGAATGCACCAAACCCGCTGGAGGCTGCTCAAAAAACCATGGTGGGAAAATATTCGGATGAAGCACAGGCGTTGCTGGAAAAGGAAGGACCAAAATATCAGTACGGAACGGGTTGCCTTTCCGATGGAGTACTGGGTGCATGGATCGCAAGCGTATGCGGACTGAACGATCCCTTCGATCGCGTGAAAATCGAAAGCCACCTTATCGCGGTGCACAAAAACAATCTCAAACACGACCTCAGCGATCACGCGAACCCCCAACGGCCTGCCTATGCATTCGGTGACGAGGGTGGATTGCTGCTCTGCTCGTGGCCCAAAGGAGGAAAACTGTCCCTGCCCTTTGTTTACAGCGATGAAGTATGGACCGGTATTGAGTATCAGGTCGCCGCCCACCTCATGCTGCTGGGAAAAGTGGAGGAGGGTCTCGATATCGTTCGCACCTGCCGGGACCGCTACGACGGGCGGCGAAGGAACCCCTTCAACGAATATGAATGCGGCCATTGGTATGCACGGGCACTCTCCAGCTACGGAATGTTGCAGGGTCTCACCGGTGTAAGATTTGATGCCGTGGATAAAACCCTGCACGTCGATTCAAGGGTCGGAGATTTTGTTTCGTTCCTGTCAACAGAAACCGGTTTTGGAACGGTTCGGTTGAACAACGGCAAAGTCTCCCTCCAGGTAGTGTACGGAAAGATCCCCGTACAAAAGGTGATGATATCCGGTAAGCCAACTTCCCTTTCACAATCGTGATGAACAGCACGAACAAAATGATAAGAGTAGGACCTCAGCGCGTCGTAGCGATGCGCTACATCATGAAAAATTCAACGGAAGAGGTACTGGTCAATACACTGGAACAGGAACCTGTTACCTTTACGTTTGGGTCCGGCAAAATATTACCTGCGCTTGAACAACCATTGACGGGACTGAAGATCGGTGAACAAAAAAGTTTCCGTCTGACTCCCGAATCTTCTCCCGGTCTTGATCAAACCTATTATTTCGATGTTATTATCGACGATATCCGTTGGGATAACGGAGACGAACCGGAACCGGAGGACGTGGGTATTTCTTTGCAAAACAGCGCAGATGATTGCGGTCCGGATTGCAACTGCTGAATTTTTCCTGTTTATAGACACTCTATGAATTGTGTCACAATGTGATGCAGGGCCCGAAGGGCCCTCAATCCCCCATAAGTCGACACCCGGGGGTGAACTTGTCGAACCCGGGCTCATAGGTGACTACTTTTTAGTCATACCCTAAAGAAGCCGTTCATGCCAGTCACAACTGACCATTCCAAAGGAGTCCTGCGGACTGACCACTCACCTCAGTCGTCCGTTTGCGGCTCTACAATGATCAGTTCTCTTTTCTTCACCGTGTACAGTTGTTGAATGGATTCCTCTTCATGAAAAATTATTTTTCCCTGGCTGATGAAGTGGATGACAATTTCCGCATCCGGCGGCAGGCGGAAAAAATCGAAGTCATCCAGGCAGACCACATAGAGTTGATCGTTGTGCCTTACTTTCTGATGCTTTGAGGGGTCGAAGTCAATGATAAATGCTGCCATCTAAGAACACTACAAACAAACTTAGCAGGGAAGTTGCCTGTAGTAAAATCAAAAAATAAAATTCCCTCTATTTGGGGGAGGTTGGTCGTTGAATTGTCTGCATACTATAACCCAGCGTGGTGGAGTACCGGACTCCAAACGCTAACCTTTATGATGTGATGAAGGAATGAAACCATTCCCCCGACCCCGCGCAAAGGATGGATAGCGAACAAAAACCTTCGTTCGCTGTTTTTATCGGTTGGCCCGATGCGCCCTGGGATCGTTCTCAGGAGTGAAAGGCAAAGGGCCCTCATTTTGGTTTACTCAAAAGGAGGCATTGTCCAGCGCTATCGCAGGAGTGGTCACCGGCCAATACAGCGAACGCATCATCACCGAATCTTTTTTGTAAATATCATCATAAAAAAAAGTGACGCCATTTACCACTTCGGAGGTGAAGTATTCGAGTTTCACGGTAATGGGTTTTCGCAGATCTATTTTTAGTCGCTGCTGCAGGCTGAGGTACTGATCAAGGTCTTCGGGTGAAACATAGATATCATCTTCTCGAACCAGGTAATGCGCAAGAGTTACCGCCTGGTCCACCCGAACGCATCCGTGACTGAAATCGCGTTTGGCGTTTTTAAATAAGCGTTTGCTGTTCGTATCGTGAAGATACACGTTGTAATTATTGAAAAAATTAAACTTGATAACGCCCATCGAATTCTCTGAACCTTCGCGCTGACGGAGTACAAAAGGAAAATTTTTCTCGTCATAAAAATCCCACTGTATTGTATCTGGCAGAATTACATTTCCGCGTTTATCGAGTACTTCAAAATTGTTTCTTTGAAGGTACGATGAGCTCGCCTGTAAAGCGGGAAGGATTTCTTTTGTGGAAATACTATAGGGAACATGCCAGTAAGGGTAGATGATAAAAGACCTTATGACACTCTGCATCAGCGGCGTCGGGGTATCGCGTTTACCCACAATAACGCGTGACTCCAGCCATACCGAGTCACTTTCAACCACACGCATGGAAAAGGCAGGGATGTTGACCAGAACATAACGGTCGGGCCAAGGCTTTTGCCAGCGCCATCGCTCCATATTCAGGGCAATTTTTTTTGCGCGGTCGCGTTGAATGGAATCGTTTTTGCCCAGCAAGTCGAAAGACTTTAACGCATCTTTTAACAGGTGATATGACCGCGACACCGGCTCACGCAGCAGCAATTTTTGATTGATGGAGCCCGTCGCATTGTGCTGAAGCGAGGCGATTCCTTCCTCATCGTGAAGTAAGGCCAGGCTCCGGCGTTGAAGTGTTGCCGGGTCCAGGCGACCATTCCGGATATGGTAGTGAAGGGTGAGGTATCCATCGGTAAGCAGAACATCCATTTTAGATACGCGACCAGGTGACAATGTATCCAGAGATAGTTCCTTCAATTCACGGATGTGATAATCCTCCGGAAGGAGTCCGAATCGCGCTGCATTTTCAATCACCTCTATCAACGAATCCGCTACGCCGTTATCCCTCCAGAAGAGCGCGTAATTATGCGAAGCGTAGAACACCCTGACCGCACGGCGACAGTTGAGATCCTGTATCTGAAAATGTACAGTGTCGAGCAGGAATGATCCGGATGCTTCCACCGGTGAAGCGGTAAAAACTGGTTGGTCCCGAAAACTTTGACAGGCTGAAGCTATCAGAATAACCAGGAAACCGAGATTTTTCACACGGTGAATTAGATCAAAAGCATGCAAATAAAAAATCGCTATTCCGGTTAAATCTTACAGCGCCGGGCAGGCCAAATGTCTACCGGCCAACGAGCCGGCGGAAATCAGGGCTGGCATTATTATTTGAGCAAATATCATTGGCAATTCTGCCAAATGTTAAACTAAAAATCTAAGGTTATGGAAAAGTTAGAAGTAAAGGGTACCTGGAACGAGATAAAGGGTAAACTCAAGCAGAAATATGGGCAGTTAACCGACGATGACCTGTTGTACCAGGAGGGACAAGAAGACCAAATGTATGGCCGCCTGCAGCAAAAATTGGGTAAAACCAAGGACGAAATAAAAAAAGAACTGAGAAGCCTTTAGGCCGCAAGGTCCACAAACTGAGTTGAGATTAAAACCGGCGGGAAGCTACTTTCTGCCGGTTTTTTTGTTTGCATTCGATGACATACGACAACTTTTTTGACATGCCGGCATGCTAAGAGGCCTGAAAATGACGTTTTTAGAATGAATTGGGGCTGCAAGCCAAAATTAATGGACCTTAAAACCTGAACTACGGTACGGGTTTTATATATTGTATTTCATTACATCTTAAAAGCAAAAGATGCTCCTCCGTATAATGGTGCTTATTTTGGTACTCTGCGCAGGGTGCCGTTCCGGGATCATTCCCTGTCCGGAAGTAAGAGGGCTGAGACTGAAAAAAAGCCAGGTCAATAAGCGCTTTCGTGTTCCTGAACGCCATGCACCACGCGAACACGCCGAATCAGTGATAACAGTTTCCTCCGATGCCAAAACCCCGCAACCCAGTTCCAAGAATTCAAATAAATACCGCTACGTCAAGTATACCATTCAACACGTAGACGTTGAGGAGCTCGATTGTCCGAAACCGGGAGAAAAGAAGGGGATGCCCCGGGCGTTGAAAGAAAATATCCGCAAGAACAGAAAAAAGGTCCGCTATTATTATCAGGAGGCTTCGACAGACTCACTGGAATTATTACCCGCCACATATCCGAAACGTTAACAATATCGTTTACCGGACGGACTTATTTTTCCACACTCCGGAATTTCCCTGGACCGTTGATGGAATTCTTTAATTTTTTGTATTTTAATAGGGTTAAAATTCCAGGTATTCCAGGCTCTTTACAGCAAAATCAGACCAAACCGAACCCTATGAAGAACATATTACTATTTATTCTGTTTTTCCTGTCATTATCTCCTGTGGCATTGAGCCAGGAGAAAGGATCTGAATTTCCTGTCCGCGGATTCTGCGTGGGCGCACCGGATCCCGACAAGGTTCCCGCTTTCATAAAATTTATCAATGAAGAATTGGCGCAGCGCCAAATCAACACCCTTATTCTACGGGTGGATTTTGGTTATCAGTATGAAAGTCATCCGGAACTGAGGGATAGCGCTTCCCTTACAAAGGCGGATGTAAAACAAATAGTAAATGCCTGCAAGAAGAATGGCATTGACTTGATCCCGCAGATCAATTTGTTGGGCCACCAATCGTGGGCAGGCAGGACGCACAGCCTTCTCAGGGTTTACCCGGAATTTGATGAAACACCCTGGGTGAAAATGCCGGATCAATACAAGTGGCCTAATGAAGACGGTCTGTATTGTAAAAGCTACTGTCCGCTGCACCCTGACGTGCACAGCGTGGTTTTTAGTCTGGTGGATGAAATCTGCACCGCCTTCGAGAGCATGGCTTTTCACGCGGGAATGGATGAAGTATTTTATATTGGTGAATCCAAATGCCCGCGCTGCTCGGGGCAAGACAAAGCTGAATTATTTGCAAATGAAGTCCGCAAGATCCGCGATCATCTGGCGCAAAACAACCGCCGTCTCTGGATCTGGGGTGATCGTTTGATCGATGGCAAACAGACTGGCATGGGTATGTGGGAAGCCAGTATGAACAACACACATCGGGCAATCGATATGATCCCAAAGGACGTGCTAATCTGCGATTGGCATTACGAAAGGCCTGATAAAACCGCTGTATATTTCGCGATGAAAGGGTTTGATGTGGTAACCTGCCCCTGGAGAAGGCCAGCCGTTGGAGCGGTTCAGAACGCCGACATGGCTAATTTCCGTGCTACCTCAACGGGTGTTATGAAAGACCGCTACAAAGGTATTGTTCAAACAGTATGGTCAGACGCCGGAACTTTTATGGATGGCTTCTACGGAAACAAGAAAGATGATAAGGGAGGTGACAATACCCCATGGCATTCCTTTAATACCCTCTTCGCAAAGACCAAGATCAAGGCGTCCTGGTAAGGCGGGAACATGACGGGCTTAGAGGCATGTGGATAGGATATAGGATAAGGGAATAAAGGAAATAGGGCACAAAGGACGGCAATAGCCCATTGGTGGAGAATATCGGAGTCGAACCGATGACCTCTTCCATGCCATGGAAGCGCTCTA
>JBBEBN010000409.1:0-9822 GCA_040882305.1 Cyclobacteriaceae bacterium
AATAGAAGAGCCAGCGAGAATCGCCAGACCCGATGAACCTGCCAGTGATACAGTAGTCATGCTAATGGTTTGGATCGGAATTACAACGGGATTGGTGTGCGCAGGTTTGGGCTCATCATTATCGCAGCCGGCAAATAAAACAACCGATAAAATGGAAAGGGCTGTTAAGAGTTTTGTCGTTATCATATTCTTGGTATTTATTTGAGAAGGAGTTTTCTCAACGCGACAAAGGTGATACTATTACTGCTGGTGCGTCTTACACAAGCCCCGCCATAAGTTACATTAATCACACATTTGCCCTTTCGATGACGGGAATCAACGCGATTACATCCAGCATATATTTATATAGAGGCAACTCGTTCGATAACCTGTGAAATATGCAACAGATCATTATTTGAATGTAACCACTATAGCGTCTAGTCTGATCAGCTTTGCGGAACAATTGGTGGAACACTCAGTCTTGAAACTGAAAAGGTAAACGATGCCACGCAATTTCAACGTCTAAAACCAAACCATATATGAAAAGGAATATTCAACTTGTTATCTTATTGTCCGCCATTGCTCTTTGGCAGGGTTGCGCATCTAAGGGCGAAGGAAGTGCTGATGAATCGAAAGCGATTACACAAGCGCAGGCAGCGCAAATGAAAAAGGATGAAGTGGCTGCAAAAAGAGCACTCCTCGTAAAGGCGAGCGTATTAAAGGCCGAAGAGAGAGCCCGGGCCGCGGCTGAAAGAGCGAAATTGACTCCTACGTACAAAGACGCGCTTGGCAACACTATCTATATCAAAGCTGAAGTGGACCCCTCATACAACGGTGGTGACGAAGCAATGTCGAAATATCTTCGTGATAATCTGAAATACCCTGACGCAGCGCGTGACAAAGGGCTGCAAGGCACTGTGTTTGTCGATTTTGTAATAGACTCTAAAGGAAGAGTAAGGGAAGTCGTTGCATCTGATGTCGTCGGAGAAGACGTAGACATTTCCCTGAAGGAGGAAGCCGTTCGCGTTGTGGCTTCAATGCCAGCATGGAACGCCGGTCTTCAGCAGGCCAAAGCAGTCGATGTATCTTTCAGCATACCCATCACCTTTGACCTGGTAAACTAGGCTACGCATTGATCAAATAAAAAAAGGCTCTCAATGGGCCTTTTTTTTATTTTGTTTTGCGATGGCATAATGAGGTAGAAAAAGTGTTTATCAACACGTCCAAAGTGTCTCAAAGGATGCATACGGCTCACACAAGTCATCCATCCACATTTCAATATGTGCTTTTTAATGCTTACCTGAAGTTTGATGATGGCAGAAAACTTTTCCTGACAAGCCGAAAAGATAAAAGTCAAGTTGATTGAACTTCTTAATCCGGTTGTTACTGCTCTGGCGGTGGACCTGACAGAGAATACGGCCTCGGGCTACGGCGAGTAGGCATTGGCCATAACAATCTGTCGCCTCATTTCTTTGAAGCTAATTGCCGCATTTTTCTTTGCCTGGTTTTTTTATCAGCAGGCCCGGAATAAGGAACGCATGGTCCTTTTAGAAAAGGGAGGGAGTCTGGATGAAATACTCAGAAAACAGCGGAAAAATCAGGTTCGATTCTCCTTTCCCTGGTTACTGTCCGGTTAGAATTTTGCGGTTCTCCATCCATTTTGTATTGACCAACACGGCGTGGAGGCTTTCAGACGTTTTGAGCGGCATGTCCGATTCAATAGAAGGAATACCAGACTTCGGGCGCCCGCGCGCCCTGAGTTCATAAATGTTTTTCCTTCCATCACATTCTCTTTGATTTCTAACGCTGTCATTTCCTCTAAAATCGGGTCATTTACCGGGTGTGCGATTCGTTCTGCGTGGCTTCGAAAAACTTCGAATGGAAGAAAAGGGCTTTAAGGTTAGCTTTAGTAAACCCCTGTTTCCGGTCCGCCGGAGGCACCAGCGCAATGGTTTGAAAAATAATTTCAAACCGTAGCGTAGGGTACAGCGACCTTTTTTTGTCTACCATAAAATCCTAAACCTGAAGGGCCTATGATGGATGCTTTACCCGGCAACGACCGACGGGAGAACCTGTTTTCTTCCGAGGCTGCGGAAACGAGAATCATCGATGCGGAGGTATTGTTGCGCAAGACCTTCGACCACGATCCCCGTCAGGGATGCTCGCTTTTATTCAGACTGTATTACGCTCCCCTGTGCAGTCACGTTATCCGCTTTGTTTTTTCCCGCCAGGTGGCGGAAGATATTGTCGCCGATGTCTTTTGCCGGTTTTGGGATGGCCGCGTCTTCGAGAAGATCAGCACATCCTACCGCGCCTACCTTTTTAAGTCCGTCCGTCACCGCGCTTACAATTACATCAAGTTCCAGCTGTCGCGCCGCGCGCCGGATGAAAAGTTCGACGTTGATGGAAATGGCTCCGATCCATGCGAGATACTCCTGTACGACGAGCTTTACCAGTTGGTGGATAATACAATAAATGCGCTTCCCCAGCAATGCAAGAGAGTGTTTGTGCTGAGCCGGATGGAGAATAAGCGATACCAGGAAATCGCGGCAGAGCTTGATATTTCTGTCAAAGCCATTGAAGCGCATATCAGCAAAGCCCTGCGCATACTTCGCAAGAAGGTCAATGGCGAACTTGTGTAGCCGCTGGCATGCTCGCGACGAACATCGAACCGAAACTATAATGTTCAAAAAATGAGAGAGGATTTATTCAGTGATATCATAAAGAAATTTTTGGAGGGCAATGCGACGGCGCACGAGAAGAGCATGCTATCTAAATGGCTGAAAGAAGATCCTTGCCGCGAGGAACTCTTCTATTATCATTTGTCCCTGCGGGAAACAGAAAATCCACAGCACCTGCCGGATATCGGATCCCGGGTTGAGGAGTATGAGAAGCACATGCGAGGCGAGTTCCGAATGCCGGCACCTGCCTGGCGATACGCCGGGGATGAGCCTTCCGCCGGGAGGAGGGTGACCATGCATTACAGGTGGTGGCTCGCTGCCTCTGTTATCCTGTTTATTTCCGCGGGGTTCTATTTCCTGCAGGACGAATGGCTGTACAAGAGCTATGCCGCCGAGAAGGGAACGATCAGGACCGTCACCCTCGAGGACGGCAGCACGGTGACGCTGAACGCCAACTCGTGCATACGGGTCCCCCGCGACTTCATGGGCCATGAGAACCGTGAAGTGTGGATCAAGGGCGAGGCGTTCTTTGAGGTCACCAAGAAGACCGACCTCATGAAATTCATTGTACACACCGACAACTTCGACGTGGAAGTACTGGGGACAAAATTCAATATCCAGAACCGCCGGAACAGGTCGAAAGTGACGTTGGCGGAGGGGAAGGTGAAGCTGGTGGCGAAAGACAGGCAACCGCTGATCATGAAGCCGGGTGAGCAGGCGAGCCTCTCCAGCAGCCAGGATCAATTCGAAAAACAGCTGGTGAAGCCGCAGAAATACGAAGCGTGGCGCAACAATATGATGGTATTTGAAAATACACCGCTATCGGAAGTGGCGCAGATCATCCATGATTACTACGGTGTCACCATGATCGTCACCGACTCGCTCCTCAGCACGAGGCAGTTTACGGGGACCCTGCCGAACAATGACCTCGGTATTATTCTTCTGGCCCTGAAGACGTCCTATAAGATAAACATCGAACACAAGGGAGACCGTATTCTCCTCAGTAATAGAAGCTCACACTAAACCCAGGATTTATGAGAAAACCTTACCTAAACCTTTTTACAATCGCCCTCCTGGTACTGATCCAGTTCCGTGCCGTTGTGGCGCAGGACCTCGCGTACATGCCGCCTCCACTCCTTTCGCAGAGACATGAAGATCAAAAGGAATTGAAAGTTGTACTCAACTCGCTTGAGAGAAAGTTTCACGTCTATTTCACATTTGAAAGCCATGTGGTGCAGAATAAATTCATTTCCCCTGAAATGAAGATCACGGATAACCTGGAGGAAACCCTTGCGAATGTGCTGACGCCGCTGAACCTGCGGTTCAAGAAGATCTCGGACAAGTACTACACTATTTTCCCCGGTGAAGAGTGGAAGGAAAAGAGCAAGGAGATCAACATGAACTTTCAATTGCCTCCGATAAGGTTCGGGGCGGAACCTATTCCGATCGCTGACCTGACGCTGGACGTCCAGGTGCCGGACAAGGTGGTTACCGGTGTCGTCACCGACGAGAACAGTGCGCCTTTGCCCGGCGTGAACGTGCTCGAGAAAGGGACGACCAACGGTACAGCTACTGATGCATCGGGAAACTTTACCCTCAATGTCGAGGGTGAAAGCAGCATACTGGTATTTTCCTTCATCGGCTACGCCAACGTGGAAATGCCTGTAGGCGCGAAATCGGTGATCAATGTCTCGCTGCAGCCCTCCGTCCAGTCGCTGGAGGAGATTGTCGTGATCGGTTACGGTACAGTCGAAAGAAAAGACCTGACAGGGTCGGTTTCTTCTGTCGGAAGCCAACAGATCCGGGAACAGGCGGCGACACGGGTTGACCAGGCGCTCCTGGGGAAGCTGGCGGGAGTGCAGGTAAAGCCTGTCTCCGGTGAGCCGGGTGCCGCACCGCAGATCCGGATCCGGGGTGTGGGAAGTATCTCCGCGGGCAGCGGCCCCCTGTATGTTGTCGACGGCTTTCCCATCGAAAGCATACAGACGATCAATCCCAACGACATCGAGAGTATCGACGTTCTGAAGGACGCTTCCGCCACGGCCATTTACGGTTCACGCGGGTCCAACGGCGTGATCATCATCAATACAAAAAGAGGAAAGGAGGGGAAGCCGACGATCACATATGACACGTACTACGGTTTCCAGCAGATATCCAAGACACCGGTATTTCAAACCGGCCTCGAACAGGCACAGCACTATTTCGACGGCGTCCGGAACAAGAATATCGACGAAGGCAATGACGTGACCTTACCGGTGGAGCAGTGGAAAGTACCAGTACCCGTAACGTTAGTTCAGGTGCTGTCGGGACAGCCTACCACCGAGCCCGGCGCCAGCAACGTATTTCGCGAGCACCTGGATGCCGTGCTGCGCACAGCGCGCATGCAGCAACACCAGCTTACCGCTTCCGGCGGCAGTGAAACCGTAAAGTATGTGATCGGCGCCGAGTACCTCGACCAGGATGGCATCATTATCAACAGCAACTTCAAACGATATTCCGCCCGCGCGAATTTCGACGCCAAGTTGTCCGACAAGCTCACGGTCAGGATGAACCTGAATCCCTCCTTTACCGTAAAGCACAACGTAGGCGGCCCCGGCAGGGATGAGATCGGCAGCGATGGCAGCCGTGGATCGGATGTCGTCTATAATTCGCTGGTTATTCCCCAATACTACTCCTTATATAATGCGGACGGGTCCTATTTTCCTTTTGGCGACGGTCTCGACGCGGTCGTATCGACACAAAACCCTGTGGCCCTGGCCAAGGAGGTGATCAAGAACCAGAAAGGAATGGGTTTCCTGGGAAGTCTCAACGCCGAATACGCCATCCTGAAAGACCTGAAGCTGAACGTGATGCTGGGGACGAACCTGATGAACATCAAGGGCATGAGATTCAAGCCTCAACTCCCCGCGTTCAATAACAACCCGGCCGTCGGCACGGATAACGCCTCCATGCTGTTCAACTGGCTCACGGAGTATACCCTCAATTACAGCAAGGAGTTCGGCGATCACAGCATCTCCGCCCTGGCGGGTTTCACGTCACAGAAGGAAACCTTTGAATCCAACTTCATCACGAGCAACCGGTATCCCAATAACCTGGTACCCAGCCTCAGCGCTGTCAGTGGTATCATTACGAACGGGTCGTCGGAGGTTAATGAGTGGTCAATGATCTCCTACCTCTCCAGGGTGAATTACAATTACAAGGACCGGTACTACCTGACTGCCTCGGTACGCACGGATGGGTCGTCGCGCTTCGGATCTGAAAACAAGTGGGGTGTGTTTCCCTCCGCCGCCTTTGCGTGGCGCGTCTCCGACGAAGCTTTCTTCGAGGGCTTGACGCCTCTGATGGAAATGAAGATGCGGGCGAGCTATGGTGAAACCGGTAACAATAATATCGGGAATTACGACCACTACGCCACCATCAATTATGAAAAGTACACTTTCGGCGGCGCGGCTGTCGGCGGTTATGCTCCCGGGCGTCTCGCGAACCCGACCCTTACATGGGAAACGCAGAAATCCTTCAACGCGGGGCTTGACATGAGCTTCTTCGGCAACCGGCTTTCCGTCACCGTGGATCATTTCCAGTCCAGGAATTATGACCTGCTCCTGAACGTGAACGTTCCAGATATCACGGGCTTCAGCAACGCCCTGCAGAACATCGGCGAAGTGAAGAACAGCGGATGGGAGTTTGTGATCAGCTCTGTAAACTCCGCGAACAAGTTCAGGTGGACGACGGACTTTAACCTTTCCACTTACAAGAATGAGGTGGTGAAGCTCGGCCCCCAGGGTGACCCGATCATTTCCGGCGGTAACATCACCATGATCGGGCAGCCGGTGGGTATGTTTTTCGGATGGCTCTCCGACGGGATCTTTATGAACCAGGCGGAGCTGGATGCAGGTCCTCTCTTCAACCCTGGCGCCAGGGATGCTTCCCGGGTGGGCGATGTGCGGTTTATCGATGTGAGCGGATCGAATGGTGTCCCCGACGGGATTATCAACAGCTTCGACAAAACCATCATGGGTTCGCCTTATCCGGATTTCTATTACGGGATGACCAACAACTTCGCCTACAAGAACTTTACGTTGAGCGTAGGTCTCCAGGGGTCCTATGGAAACAAGATCCTCGCGCTGTCCAGGAACCAGGTGGCTAACCTGAGATCCCGCTTCAGGCAGCTTGCGATCATGAATGACTACTGGAAGTCGGAGGAAGAGCCGGGCAACGGAAAGTCGCCCCGCCCCAACGACACACCTACCGGGAACTTCCGCGGCGCGTACAGCCAGCTGTTCCTCGACGAAGGAACCTACCTGCGGATCAACAACATTTCGCTGGGATACGCATTCCCTGCAGCTATCACGGAGAAGATCAAGCTGAATTCATTACGCGTGTACACAACAGCCACTAATCCGTTCATCTTCACCGACCACGTGGGATTCAACCCCGATGTTAGCCGCAATAACAGCGCGCTGAACCCGGGGAATGAGAACTACGAGTACCCGCTGCCGAAAAGCATTGTGTTCGGTATCAACGTAGGATTTTGATTGATTGATAAAACGATAATAGAATTCATATGAAAAAGATATTTAGCTTACTCGCCATGATGGTGCTGCTGGTCATGCCGTCATGCCAGGATGAGTTCATCGCGCTGGAGCCTGTCTCCACGGTGAGCACCGATGCATTGTACAAGACCGACCGCGATTTCCAGGATGCAGTCACGGGGATATACGGCGTCTACCAGACGCAGTACCTGAACATGTGGCTGTTTGCAGATATGCGCGCGGACGATTCCTGGGACGAGCTCGTCAAGGGCACTGCCGCGGCCATGGACCTGTTCACCATAAACAATGACGACGGCGTGATCAGGAGTACATGGAGAAACTACTACAACATCATCAACCGCGCGAACATGTTGCTGGCAAAGATCGAGGCGGCTGACCCGGCGGTGGTGAAAAACAAGGATCGCCACATCGGCGAGGCGAAGTTCCTCCGCGCGCTGGCCTATTTCGACATGGTCAGGATATACGGCGATGTTCCCATGGTCACCAAGCCGGTCACTATCGAGGAATCCTACGCGTCAACGAGGATCGCGGTCGCCACCATTTATGACGAGGTGATCATACCCGACCTGCTGGATGCCGAAACCATGTTGTCGGAGAGCTATTCCGGCGCCAATGAGGGTAGGGCTACCGTGGGTGCGGCGAAGTCGCTCCTGGGCAAAGTGTACCTGACCGTCGGTGATTTCCCCAGCGCTGAAGCCAAGCTGCAGGAAGTTACGACCATGGGCTATGCGCTGCTTGACAACTACAATGACCTGTTCGATTACACCAAGGACGAGCACCACAGCGAATATATATTCGATATAGAATATGAAGAGGGGATAGGCGAAGGCTCGAACTTCACCAACAACTTCATGCCGAAGAATCCCGGGCTTTCTGCGTTCTACAAGGTGACCGGCGGCGGAAACGACGCCAACAATCCCCCGGCAAGCCTGTTCGCCCTGTTTTCTCCCGACGATGAGCGAAAAGATGTTACCGCCGCCAACGGACATTATGACGAGAATGGTAACTTCGTTCTCCTGATGCCCTCGGCTAACGCTTCCTCCACGTTCACGAAAAAGTATATGGTGCCCGTGGTGGTCAGCGGTGACAGCAAGGCGAACTGGAAAGTGTTGCGGTATGCCGACGTGCTGTTGATGTATGCGGAAGCATTGAATGAGAACGGAAAGACCGATCAGGCGCTCACCACGCTGAACATTGTTCGCGACCGTGCCGGCCTTACGGGTTATTCCGCGCTGAACCAGAGCGACACACGGGAAATGATATACCTGGAACGAAGACTGGAATTGGCATTCGAAGGTCACCGCTGGTTTGACCTGCTGAGAACAGGCCGTGCGCTGAGCGTCATGGAACCTCATGGCATGAAAGCCAACATGACGGTCTTCCCCCTGCCGTTATCGCAGGTGCAGCTGATCAACGACCCGGCTATCTTCCCCCAGAACCCGGGATATGATTGATCCGCAAAATTCTGGAAAGAATATGCCATGGTCGACCATCAGGCATCGGCGAGACAACCATTATGAACTAAAACTTATGAAAGCAAAACTCAATATCTTCCTCTTACTGTTATGTGCCCTGGTACTGACCGTAAATACTGCGTGGACGCCATCGGTGGCGGATGAAACCAACCCGGAAACAGCAGCGCCCCCCAAAGGGCGATACCTGTACGTTGCGGTACCGGGCATCCGGAACTACCTCGGATATGGCGGACACGGCATCCTTGTTTTCGACATGGATAACAACCACCGGTTTGTCAAGCGCATAAAAACCCAGGGACTCAATCAGAATGGCGAGCCCTCGAACGTGAAAGGGGTAGCGGTGAGCGTGCCGCTCAACAGCATCTTCATCAGCACCCTCCAGAAGATGCAGCGTATCGACCTGACGACGGAGAAGGTCGTGTGGGAAAAAACCTACGAGGGCGGATGCGACCGGATGTCGATAATGCCCGATGGCAAGACGATGTACCTTCCCTCGCTGGAGAAGGACTTCTGGAATGTCGTGGACTGCGCCACAGGGGATGTCATCAAGAAAATCACGGTCGTCAGAAGAGCGCACAATACGGTCGCCGGCTTGTCGGGAAAGCACGCGTACCTGGCAGATATCGCCTCCCCGTTCCTTCATGTGACCGATGCGAAAACGCATGAGATCATCAAGCAGGTCGGACCGTTCCGGGACGGCATCCGTCCCTTCACGGTCAACGGTAGCGAGACGCTCGCCTTTGTGAACGTCGACGGGCTGCTGGGATTCGAAGTGGGCGACCTGCGAACCGGCAAACCCGTTGCGCTCGTGACGGTACAGGGCTGGAACATGGGTGAAGTGAGAAGGCATGGCAACCCGAGCCACGGCATCGGCCTGACCCCCGACGAGAAAGAAGTATGGGTGAGCGACGGCCACAACATGCGGATGCACGTGTTCAGCGCCACAGCACCGTACCAGCAGCTGACTACTATTCCCCTCCAGGATATGCCGGGTTGGGTTACATTCAGCCTGGATGGAAAGTACGCGTACCCTTCCAGCGGAGAAGTGATCGATGTCAAGACGCGCAAGATACTGCTCACCCTCCAGGACGAATTTTACAATAATGTCGCCAGCGAGAAGATGGTGGAGATCCA
>JBBEBN010000410.1:0-9760 GCA_040882305.1 Cyclobacteriaceae bacterium
ATACTTGACAATGGGCAATTGACAGTTGACAAAACGGACTCTAATCGATGCATGCGTACACCTGCCGGTATCATTGTTAAAAAAATTGGTATAACGTTTTAATGAACGCACACATAAAGTTAGCGCCTGGGCATGTATGTAAAGCAGGCCTTTTTTAGATTCCACATTGTCAATTGTCAACTGCCGGTTGTCAACTGATTTCAACTGTTCAATTGTCAACTTATTTCAACTCTCCCTGCAGGTAGCCCAGCACGGCTTCCGTCAGATCATTATCTACGGCTGGGGTAAAAGGAGAAACGGAGGGTTCGTATCCTTCCTCTTTCCAGGCATAGGCAGCAGGCAGATAACCGAGCGATCCGTTCGTGTATCCAAAATAAAACGTATAGGGGAAAGGTGAGCGATTGCGGATTTTGTTGGAGATATCACAAAACATCTCCACCGGAGCGCTCCATATTGCCACATCCTCATCAATTTTAAGGAAACCGATGGGGAGTTTTACGAGATTGATGCCTGTATTCGTTGTGCGGGTATAGTCAGCCAGGTCATTCGACCATCCGAGGCCGGGCCGTCGCGGTGTCTCCACGGTAATAGAGCCAATGGTCAGCTTTACTGATGCCCTTGTTGCTGAAATGTTACGGCTCGCCTCGAGGATCTTATCTCCCAGCAGCACGGAGAACTGCCTTAAGTGCCCTGCCCTTTCATTAGCATATACGCTGTAGATAGGCGCCAGATTTCCCGCGGCGCCATTGATAAACAAAACAGGAGCACCGATCTTTTTCTGCACATACTCGGAAACAACACCGGGAGCATCACCGCTGATCTTTGTGCTTTCCCCGCCGAGCACAGTGCCATGGATCGCGTAGTTGGCGATCAAAACAAGCGGCTCTCCATTTGGCTTATCTATGCGCAGAAGTCCGATCCTCCGGTCGACTTCTCCATCGGGGTTCAACCCCAAACTTGCTTTACCGTCGATATCGATGGCACGACGGTTGATATTTGCCTGCGAAAATCCCCAGCCTACGCCCAATGTGGCAGGCGCAAGTTCATTCCGCGCGGCGATAATCCCGTCAATAAGTTTTTTCTCCAGCACAGCGGTATACACCGTATCAATTTCATGCTGTGCCGCCAGCTGGCTGCGATTGGCCATGGAAGGATAAGGTATTCCCCGGAATTGCGGACCTATTTCCGGGGCGGAGTGCGTGTGGGTGGCAGACCACCAGACATTCAACGGGTTGATCCTAAATCTTTTCCAGAGAACGGACGTTACTCTTTTGTATTCCGCTGAAGGCATACCAACGATATCTGATGAGATCAAAAAGAACTGGGTAGTTCCATCGTCGAGCGCAACAATTCGATGGTAAAGAGAATCCAGCACTTCGGTTGATTGCCGCGGATTGTAGCCTCTCAGCCATTGTGCGTTGTCGGGTGTAATATTTACTTTTACAACGGCCGCGCGAAAACGAGTTCCCGAATTTTCCTGAGCAAAGGCAATATTGGCCGATAGTGCAACCAGCATTAGGATGAGCAACTTATTGAGCATGAAAAATTGAATTAAGATTAAAGTCCGGTATTAGCGCCTTGGGGGTATGTAAAGACGCAAGATTTTGGGTCTCTAAATACTTCCCTCTGCCTAAAAGGTAATCAAATTAAAAGTAAAAGTGAAAAACGAAAAACGCAATGCATCAGAGATCAGCCTAATGAATATCCGGGTTTTTTGCTTTCTTTTTTCGGTTTTCTGTTTTCCCCTGCTCTGCGGTTGCGGAAAAAATTCCTCTCCGAAGTTTACCCAGTACTATGTCCAGGGCGAAAAACTTTATCTGAAACACTGCAACAATTGTCATCAGGCAGATGGCACTGGTCTTGGAAGGGTATACCCGCCGCTGAATATCTCTGACTATATGGAAAACAATTTCGCCGATGTGATCTGTTTAATGCGGCATGGAAAAACCGATGAAGTCATTGTTAACGGGCAACAGTTCAATCAACCAATGCAGGGCGTGACAACCCTCTCGGATCTGGAGATCGCCGAAATAGCAACGTACATCTATAACACCTGGACACATGATCGTGGAATCGTGGAAGTGAAAGAGGCCGCGGAAATTTTGGGGAATTGCAACCCCTAAAAATGTCTTAAATACAACACCAGTTTAACCGGCAATTCCGATAATAACCTTCGCCTTATTAAACGAGGGCGGGCCGAAAAGGCCGATGGACACCACCCATACGGCCTTTGAATCCATGTACCGTAACCTCCAGGAGCCTGTGAAACGCGCCGGGAGGCGCCAGGGAAAAGCCATCGGGAAAATCAATATCTTTGTCACAACCTTCGAATAAGCCCCTAAAAGGATCAGGAAATTGCCATTGACCTTAGGGAAGTTTGATTTAAAATTGAAGTTTTGGTACGTTTTATGATAGGAAGCAGTCTGGCTGCTTCCCATTTTAAATTCTTAAATTATCGATGCATGAGAAACCGGTTCCTCATCTTAACATTCAGTCTTTGCGTGATCAGCTTTTTCTCTTTTTCACAGACACAAGAATTTGACCTTCAGGCGAGCATCGATCGCGGTAAGGAGGTGTATATCGCGCAATGTATGTCATGCCATATGGAAAACGGCGAAGGAATTGAAGATGTTTATCCCCCCCTGGCCAAAGCCGATTATCTCATGGCGGATAAGAAACGTTCAATCGATAATGTGATCCATGGTTTGACCGGGGAGGTCATAATCAACGGAAAAAAATATAGCATAGACATGACGCCTTTTGAATTGTCTGACCAGGATGTAAGTGATGTTCTGAACTATATCCGCAATTCATGGGGAAACAAGGGGGAGGCGGTCACGCCGGAAGAGGTGAACGCGTGCAGGAAGTAGCGGGGGACGGAGATGCCAATCATTTAAGATTTAAGATTGTAAGAATGGGCATTGGGCAGTTGTACAAGGGTGGGAATCTTTTTAAATTTCATAAGAGATAGATTAACAGATGAAAGAGCAGAAAGCAATAATAGAAGCTTTTCAGAAGACTGATCTCAGTCAGCGAAAAGTTGCGATGGCCACCGTCGTGCGGGTAAGGGGCTCCTCCTATCGCAGTCCGGGAGCGCGCATGCTGATCACCGATGATGGAAAATGGGTAGGCTCGATCAGCGGAGGCTGCCTTGAAGGGGATGCCTTAAGAAAAGCCCGTCAGGTAATGATGAATAAAAAACCCGTGACCGTTACTTACGACACCAGCGAAAACAGCAACCAGAACCTGGGTATCGGGCTGGGCTGCAACGGCGTCATTGATGTGCTCATCGAGCCGGTAGACCCGGCTGACACTCAAAATCCCATAAGACTTTTTGAAACACTCATTGCTTCAAACGAGCCCGTCGCGCTGGCGACCGTTTTTTCCAATTCAAAATACACCGGAGAAAAACTGCTGATCAACACCAAAGGGGAAGTGCTCATCTCTTTTTCCAATAATCGGCTAAACGAAACAGTTGCCCCCGATCTTTCACAAACCTTTAAAACAAAAAGATCAGAAGCCAGGACATATACCGTTGAAGAAGACAATCTGGACGTGTTTGTTGAACTCATTCAGCCCGCCATTGCGCTCATGATCTTCGGAGCGGGATTTGATGCACGGCCCGTAAGCCACCTGGCCAAATCACTTGGATGGGAAGTGATGGTAACGGATGAATGCTTGGCGCATATTGCACCCGTGTTTTTTCCCACGGCGGATAAACTGTCCCTTTGTCAACGTGAATTTGTAGACCGTGATTTCGACATCACGCCCTTTACTGCCTGTGTCCTGATGTCGCATAATTATGAATATGACCGCGATGTATTAAAGAAGATCCTGCCTTCTCCGGCCCCCTACATCGGAATATTGGGGCCACGTAAACGGTTTGACAAAATGGTTATGGAGTTTGAAGCAGAGGGCATCCGTTTATCTGCTTCGGATCTGCATCGCATTCATTCTCCCATTGGTCTGGATATCGGCGCAGAAGCACCGGATGAAATTGCCCTGAGCATCATCGGCGAGATTCAGGGCAAGTTCTCAACCCGTTCAGGAGGATTTCTGAAATACCGCAATGCACCCATCCACCGGCGCGATGCAAAAGGCGACCAGGTGTTTAAACAGGTCTATCTGGATGGAGGAACAAATGCAAAATCGATTAACCGGTAAACAGTGTCAACCCGTCAATCCGACTTACACTGGAAATCGGTTACCACTTTCGAAGTCATTTGATTACCGACGTTTCAAAAAACAATGAATTCAGGAGCGATCATTTTAGCCGCAGGCTCGTCTTCGCGGATGGGCAAGTCAAAACAGATGCTCGACATCCGCGGAGAAAAACTTCTGGCGAGAACAGTTCAATCAGTTCTGAATGCAGGAGTATCACAGGTTGTGGTAGTGCTGGGATCGAATGAACAAGAACACCGCAAAATGCTCAAAGATCTTCCTGTAAAGATCGTTTACAATCCCGATTGGAAAAGCGGGATGGGTAGTTCCCTGAAAGCGGGGTTAAAGCATTTGACAGCTATAGATCATGCGTTGGATTCGGTTATTGTTTTAGTTTGCGATCAACCTTTGCTGACAATGGAAAATATTTCCAACCTCATGGCCAAATATCAGCAGACGCAGAAGCCGGTCATCGCCTCAAGATATTCCGGGATGTCGGGTGTTCCTGCGCTTTTCGACAAAAGTTTTTTTGGCAAACTTTCCAAACTTTCCGATGATCAGGGTGCTAAGAAAATTATCCTTCAACATCGCGCAGATGTGTCTGAGGTGGATTTTCCAGGCGGGGAAATTGACCTGGATACGATGGAGGATTATGAGGCGTTTCGGAAGCGTGAAGGGTGAGTTCACGGTGTTTTCACAGATTTTAAAATCGGATCCAGGATTCAATTCTGGCAAAGTCTCTGCTTCTATCACCCAATTGCTCGGCGGTCTCAAGCAATTTGTCCATGTACAGCGCTCCTTCCATAGGTGGCAATTCCTCCCGGGTGACCCCGGCAATTAAAAAAGCCATCCGGAGAGGCTCCGGATGGCTTTTCAGTATAAAAAACTTTATGTAACTACACCTTGATCTCCACATCGACTCCGCTGGGGAGTTCGAGTTTCATCAGGGCGTCAACAGTTTTTGCGCTGTTGCTGTAGATGTCAACCAGTCTTTTGTAGGTACAAAGCTGGAATTGCTCGCGTGATTTCTTGTTCACGTGTGGTGACCGAAGCACAGTAAATTTTTCCTTCTCTGTGGGGAGAGGGATAGGTCCGCTCACAACGGCTCCGGTAGCTTTCACCGCTCTTACTATCTTCTCAGAAGACTTATCCACGAGATTGTGGTCGTAAGATTTCAATTTAATTCTGATCTTTTGGTTCATATTTTCACGCGTTAAGGAAATCGCCTAATTCCTATTCTATTTTTTTGTTATTCCTGATAATCCCTCAAATCCCATTAATCAATCCTGGTAAATCCCTTAATCCCATTCATCCCGCCTGCCCACCGCAGCTTCAGCGAAGGTGGGGTCCTACTTGGCAACCGCAGCGCCTTTTACATCTTCAATCACTTTCTCTGCAAGGTTTTTCGGAACCGGTGCGTAGTGGGAGAAGGTAAGCGATGCGGAAGCGCGTCCGGAAGTGATCGTGCGCAGGTCGGTTACATAGCCGAACAATTCGGAGAGCGGAACATCGGCCTTAATGACCTGCGCGCCTGCCCTTGTATCCATACCCTTTAAAGCACCTCTTCTTCTGTTCAGGTCACCCGTTACAGAACCCGTGTACTCATCAGGAGACAACACTTCAACCGACATGATCGGTTCCTTCAACTGCGGACCAGCTTTTCTCGCTGCCTCTCTGAATCCAATCCGGGCAGCGAGTTCAAATGAAAGCGCATCCGAGTCAACATCGTGGTAAGAACCATGGAACAATCTCACCTTCATGGAGTCGATGGGATAACCCGCCAACGGCCCGTTGACCATTGCCTGTTGAAATCCTTTCTGGATCGCCGGAATAAATTCCCGGGGGATCACACCACCCACGATATCATTCACAAATTCCAATCCTTCTTTTCCATCGTCGCGCGGGCTAAGTTCGAATACGATATCCGCAAATTTACCGCGACCACCAGTTTGCTTCTTATAAACTTCTTTGTGTTCAACATTCTTGGTCAATGCTTCCTTATAAGCCACCTGAGGAGCACCCTGGTTGATCTCAACCTTGAATTCACGCTTCAGTCGATCGATGATGATCTCGAGGTGTAATTCTCCCATACCGCGAAGGATGGTTTGACCGGTTTCCTGATCAGAATTAACCCGCAATGTCGGATCTTCCTCCACCAGTTTACCGATGGCCATACCCAGCTTATCTGCATCAGCCTGTTTCTTAGGCTCAATAGCATATCCGATAACAGGTTCGGGAAACACCATGGATTCCAGCACAACTTTGCGCTTCTCATCACAGAGGGTATCTCCTGTCTTAATATCTTTAAAACCAACAACGGCACCAATATCACCTGCGGAAAGTCTTTCGATCTGATTCTGCTTGTTTGCATGCATCTGGAATACCCTTGAGATACGCTCTTTATTCTGGGAGCGGGTATTGTATACATACGAACCTGATTCCAGCACACCGGAATAGGCGCGGATAAAACAAAGGCGACCTACGAAAGGATCAGTAGCGATCTTGAAGGCAAGCGCTACAAACGGTTCCTTTTCACTTGGCCGGATCACAACTTCCTCTTCCGTATCAGGATCATGAGCGATTATATTGTCTTTGTCCAACGGCGAAGGAAGCAACTCCATCACGTAGTCAAGCATGGTTTGAACGCCTTTGTTCTTGAAGGACGAACCACAAACCATGGGGACGATCTTCATGTCGATTGTCGCCTTGCGAAGGGCGGTCAATATTTCAGCTTCGGTAATTGTTCCAGGATCGTTGAAGAATTTCTCCATCAGAGACTCATCATAATCCGCAACAGCTTCCAGCAATTTCTCGCGGTAGGTTGCTACGTCCTCTTTCATATCTTCTGGGATAGCGACTTCTTTGAAAGTCATTCCCTTGTCGTCCTCGTTCCACACGATTCCGCGATTGTTCACCAGATCAACAACTCCTTTGAAATTTTCCTCTGCACCGATGGGCAGTTGAAGTGCAACAGCGTTGCTGCCGAGTTTTTCCTTCACCTGTTTACAGACATCGAGAAAATCTGCTCCGGCGCGGTCCATTTTGTTTACGAAACCGATACGGGCGACTTTGTAGTTATCTGCGAGGCGCCAGTTTGTTTCAGATTGAGGTTCCACTCCATCGACTGAGCTGAAAAGGAAAACCAATCCGTCCAAAACGCGAAGAGACCGGTTTACTTCTACGGTAAAGTCAACGTGGCCGGGGGTATCAATGATGTTGATATGATATTCCATGCCGCGATACATCCACGGAACGGTAGTAGCAGCTGAAGTAATGGTAATACCTCTTTCCTGCTCCTGTTCCATCCAGTCCATCGTGGCCGCACCTTCGTGAACTTCACCAATCTTATAGTTAACACCTGAATAATACAGAATGCGTTCTGTTGTAGTGGTCTTACCCGCGTCGATATGTGCAGCAATACCAATATTCCTGGTGTATGTTAAATCTCTTGCCATTACTCGTTGATAAGCTTATTAGAATCTGAAGTGAGAGAAAGCCTTATTGGCTTCGGCCATTCTGTGGGTGTCGTCCTTTTTCTTGATGGCTGCTCCCTCGCCCTTTGAAGCGGCAATGATCTCGGCGGCGAGCTTATCCATCATGGTTTTTTCGCCTCGGGCCCTTGAATAATCAATAAGCCATTTGATGCTTAGGTTTATTTTCCGTTCGGGCCTGATCTCCACGGGAACCTGGAAGGTAGCACCGCCGACCCTGCGGCTTTTTACTTCGACGGCAGGCATGAGGTTGTTCATGGCGCGTTTCCACACATCAAGACCACTTTCATTGGTTTTCTTTTCAACCAGCGCCACGGCATCGTAGAAAATGGTGTAGGCAACACTCTTTTTGCCTTCTTCCATGAGGTAATTCACGAACTTGGTTACCAGTGTATCCTGAAATTTCGGATCGGGAAGTAAGTATCTTTTCTTAGGTTTTGTCTTTCTCATGACTTGTCAAAAATTATTTTTTGCCCTTGGCGGCAGCACCTGCTTTAGGCCTTTTAGCTCCATACTTGGACCGGCTTTGCGAACGACCATTCACCCCGGCTGTATCCAATGCTCCACGGATAATGTGGTAACGCACTCCGGGAAGGTCCTTTACCCTGCCTCCGCGAATCAGAACAATTGAGTGTTCCTGCAGATTGTGGCCCTCACCAGGAATGTAAGCGTTCACTTCTTTTCCATTGGTTAACCTTACCCTGGCCACTTTACGCATGGCAGAATTTGGTTTTTTGGGGGTTGTGGTATACACGCGGGTGCACACACCTCTGCGCTGGGGGCAAGAATCGAGTGCCGGAGATTTCGACTTGAAAGTCAGCTTCTTCCTTCCTCTTCTTACAAGTTGTTGAATGGTAGGCATTTATATTGTTAAATTTATAAACCTGTCAAAATTAGGACTGCAAAGGTATAATAAGTAATAGTGCTTACAAAATACTTATCCAACATTTTGTGGCTTCGACAAACCCAGCCATGAGCATGTCGAAGGGCGGCTTAAGCCTCCCCCATAGTTCCCCCGAAATTCATGGGGAATTTCGGCATATCTTCCGTTCGTTTAATTGGCCCGAAAGAGGCCTCATATTTATCAATATTGTCCTTCAAAGCAAGCAAGAACCGCTTTGCATGCTCCGGGGTAATAACAATTCGGGATTTAACCTTCGCCTTCGGAACCCCGGGCATCAGCCGTATAAAATCGATCACAAATTCGCTGTTGGAGTGCGCAATCATTGCCAGGTTAGAATAAATCCCCTCTGCAATCTCCTCAGTCAACTCGATGTTGATCTGATTCTGCTGCGGCTTGTTCTTATTTTCCTCTGCCATGCCTTTTACGTTATGTAAGCAATCCGACTGTGCCACCTCTCCCTCAATCCTTCGAATCGTAATCAATCACGCTAATCCATAAATCCCGCTAATCCCGGTCATAAAGAGAAAAAGTCATTGGCCAGCAGGTGTTCCCTAATGACTAATGACTAATGACCGATGACGTTTATTACTCCTGAAGTTCTTTTTCCTTCGTTTTGGATTCAGGACTGGTCAATGCGTTGTACTCATCCTTATGGGTAACGATTACTTCGTTGAGACTGCGCTGACCGGTACCGGCCGGGATCAGGTGACCAACGATCACGTTCTCCTTCATGCCCATCAACCAGTCGGTTTTTCCCCGTATCGCGGCTTCGCTTAACACCTTCGTCGTTTCCTGGAAGGAGGCCGCTGACAGCCAGCTTTCAGTCTTCAGCGACGCCTGGGTAATACCCTGTAGTGTAGGCCTTGAAACTGCCGCAAGAGCATCCCTGACTTCAACGAGCTTGTGATCTTTTCTTCTCAGCGTAGAATTCTCGTCGCGGAACTCGCGGGCGGTGATGATCTGACCAGGCTTCATCGTCTCCGAATCACCTGCATCCACCACAACCTTCTTATCGATCACAGCATCGTTCTCTTCGCGGAAAACAAACTTGTCCACATACTCTCCAGGAAGAAAGTTCGTGTCCCCCGGATCGATTATCTCAACTTTCTGCATCATCTGGCTTACAATAGCCTCGATGTGTTTGTCATTGATCTTCACACCCTGCAGGCGGTACACTTCCTGAATTTCGTTCACGAGATATTCC
>JBBEBN010000411.1:0-9706 GCA_040882305.1 Cyclobacteriaceae bacterium
TCATCGCCCGGCTGATGACCTTTCAAAATGTGCTCATAACAAGCCACCAGGCTTTTCTAACCCACGAAGCGCTGGCAAAAATTGCAGATACGACGCGATACAACCTCGACTGTTGGGAAAAGAGCACGCCTTCAGAAAACGAGTTGAATTTCTGAAAGTTTCCCGACGCGCCATTTACAATCAATCCCGCGCTTTTACAAACGCTTCGTTCGACAATTGAGACAGGTTTTAACCCCCGCGAAACCTATTCCACCGGTTTCAGCGTAGTAATGTTAACAGGTCCCAGCAACCCCGACTTGATCAAAGGAACGTCTTTCCATTGAATGCTCTGGTGGTTTAGACCGTGTACATTCGTGGCAGTGATGTGCGTTCGGGTATATTTGCTCCCCGTGACAGCATCTCCCACAAGCCTGTTAGACCATGTATTGGCGACTTCAACCACGAGTGTATTTTCACCTGGCCGGAGAATGCTGGTGATATCAAACCGGGATGGTCTTGCCCATGTTATACCCAGCCGCTGATCGTTCAGCCAGACCTCACCTACATGTGAAAGGTCGCCCAGATCAAGATAGATCTTCTTTTTTTCCAGAGCACTGGAATTGATCTCGTGCTGAAAAGTTTTCTTGTAGGTGGCCGTTCCCGAAAAATACCTTATGCCATCATTGTTGGACTCAGTCCACGAAATCAGTTTCGGAAAAATCGCCATTTTCGGCGCACCCCATCCTTCGGGAAAAAATACTTCCCATGATCCCTCCAGATTTTGCACGTTCACATAATTGGTGAACTGCCTCTTTTCGTCCCGCCCCGACAGTTCAAAATTGCCTTCCTCCCATACATAAATTCCATCCATTGTGTAATCCACCAGAGGAGGGTGCTCATTCTTATCGATGCTGGTATAGCGCGGATTGGCCTTTCCCTGCCTGAACACAACAAACATGCTGCCGTAAGGCGCAAGCGTGACGGGCACCGTTACCTGATCGCTATTCACGTTATAGATCGGAAGCGAGACAATTCCACCACTGAGCGGGTTCCACATTTCCGGAACTTTGCCGTTCTGACGGAAACTGCAGTTTCTCGAGATCCATTCTCCGGCTGTGTTTCGGATAAAGTAAAAGTCCAGATCATTCTTAGTGTAATGGACGTAATCAAGCTTATAGAATTCTTTGCCGGGGTAGCTGAAATCAGGAACAATATTCATGGACCGCAATGCCGCGGAAGTTTCCGTGTTTCCATACACTTTCCCGCCTTTGCCCGGAAGGTCTTTTGCGCCCGCATCAACCCAGAGTTTATCAATTAGACCGGTCACATTCGGATCGACCCTGTATCCGGAAACTTTTTTCGGCTTCGCTCCAATGATCATAACGCCCTGATCAGCCAATTCTTTAAGTTTAATGAGTATTTCCGGATTGATCCTCACTTCATCCGTGAGGGCCAGCACACTGAACAGCGCGTTGTTTCGCGACAACAGCAGTTTCTTATTCTTCGCCGTAGCTTCTTTCAGGATCTCAGTGTTCACGATCTCGTAGTCATATCCGGGGCCGGCGGTAAAGCGACTGTTCTTATGACCACCGTAATTGGGAATAGTATCGCCGTAATAATACGCCACATCGGCAAAAAAATCAGCTTCCTGCAAAATGTAGGAGATGCGCGCAAGGTATTCATTGAAGGGCCTTACCTTTGGCCACCAGACGCGCTTGTCGTTATAATGGGTGCCCGCGTGGTAAACGATACCGGGGTGACCAGTACCTGCAGGGTTGTGCGTGGAGCCGTGTACCACCACCTTGTTCATCCCTTCAGCGAAAGCCCGGTCACCGGATGGTTTCATTTCAAACGGACCTTCGCCCCACTGCTGAAATGAGGTGAATGCCTCCAGTTCTACAATTCTGCGGTTATAAATATGTGACGCAGCCGAGATCTCCTTGACAACTCTGATAATATCAATTCCTTTTTCGTTAAACCGGTCATGATGTATCCAGAATTCACCCCTGGGAATATCCAGATTACCCAGCGCTTTCAACGGTTCAACCGGCACATTGTGGAGCGGAAGACCCGGCCCGCCTGCCTCGCTGTTATTTTTCAATCCATACTTATTGCAAACTTCCCTGGACTTCCTGTAAAAATTGTTGATCATCAATTCAGATAAAGTCCTTTGAAAATCAGCCCTGAAGTTCGCATGAAACTGAGGAGCAAAAATCTTTTCATCGAAAAGTGCCGGCAGGCATTTTCTAATATCGTATCCGCTGATCTTTTTAAATTCAGCAGGCAGGGTTGTTGTCCAGGTAAAACCTTTCATCTCATAACTTGCCATGTACAGGCTCTTCAGTGCCGTGTTTTTCAAATCCCCTAAAACGGATTGGAGTTTGTTGATGATATAGGTGAAATGAAACTCTGTGGCCGCTGCATCGTAATGGTCCAGAATTGAGCCTGCTGAATTCTTGCTCGGCATTACGAGATTTTCACCTGAATTCGAGCATACATATCTTAAGATATCCCAATCACCCGCAGGAGCTTTCCAATTCAGCGTTTCACTCTTTGGATTGTAATACTCGGAGAGATCTAATACTTTTGCAGTATCAAGCGGTTGATCGGAGGTATTGTTTGGAATAGCCAGCACAGCGATCTCTTCATAATACACAGGTTTGCCATCCCTGCCGTATTGAATAAGCCTCGGTTTCCCCCACGGATCGTTTTTGGGAATTTCAGGAAAAGGCAACTTGTTCTTTTCACTGCCACGCCCATTGATCTTTAGTCTTGAATAGTAAATAGACTTCGCTGCATGTACAGGGGTGATCCAGGTTCCTCCGGCATTCCAGCTGCTGGCTGTGTTCAACCCTACTTCCAGCCCAAGCTTGCCCGCTTCGTCAATAGCGAATTTAATAACATCCAGCGATTCCTTGCTTAGAAATGCCGGGCCCGCCCTGACATAGGCAGTGTCGCGTGATCCTATCTCGAAAATTGTAAAACCTGAAATGCCCGCCTCCTTGAATGACAAGAGTTCCTCTTTCAACCTTTCCTTATCGACATTGCCGCCCAGCCACCAGTGATATACAGCTGGATAAGCCCTGGCAGGTGGATTTGCGAAGCCTGCGGCCAATGTTTCATAGGTACTCAGTTTTTGTCCGTAGAGTGACATGGCGTGAAATTGAAAAGCAATCACAGCCATAAAAAGAACCGATAATTTTTTCACAGAATTAATTTTAATGAATATCAGAATCAAATGACGTTCAAGGATCGTGGGCCACGGTAAAACATACGCACGCACATGAAAACATTTCAATGTAAATAACAATGGCGGCAATCACCGCCTGTTTTTGACAGGCGGTTGTTTTTTTGATTATCACCGCCTTAAAGTATTCGAGAATTCGATTTTATGGAAGCAAAAGTTTCGAATGCTATGATTTTTTCTTCGCTGCTCTCAAGGCAGGCGCGATCCCGCATTTCTCCAAAAAGTTTGAAGTGATCTTTTGCACGCGCTCGTCAGCGCCATGTGGCCTGCCAAAATGTGAATGAGGAGGCGCAAGACCGGGTGGATCGGAAAGTCCGATGGACCAGAAGATCGTCGCCGCATTAAAGACCCAATTTCCTTTTGGTCCCGGGTAAACAGTAGCCGTATAGTGGGACTCATCATCTCCGCCGTTAATGGTTGTTCCCTCGGCAATGACCTCAAGGCCCGGTATCGAAGCAGGATCACCGTGGTGTTCCCAACCCACCAATCCCGGTATGCGATCGCCCTTTTGCATTCCTGTGTCCCGAAATATCCAGTGATCGGGCTTACTGACAATCCAGTCGGCGGAGCCATTGAACGGATACATGGTGCGTGCGCCCATCAATGTATTTTCGTTCGGGGTCTCCAAATCAAATGGACCCATGATGCCGGTGGCATGTTCCTCAGGAGAAACTCCTCCGAAACGCGCCACTCTGTAAAGGATCCGGTTGGCTTTTCCTCCGGGATCCGGAACGGTGGCGATCCGTTGGCCATTGCTCGTAAGTCCGGTTGTATGATCAACGCCTTCCTCCTTTTTCGTTTCAGGTTCAAGCGCAATGGCCCACATAATGCAGTTGCCTCCGAGGAATGCGGCGCTCAGTCCATTTCCTACAGCCTGCTTGACATTGTTGAACATGTCCAGTGTCCAGTACTCATCGTGTCCCACAGAAACGAAACACCTAACTCTGCTGAGACCTTTCGCATCCGTATGCGTATCGATGTTCGAGCAGTAGGTCACATCATAGCCGTGTGATTCCAACCAGAAGCAAAGCGGAAACTCCCAGAGAAGAAATTCGCCCGACCCCTGTGAAAGCGGTTGATCGACCACCTGCGGATACTTGCCGTAAGGACGATCAAAGCTCACCCATGTTCTAGTGCTGTGCGGTTGATGCGGAGGATCACTGTCGTAAAGGGAAAATTCGTCCGGCCACTTGTTGTACGCCTGCCAGGTGGTATCGCTTGTCTGGAACATGATATCAGTCTGGCGATCATCGCGAACGACGAAGATGATGTAACTTTGGTATCGGTGGCCGCTGCACGACAGCTTTCCAACGTACACGCCGCTCAACCAGTCCCCGGGAATCGTCAAAGTTGTCGAGCGCTCCCAATGGCATGAGCGCAGGCGGTGTTCCGCTATCGGGGGAACAGGCTGCGGTTTTACAGCAAATGGCCCAAGCGTTGTAACGTGTCGGCCGCCTTTGCCTCCGTAATATCCCATTCGATAAATGTCGATCGTAACGTCCGTGGCCGGGTTTGCGCTGACGAAAATATCAAGACGCTCTCCTGCCCTGATGCTGGTATGCGAACAGTACCCTTCGATCATTTCGGAGCGGTAGTCGCGCGAACGTACGAAAGTGAGTTGCCATCCGGTAGTTCCCGGCTTCTTATTTTCGGCGTCGATCAGTCCGCTCTTTGCATACTGGCTTGTGTCGAACCCCGTCAGCGGTGTAATGACACCAGCCAGTCCTGCCTGACCTGCTCCTTTGAGCAACTCGCGTCGGGTAAGGTGGTTGTCCGTATTTTCCATCGTTGTTATTAATTTAAGTCAAAAAACCGGACATAAACAAAGGTACATGTTCAGTATTTTAATAAAAATGGACATATCTGGAAAATCTGTTCATTTTCTGTCAGGCAGGAAGGGCGTGTTCAGATCGACCGCGAAAAACAGCAATGGTTATTTTCAAAATGGTCATAATTTCATTTTTTAGAGATGACATACTCCCCCTTCCTGGCAGTGAAGTAAAGAAGTTGCTTGCTATTCTTAATGGAAGATATAGAACGATCATTATCCGTTAGGCACTCAACCTTCCAATCCCCTTCGCTGATGTCGGTTATCAACACTTTTACATTCTCATCGCCCGTGATATTAATTTTCACAGGCGATTGGATGAGTTCCCCATCCCTGGAGAAAAGTACCATCCGGTTTGCGATCTTTGCTCCAACCATCATTCCAGCATCGATATATTCAGTGGCAAGGGGAGCCGGCCCTCCTTCATTGTCCATCACCTGCATCACATTCAGGAAATTATCCGACAGGGAAGCGTTCTTCGGCGACACCTCGATTCGCCATGCGCCGCCTTCGGAAGAATCGGTTTCCGGTCTGCGCGGCACTTGAGGGAAATTCATTCCGAATACATCGAATTCCTTTCCTGGTCCTCCCACCTTCTGAATGATAAGGTTATCGGCATGGGGCCATAAGGTGGTGTTGATCATTTTACCGTTGTAACCCTTTTGGCTGCGTCGAATAGTGGTGACGCTTTCGGAAACGACTGGCTCCTCAATTGAATGCAGGAGCCAGTATTTCTTGAAATCTTTGTTTGATGAGGTGACGCGGTCAAATACCACCAATGCGGCAGGCACTGCCCGATCGTTCATGTTCAGAAAAACAAATGAACGCGTAAAACTCGTTAGTTTTTTGCTATACGCCTCAGCCAACTCACCCTTCAGGAACGTGTACTCAGGCCTGATGGGATCTGGTCCAAAGTCATGAGCCACTACCTCGCCTGTTTTGAAATCCTTTTCCAATAGCTCTTTAAGGTTGCTCGGAGTGTTTTTCTTCTCGGGATATTGCTGGCCACCGTCATTTCTGAGTTCGTTATCAAGCCACATAAACTTTTCATTGGGATCATATACCAGCATGCTGTTATGCGCTATCGTTCGCTGATAGTAGTGCTTGAAATGATCACTTCCATAGGCGCCGTTAGATCCTTCATAGATGCCCGACTCAATGGCAAGGGGACCTTTGTAATACAATTGAAAGCTTCCTGCGTCGAGGTGCTGGTGGTTCAAAAAATGGTAAACGCCGATTTTCATTTCCGCAATAACAGTCCTGGACGAAAAACCATCCTCCCAACCAGTACGGGCGACCATCGCACCAAGGGGTTCATCAAAATACCTTGTTAATGGCAGTCTGGACTTGTCCATGCGTGGCTCCACGGTCGTATTGAAGAGCAAGTAGTCGAACAGATAGTCGGGCGTTTTTCCGATACGTCCCTGTTTTATCGCCTCTCCGATGATGATGTGATCATTGAAATAGTATCCTGTCAGGGCATCACCGGGATTATCCCAATATTTTCCAAACTCAATGTTCTCCTTGTAGCCATCTCCATCCCTAAACAGTTGTCCATCCGGTCTCCTTAAATAGATCCAGCGATAAGGGACTTTACCCTGATCCGTGCCATAAATATTTGGGTGTCCCATCCGGTCGAAAAGAAAAGTGGACCAGATCTCCCATTGAAACCTGCTCGGTCCATAACTGGTACCCTGATGGTGGTAAGAAGCCGGATAAAAAAACTTGCGCACAGGTACAAATTCCGCTATCATCCGCCCTGCCACAAGATTGTAGATCTCCGGTTTTTCATCATAAGTGGCAATGCCGCAGGCGAGCATGTCCCTGGAAAATTGTTGTTCATTTCCGTGACCAACAATAGACCCTTCGATGAGCAGCGGCCATTGGATCTCAAGCTTCGTCGCCATCGTTTCCATTCTGCCAATGAGGAACTGCTTTTCTTTCTCCGTTAGCAGGTCATAGCACCAGTCATAGACGATGGATCCGGTAAGAATGGCCCGGCCGATATCTATGGAAAGCCAATAGGGATCCTTCTTGGGGTTGAACTTGATGGTAGCATAATAATTAAACAGCGCATCTGCCGCCGCACGGCCGGTTTTTGCATCGTCAAAAAAAGCATATAGCAGCGCCCGTGTTTCTATGGCGTCTCTGACACTATGATCCAGGTTTTCACTTTCCGGGCCGTTTTTTAGTCGTCCGTCCGTTCCTAACGACGCACTATTCATTATCCTATCCCAACATTCCTTCATCAGGGGATGGGTGACTTTTACCTTCAACGCAGGAAGATCTTTTTTACGGAAAAATAAACGCGGATGCTCGGCAGGCGGGATTGGTATTTTCAATCCCTTTCCTTCTCTTTCTGTTAATGGAGGATATACAACCCGGACAATTTTGTTGGTATCGGTTGCTTGCGGAATCTGAAATTGAAATGAGATTTCTTTACCCATAAGCAGGACAGAAAGCATACTCATTATCACTGTCACTAAAATCCGTAATTTCTGATCTTTCATGCGCCTGGATATAATGTTAAGATTAAATGCGAAATAACGCTACGCCTGCTGGTATGATCTCTACTGTCTCAATAGACGAGAGCCTTTCCAGCAACCGATCCAGCACGGTTGAGGTTAAAGGGCCCCAGCCTTCCTCATCCAGTCCATGCGTATTGTAAATGAGCCATCCGGAGGGTTGAGCCAGCAGCTTGTTGATCTCTGACTCGAGGTGCTGGTCAATATTGCCGGGACCAAAAGACGTACAAGTGAGTTTTACCTGACCATGGTGCGGCAGGGGATTAATCGAGGAACCACCGGTGCGAAACGCTTTAACCTGTGTGGGAAGCCACTGCTCAAGCTCCGGAGTGGATGCGTTAAAAGGAAAATTAAAAATGGATTCGCCCGGCTCAAATTTTCTCAATTCCTTATAGAAAATATCGATACAGCGCAAAACCAGATCCTTTCCCTCTGCAAAAGAAAGTTGTGTCTTGTTTGCATGTTTATAGCCATGCATCATCAACTCATGACCGCGCTCCTTCAGCTCATTCCACAAACCAAAATCGCCCACAGGCACGTTATGATATTCATTGGGAAGCTTGAAACCCGGAAGGTGCGCGGTCGCGATAACGTTAATGCAGGCTGAAAGTTTGTGCTTCTCAAAGATCTCTGCGGTGCGCATGCTGGATTTTTTAAAGCCATCATCAAAGCTCAGCGTGATAAAGTGCTTCTTCTTCTGCAGCGAAGAAATGCCGGCGGCCAAAGATGCAGACGCACACACTGCTGAAACTGCTCCCAGTCCCAATGTTCTGAGAGCTTCACGTCTGGAATGTTTTTTAATCATGGACGCATTATTTTTGTTTTATCACTTCTTCCGGTCTTCCAATTTCGACGCTGCCGGCAGCTTTCAGTTTCTGGGCCCGTAATGTGGAATGGTGTCACCAAGTTCATAAGCACCACAATCCGGAGCTTTACCATTAAACCCATTGTTAACGTTAGGTATAAACACACCAGCATCAATAGCCGGAGAACCAGGTTTAAGCCTCATGTCCGGCACTTCCTTTTCGGGAATCGGAGGATAGGGAAATTGCACATTTACAAAAGTGTCTTCGATCCTGATTTTTTCAACTCCATATTTTTCGATTTCCAAAAAATCTCTCTCTCCGATCTTCGCAATGTATTCCGTTCCCCACACTCCAACCGCATCATGGTCAAATGAACTGTGTTCACCCGGGCTGATAACATCCGCGGCATAAGGATTTCCCGCACCGTAATCGCCCCAGTTTATTCCACCATGGGGCCCCCCGATGGCCAGGTTGTTCCTGAAAAAGGCATGGTCCATGGCACTGTTCCCGCCAAGGCCCGTCCCCACTTTCACAACTGTATTATGCAGCACTACATCACCGCTGCTGAACCGCTTCAGTTTGAATGCGGCATGGATAATATTATACATGACATTCCGGACAAAATAATTGGGTCCCCCCAGACCGGGTTGCGAACTCAGTCCCACGTAACAGTTTGTTAACCGGTTGCGAAAGATGCGGCAGTTCGAAAAACAGAAGTCAGCTTCTATCCCATCATCCACGCCGCGGTAAATATCATTGTTATAAATGTCGGTGCTTGTCTGGTTGACCACATGCGAATCCTCCATCGTGGAAATACAGTCTCTGAAACCGGCGACCCTGTTGTAACAGATCACGTTCCCCGGGCCGGTCATCTCGATGCCTTCACCAATATTATCGCCATGTGCCCCCATGGCTTCATTGGACCACTGTGACGTTCCGGTGATCACATTGTCGCTGATATAACAATTGACCGCGCCGGGCTTATAGGCAACGATGCCATAGACAGCATTGATCACGCAATTCCTGACGACACAATTTTCCGCACCGTTCATTTGAATACCCTTGCCATTCTTTTCGAGATTATCAACGATTAATCCTTCGATGAATACCCATTTCTTATTGCGGAGATCCACATATCTGTAAATGGCAATACCTTCAGAACACTGGTAAGCGACAGGGCGATCTTTTGTTCCGCTTTTTGTTTTCAAGGTATCAAAAGTGCCTGGTGGTAATTCGATGATCTCCGCGCCTGCAGGAAGTGAAGGTTCAGGCCTCGTGTGTACGTCGATTGTCTTCTCGGCGGAGCCGCCATCGGGATCCG
>JBBEBN010000412.1:0-9704 GCA_040882305.1 Cyclobacteriaceae bacterium
GATTTTCATCATCGGCACTTTTGTCGTTCTGAACCAAATGGACTATTTCCGGAATCTGGATCTGGGCTTTGATAAGGAGGGCATCATCAATGTGAGGCTTGCCAACGACTACCAGGGCAGGCTAAGGACTTTACAGGATAGGTTGAAATCCATTGCCTCCATCTCGCAGGTAAGTATAAGTTCTACGACTCCTTCGGGACTAAGACGGGCCAGCTGGCATACAGGGATCCGAAGGAAAGAAGTGGAGCCTGATCAAGCAATAGGCTGTGAATACCAGGCCATTGATCATGCCTATCTTGACCTTTACGGGATTAAATTCATCGCTGGCAGAAATTTCAGTCCTGAAGATTCGACCGGGTATCTTATCATCAACCAGACGCTGGCTGCCGAAGCTGGCTACAGCAGTCCGGAAGAATCCATTGGCCGTGAAATGGTATTGGATGAGAAAGCGTATACCGTTATCGGAGTGGTGGCGGATTTTCATTCCATGTCTCTTAAGGAGGGTCTTGGCAACGTGGCATTTGCCGTACACCCGCATATGTATCGGCTGGCGAACATAAGATTCAATTTGTCAACCGGGGCGGCCAATTCTCCGGGGTTGATTCAATCCACGATCAGTCAGATAGTATCTGTTTGGGCAGCCACATTTCCTGAAACGGCTTTTGAGTACCGGTTTCTCGACGAAAGCATAAGCGAATATTATCAGCAGGAAATAAAAACGTCAAAGCTTCTCCAGATATTCTCAGCCGTATTGCTGATCATCGGATGTCTCGGATTATATGGATTGGTTTCATTTGTGGTCAACCGTAAATTGAAAGAAGTTGCTATCCGAAAGGTGTTTGGTGCCTCCATGCTTGATATTATGGGGTTGATCTCGCGGGATTATTTTAGACTTATTCTGATTGCCTTTGTAATAGCGGCGCCCGTTTCCTGTTATTATCTCGAGCAGTGGCTGAGCACCTTTGTTTACCGCACACAGATCAGCTGGTGGATCGTAGCTTTGCCGGGTTTGATCGTCCTGTTGGTTGCGCTGTTAGCGGTCAGCGGTCAGTTGTTAAGAGCGGCGAGGGCTAATCCTGCCAATACTTTGAAGTATGAATGATGCAACCGGTGAAAAAAAACTTCCTGAAAGTTGGACGCAGCGAAACTGTTTTGTCCACTTCTTGCCCGATATTGACCATGTCATCTCGATCGCACTTTTAGGCCCCTCAAAACAGAATCGTAAATCTACTTTCGCCTGCAATAGTTCTTACAACACAACGTTTTCAACTTGATTAAAAGCCTATGCTTGGAAGTTACATCAAAATCGCCTTTCGCCATCTCCTCAAAAACCGGATCTTTTCTCTGATCAATATCTCCGGGCTTTCCATCGGCCTCACGGCATTCTTCCTGATCATGCTTTACGTGCGATTTGAACTAAGCTATGACGACTTTCACAACAATTCAGAAAACATTTACCGGATCGCTACAAAAGTCACGTTGCAGAATGAAGTGATCAATCACGAAAGCAACACCTATGAAGGTATCGTGCGCGCACTACGTGAGGAAGTTTCTGACGTGAGGGCCGTAACGGTTATCTCTGCATTTAATTCAGACGGTGCTTTTCTCAGGTTTGAGGATTCGCAAAAAAGCATAATACCTTTTTCAACTTTTAAGGGCTGCTATGCTGATGAATCATTTTTTTCGGTGTTTTCCTTTCCACTTTTAACAGGCGATCAACATGCGGTCCTGAAGAAGCCTTATTCTGCTGTAATATCCCAAACCCTGGCATCTACGTACTTCGCGAATGATGCCGTAGGAAAGATCCTCGAGTTTACCGACGATGACACGGGCTCTAGCCGCCTGACCATAACAGGGATCATGAATGATGTTCCCCCGAATTCACACCTTCAATTCGATCTTGTGATTAACCTGCTCCCGGAAGAGGGAGATTTTTGGACCTGGACTGGCCATGCCTATATGCTGTTAGGTCATGAAGCCAACCCAAAGCAAATTGAGCGGAAGCTGGATGCGCTCGCCACAGACAAGAATGGATTAAAGAAAGATCCGGGTGACTTCCGTCAGGTAAGCAAATTCAAACTTCAGCCACTCAATGACATTCATCTGTTTTCGAATCTGGATTATGAATTTGAGCGCGGTGGTAACAATGTGCTGGTTTATTCGCTTTTGATCCTTGCCGTCATCATTGTGGTGATTGCCTGGGTGAATTATGTTAATCTTTCCACAGCTATTTCATCGCAGAAAGTCCGCGAGATCGGGGTGCGAAAAGTAGTTGGGGCATCCAAAAGCGCACTCACATTACAGGTACTTACGGAATCCGCCTTGTTCAATTTCCATTCCCTATCCCTGGCCGTCATCCTGTCATGGTTGCTTCTTCCGGCGTTTTCAGACCTGCTTAACTTACCTGTTGATGCGACTGTTTTCCTTGACGGGGAAATTTGCTTGGCGGCCCTTGCCTTTATGACGGTAAGCACACTGGTGGCAGGTGGGTATCCTGCTTTTTTGATAGCTTCCATGTATACGGTTCGTGCCCTGAAAGGAAAAAGCGCTGGCAGTAATTACTATTTTCGAAAAGGACTGGTCGTATTTCAATTCTCCGCCGCCATTGTCCTGATGATCATTACTACCGTAGCTTACAGACAATTATCTTTTATGCGTGGAAAGGAATTAGGCATTAACATTGAGCAGGTCCTTGTCATCAAAGCGTTGAATTTTGATAAGGAAAGCTGGTCCGATAGAGCAGGGGGATATGTTGTAGATTCCCTCTACCAACAGAAGGCCCTTCTGTTCAAGAATGACCTGCGCAAGCATCCTGAGGTAATCAATGCAACATCGCTTTCTCATTTACCTGGCCAGATGCCCGTGTGGGGCACCGAATTCATGGCAAAGGATATTGACCTGGAAAAGGCAACCAGCTTAAAGGCCATTGGAATTGACTACGATTTTCTTCCCGCCTTTCAAGTGAAGTTGCTGGCAGGGCGCAATTTTTCTCTTGATTTCCCTTCGGATCAGGGTAACGAGTATAGGCGCGCTGTGCTAATCAATGAAACTGCCTCAAGACTTCTGGGTTTCAAAACGGCGCAGGAGGCAGTATCCCGTCACATTACAACTTACTGGGGAGCGGACTACGAGATAATTGGTGTCGTGAAATCCTTTCATCAACTCTCCCTGAAAGAAAATCTTACACCGCTGTATTTTATTTTGCAGCCGAGAGCGTTGTCTTATTTCGCGGTCAACTTTCAGGCTGGCGACCTGGCCAATAACCTTTCAAAGGTAGAGGCGTCGTGGCATCGTCATTTTCCTGATTACCCTTTCAATTATGTTTTTCTGGATCAATACTTTGACAGGCAATATCAAAATGAGCAGCAGTTCGGAAAAGTGGTATTGCTGTTCACGGCGCTTGCTGTTTTTATTGGATGTATGGGATTGTTTGGATTGACAGCCTATGCCATCGTTCAGCGCACCAAAGAGATCGGAATACGCAAAGTACTGGGTGCAACAGTAGCGAGTGTAATCGTCTTGTTTTCCAGTGATTTTCTTCGCCTGATCCTGATTTCCAACATCATCGCAATTCCATTAGCATATGTTGGAATTGGCCGGTGGCTGGATAATTATGCTTTTAAGATTTCGCTGGAGTGGTGGTTGTTTATGTTGCCGACCACGGCAATTTTAGCAATTGCGTTTCTTACTGTGAGTTTGCAAACCATTAAACTTGCGCAACGGAATCCGGTGGAGAGTTTGAAGTATGAGTGAGGGGGGAAACGGAATTCTTATCAGGGATTAAAGGTCATAGGTATGCTTCGGAGTCATTTTAAATTAGCTTATCGTCATTTGTTGAAAAACAAGGTTTTCTCGCTTATTAACATAGCAGGTTTGGCCGTAAGTATTGCGGCGGCCTTTCTGATCGTTCAGTATTTGACTTTCGAAATGGGCTATGACCGGTTTCACGGGAATAAGGATGAGATTTTCCGTGTGACCTATCAGCAACATGAAAACGGTGAGGTGAGAAACACGTCAGCGGGAACGTTTTATGGCGTTGGCACTTTTATGAAAGAGTATTTTCATGAGGTTGAAAACGTGGTGAGGTTTTATAAATGGCCTGCGAGCACAGGTGTGCTGCTGATGACGGAAGGTAAAATTTATAATGAAAGAAATTATTTCTTTTCTGAGCCTGACTTTTTTAGGGTCTTTTCCTCTTTGCTGGTACAGGGAGATGCGGCAACCTGCCTTTTAAACCCAAACTCGATGGTGATTTCCAGACGTTTTGCAGAGAAAATGTTTGGGACAACAGATGTGATCGGCCGGGCAGTGATCGATCTCGATCGGAAAAATCAGGAAATCATTGTGACAGGCATTATGAAAGATATTCCGGACAACTCGCATTTTGATTTGGATATTGTGCGACCGGCAGAGAAGGCTTGGAATCCGGAAGGGACACAGTGGAAGTACTTCCGAGAATGGACATATTTTACGCTCAAAAAAGGCACTTCAGTTAGTGATTTCGAAAAGAGGTTGAATGACGCGCTGAATAAAGCGCAAAATGACAACCCGTATTATAGAGGCGTTTCGATGTCGTTGCAGCGTATCACCGACATTCATTTAAAATCTCATTTGAAATCGGAAATCAAACCCAATGGCAATATTTCCTTAATATACATTCTCGGCGCTGTTTTTATCATTATTTTGATTATTGCATGGATCAATTACATTAACCTCGAGACCGCACGTTTTATTACACGGATCAGGGAAGTTGGGGTAAGAAGGATTGTGGGCTCTCTCAAAAGGGAGCTCGTGCTTCAATTTTTTATCCAATACCTGTGCATATGTCTTATTTCAAGTTTTCTCGCCTGCTTTATCATCATCGGAATATGGCCGTATTATCAATTAATTACGGGAGTTACGATGCAAGGAGTGGAATGGTCAAATTCATGGTTAATGGGAACTTCCCTTGGCATTTTCCTGACAGGAACGTTGGTTACCGCCGTTTATCCTGGTTTGCTGTTAACCAAATTAAATCTGGTTGCTTGCCTCAAAGGAAATGCGTCAGAAAATATCCGGGGAGCATTTATCAGAAAGTCATTGTTAATATTTCAGTTTGTTTCCTCCCTTCTATTGATCGGGTCCTTACTCGTTATTTCGCGACAGCTCCATTTCATGCGGACTGCAAACGGTAATGTGACGCTCGCTCAAATATTAACCGTTTACAATCCGACGAACTATTCTGCCTATGAAGATTCCCTGCGAATGGAGAGGAACGCGGTATTCAGAGAGAAATTACTGCAAAACAGGTCCATACTCAATTTGACAACTTCCTCTGCAATTCCCGGTGAGCCGGTAGGTTTTACCTACGTGGACCTGGCAAAGAGATCCTTGAATGATCCTGATAAGCAAATACCATATAAGGTCATCTACATAGACTATGATTTTATTCCTGTATATGGACTGGGGCTTATCGCGGGCCGAAATTATTCGGTTGACAGGGGAGAGGATGAACATTGGCAAGCCCTCGTGGTGACCGAAAGTACAATCCGTGAATTGGGATTTGCATCTGCCCAGGAGGCGATCGACAAGGAAATATATTTTATGGAAGCTGACTGGGGAAAATGGAGAATTATCGGCGTTGTCGAAGACTATCGGCATGAGTCGGTTAAGAGTCCCATTTACCCGACGATCTTCAGGCTTCACCGAAACAAGGGGCAAATGGTTTACTATTCCATGACCGTAAACCCAACCAGCGCTCCCGAAGAAGTGGTTGATGCGGCAGAGAACGCCTGGAAGGAAACGTGGCCGGAGAAGCCTTTTGAGTATTTCTTCCTGGATGAATATTACGACCGTCAGTTTAAAAGTGAAGCACAATTTGCAAGCCTATTTGCATTCTTTTCGGGAATTGCGATCTTCATTGCCTGCCTTGGCATTCTTGGCATGACCTTGTTAGAAACCAATGCGCGCCTGAAAGAGATCAGCATCCGAAAAGTACTTGGCGCATCAGTTACAAGTCTGCTGGCATTGCTTTCACGGGATCATATCAGGGTCATATCCATTTCAGTTTTGCTTGCTATTCCATTGATTTGGCTGACGGCAGAAGAATGGCTGTCGTCATATCCATCCAGGATTGAAATATCCTGGGAGTTTTTTTTGATCCCGACTTTCGTGATTGTCGTCATGGTTGCGATAACATCCTCATTTAAAACATGGAAGGCCACCACCACAAATCCCGTCAATCATTTAAGAAATGAGTGAGGACGCCGGAACCTATAGGACAGGTCATACCTGCCCCACAGATGGAAACGTGGCGCCGTTCCAACTCCTCGCTCCAGGCCGAACCGATAAGTCCTATGTCACCGAATAAGCGAAATAACAGGTCGGGGATGCAATAATTCGCATTTCCTGACGTATAAACCTGGGCAAGGACTGGCGGGAAGGATTTACTCACTTAACACCGTCCTATGTTTCATAGGGGCCTGACCTACGTTCTTCTGCTTCTCTCATTGACTACCTCCGCCCAGGTCAAAAAGAAAATCCGCGAATACGAAAAAGGCTTTCAGCTTTCACTCTTCCCGGGCATCAGCACCAACGGTATATGGAGTGGTTCTTATTATAATAAATATTCCCTGAATCTTTTTGGGGGACTATCGGCCGGCAACCGTGTGCTGGAGATTGGCTTGATTACAAACGGAAGTATGAAAAACACCACGGGATTTCAACTAGCCGGACTGGCAAATATTGTTGGCGCAAACGCATTTATAAACCTGACATTGTCTGAAGAGCGAACGCTTATCAACACCGAAGACTATGAGGTCAACAGGACGGGTATTCAAGTAGCCGGTTTTTTGAATTACGTCCTCAATCACGCCTCCGGTATGCAAATTTCGGGTAGTCTTAATGTTGTGGGGAATAGTTTCAAAGGATTGCAACTCGCCGGCATAGGCAACAGCGCCGGTGAAACTACTGTTGGTTTGCAGTTGGCTGGTCTGTATAATCTTTCCAAGGAGTCGGTTGGAGGCTTCCAGATCAGCAGCCTGTTTAATTATACTGATGCCCAGCTTTCCGGAATGCAACTCGGCCTCATTAACAAGGCGCGGCGGATCAGGGGAAATAAATCGACGCCGCCTACACGCGCCAGGGGTTTCCAACTCGGACTAGTGAACCTCAGCCGGGAAATGGACGGCGTCCAAATTGGATTGATCAATTTCGGAGGTGCCACGCGAGGCAAGCAAATAGGGGGGATAAATATCTTCAACAAAAATCCATCGAAAGAACGAGTGAGGATGGGAACGCCTATTGGTCTGTTGAACTTTGGATCTAAGGGTTCCTATTTACGAATTTACTACAATGAACTCTTTCCCACTAATATTGAATACACTACGGGCAATTGCCTTAATTGTTCCTGGGTGATTAATTCGGAGATGCCGTTTGATGATGCCAATCAGATCTTCAATCAGAATGCATTGATCCTTGGATACGATCCCTTTCGGGAAATTTGGGGATTCGGATATGGTTTCCAAAAGAATCTTTATAATAAGTTTTCGGTCAGACCGTCACCCTTGAACAGGAAGCGGATCATCACCTATGGGCTAAAATTATTACACCTCAACCGCACATTGAGCTTTGACGATTCGTTCAATGTTTTAAGCAGGTTTAACCTGGACTACGGCAAACGATGGCGCTTTCTTTATGTTTTTGCCGGGCTATCTCTCAATTATTTCTTGTCTGATGTGGACGAGCAAGGGAGCTATAACATTAATAGTGTCAGGATCTCTACAGGAGAAGTGGGGAGCATGAACAGTGAGATCTGGCCTGGATACACGGTTGGGATTCAGTTTTAAAGGAGTAATTTAGTGGACTATCATTATTCGGAAAAGTTGTGCGCGCACAACAGCGATTGACGATTGACGATTGACGACTGACGATTGACGATTCACGACTGACGATTGACGATTGCTGTGGTTTAACACACTCCAGGCTATGCTTCAAAACTATCTCAAAACCGCATTCCGCCACATCCTTAAAAGTAAGGTTAACTTTCTGTTCAAGCTCGGGGGACTGACGCTCGCGCTGTCAGGCCTGTTGGTCATCGTACTTTACGTTTCTTATCACCTGTCTTTTGATAAGTACCACGAGGACTATGAAAATATTTATCGCGTAAACGCCCGCTGGATGGAGAATGGATCCCTGGCGAGCTATGCCATTGTTCCAACTGCTGTTGGCCCGGCGTTAAAGGAAGCGTTTCCTGAAATAAGGTCGTTCGCCCGCGTGGGGTACTCAACTTACTACCTGATAAAATACAAAGAGCGATCTTTTCGCATTCACGGATTTGTCAATGCCGACAGCACCGTTTTTGACGTTCTGACGTTTGATTTCATTCGCGGCGACAGGCACGCACTGGATAATCCACGGTCCATTGTCCTAACAAAATCACTTGCCCTTCAGATCTTCGGCGACGAAGACCCGATGAATAAGACGATCTCTTTTACCGACCGGTCTGATCAGGCTTACCAGGTGTCCGCCATCATTGCAGATCCGCCTGCGCACTCACATTTGGAGGTCCGCGCTTTATTGTCTTTGCACGCACTGACGGATGGCGGCGACCTTCCCGTTGACCCTTGGGAAATAGGGATCGATGGATCTGGCCCGCTCTACGTGCGACTCCATGAAGGCGCAGATGTTCAGCGCTTCATTTCGAAAGCAATTCCGCTGCTGCGAAAAAAATTGAAGAGCGGTGCCGATCGCCTGGAAAGAAATTATGAGATCTACCTTCAGCCTATCAAGGATATTCATCTGGACCCGTGGATTTATACGGATTTTACAAAAAAAGGAAATATCACCTACGTATATGTTTTCTCTTTGCTGGGTGTCTTTCTTCTGCTGATTGCGGCAATCAACTACGTAAATCTTTCAATTGCTGATTTTCATCAACGCAGCAAGGAAATCGGCGTCCGGAAAGTCATGGGTGCGAGAAAGAGGCAGGTTGCCTTTCAGGTAATCGTGGAAACATGGATCATCTGTATCGCTGCCTCAATACTGAGCTTTGCTATACTATACCTGTTTTTCCCCGATGTAGGACAGGCATTAGAATCAGACCTGCGTTTTTCGATGCTTTTTCAGCCGGTTGTACTTTCGACAGTTGGTCTTGTGATCGTTTTTCTGATGGTGATTTCCGCTTTCTATCCTGCATGGCACCTGGCGGCCAACAAGCCCGTAAACGACATGAAAGCTATTGGAGCGGTGGGTAGAAATTCCACGGGGAATGTACTGCTGATGATACAGTTCAGTATTTCCGTCATTTGCATCTGCTCGACGTTTGTGGTGGGGAAGCAAATCCATTTCTTTCAGACGAAAGACCCCGGATATAACCGGGAGAACACCATCGTCCTCTACATGCCAGACCGGTATCCACCCGAGAAGATCCCGGTCATTAAGGATGAGCTCAGCCGCGTTCCGGGTGTGGATGCCGTTTCCTATTCGACATTTCGCATTGTTGGGGGCTATTATCGCGACTGGTACCGGGTTGAGATCGACGGACAAATGAAGCGCATGTTGCTCAACGAAGTGTTCTTCGACCACGACTTCTTCAGAACGATGGGGATTGAAGTGCTTGACGGACGATCGTTTGATCCCAACAATGCGGGAGACGCGCATGCTGCATTTATTGTCAACGAGGCTGCCGTTCGCGAGTTTGGTTGGAAGGATCCCGTCGGTAAGAG
>JBBEBN010000413.1:0-9612 GCA_040882305.1 Cyclobacteriaceae bacterium
TTTTTGTGGATGATCCCTCCACGTCATTTTATGCCGTCAGGGATCCGGCTGAAGTAAGGGAACGGGTGATCCTCAACAACGCTTTTCCGGCGTTCCTTTTTGTAGTGGCAAAAAAAGTGTCAACCCTCCCTATCTTCAAGGTCACCCCGCAGCAAAGCGATTACGAGAATATCATCTGGAAGAAAGAAAAGATTTCGAGAAGACTTGAAAAGTTTATTCCGAAGCCCCTGAGAAAATTACCAAGGCCCATAAAAAAAGTGGCGGAAGCATTTGCCGTTTTAACGAACCACGTGGGGACCGGTGATTCGAGATTTTTTAAAAAACTATTTTAAAGGAGCTATGCACGAGGAGATCGCTTTTGAAAAGTACCGGAAAAGAGGGGCTTATCACTGGCAAAATTATTTTGGCAGTTTGCTAAAAATAGATTGTTTCCTTCGCGGAAGGTATGACCTTGTTATTTCCTTTTTGGAGAGATCGGGGATCGCAAGGTCTTCCAAGGTGCTGGAAGTTGGCTGTGGGGATGGCGCTTTGAGCGGACTGATCTACCAAAGGTTCGGGTGTGAACTGACAGGTCTTGAGCCCTCCCCTGAGGGAATCAGGTTTTGCAGGGAGATGTTCGCAAGCCACCATTTCAAAGGCACGTTTGAGATCTCAGAAGGATATTCGTTTGGCTATCCGGATAACCACTTTGATTTTGTGATTCTTGCTGATGTCATTGAGCACCTCCAGCATCCTGACCTGATGCTTGCGGAAATGAAAAGGGTGCTGAAGGTGGCAGGAAAAGCGGTGATCACCACTCCGATCCGCACGAGTGAACATCCGGAAGACAAGATGCATGTTCGTGAATTTTATCCGGATGAGCTCGTCGCCCTTTGTGGGATTTATTTCGGCAAACCGGTTGAAAGCGTCTATTCACATCCTGTTGCCTGGCATGAACTTTATTCTTACGGTAAAAAAAGAAACCGGTCCCTGATCAGGTTATATTGCAGGATCAGCGATAAACTTTTCGGCCACAATGTATTTCTTCAAAACCAATCCGGCACCCGATGGAAGAATTTCAAACAACAGGGGTTGGTACTCGAGAAGACGTGAACGCGGATCATGTCCTTGCTTTTTCAGTTAGTTTTTCCAATATCACTTTTTCTATCATCGCGGCCAGATGCTCCCACGAAAACTCCTCAATCTTTTTCCTGGCGTTGATGGGTAACGTAGCGCGGAGATTTTCATTGTTGTACAATCTTTTTATGGCTCGCTGAATAAACCAGGAATGACGCCATGTCACCAAACCCGTTTCTCCGTGGATAAGAAAATCCTCCGTACCTGACCGAGTGGCGATGACGGGAACACCACACGCCATGGCTTCTGCCGAGGTATTCGACCATCCCGCATTTCGCTCTGCCGAGACAAAGAGGTCAGCCTGATGGTACAGTTCCGCAACCCTCCCAACGGGGTAGTCAACAACAAACTGAAAAGGCAGCTTACACGTGAATGCCTCCACCTTTTTTCTAGCAGCCTCATCAACAGGAGCATCAAACAGCAACAACTTCATCTTATAGCCCTTGCGATATAAAGCCTCGCAAGCTTTCACGACTAGTAACGTACCTTTCTTCTTCCGGTAAAATCGGCCGTACACCAACACGACCAGGGGATCACCGGAAGGTTTCACACGTTTCTTTCGAAAATAAAATTTCTCAGTGTCGATGCCGCCAATACACCTGAATAAGGTGCTTTTCCTTTCACCTCCAAGGTATTGATACAACCTTCCCGAGTTGGCAAAAATGATGAGATCTTTGCGCGCAACAACCTTCTTGATATAGCGCCTTTGAAGAACAGCGTAAAAAATCCGTAGCCGTGTGGTAGCTTTTTCAACGTGATCGAGGAAGCCGGGCTCCGTGGTGAACAAAACATCCATTGAATAGGCGGCGATCCCATCGAGCTTCAGGACAGGGCCTTTAAAGTCGAACCAATCTGGCGGCTGTGCGTCAGGTGTAAAGACCATGAACTGATGACCCTTTGCAATGAGAATGTTTCCGATCTCGAAAAACCTTTTTACACCTCCGAAGATTTTTGTGTGGGGGAGGATCACACCAAGTATCAGGCTTTTTTCAGGCATCATTTGTGGAAGGGAGGGTTACTTAACGATCCCGTGAGACGTCCAGCTGACTTTCAGTTGCTTGGTTTTCTTTCTGATCTTCAAATTTCTCTCGATGGACTCGTCAGTCTTATAACCCCTGGGATGGTCCAGGTGGAGAACAATGGCGCGGTGCCTGATCTGTTTTCCGATAATTCCGTAATTCCTGAGGCGTTCCCCGATCTCGCGGTCGGAACCGCCGTATTGCATCCTCTCATCGTATCCATTCACAGCGAGCAGATCGCTCTTCCACGCGGAGGAATTGCAATTATTGAAGGTGGGTTTCGCGGTAGTAACAATGTCGAGAAAGCTGGCCCATTTCCCCCTTGCGTTTAATTTCCGGCTTTGTGATATTCCTACCGATCCGAATGAGCGGAGCCACTTAAGATCAAAGCTCTGCCGGTTAAGAATATGTTCCTTGGCGATGGTCTTGCTCAAGTTCATGGAAAGCTTGCAGTAGCCGCCGCTTAAATAATACCCATTTTCCGCCTGCGCCACGTGTGTGGATATGAAATCATTTCGCGGTATACAATCACCATCGGTAAAGATGATGTACTCCGTATGGGAGGTCAGTATAGCTTTGTTCAATATCGTCTGGCGGCGGTATCCCTTGTCTTCATGCCACACGTGGTAGACCTCCAAACTGGTGTGCTCCTGGAAATAACGAATAAGATTATGGGTCTCCTTTCCCGAGCCGTCATCCGCAATAATGATCTCAAAATCAGTATAGTCCTGACACGTGTATCCCCACAGGACTTTCTCAAGCCAATCAGGTGAATTATACGTGCTTATGATCACAGAAACCTTCATTCCCTTATTGCTTTAACCGTTCCTCAGGTAAACCACTTCTGTGGTATTCATATAACCGCAAATATTTATAAAAATTCAAGGCGGAGGTAGTGGCACAAAACACAAATCCGTAATAGCCGTCTAAAAAACCAAGTTGAAGTAAATACTTCCGGAAGAATTTGAACATCGGATTAAATACTACGTGTATGATGAATACCGGTTTTTTGCCCTTTCTGTATTTTGCTTTTGCCGCTACCTCGGCAAACTTGTGCATCTGAACTAAGTGTTCGTCGACGGTAAAATATGCATAATGCAGGAGGTCACCCTCTAACCGCTTTACGCGTTCCGAGGAAACCAACACCTTGTCATGCGGGTCTTCCCCCCCCCATTTCGCTTTGCGCCGGTCCCACAACCGGATCTTCCGGTCGGGATACCAGCCACAAAAATGGATCCACTTGCCGCAGTAATTATTAAACCGATTGAACGAATAACCGTCGTAATCACCCCAATCCGACTTTATTGCGAGGATTGAAGCCCTTAACCTGTCGGAAAGAACCTCATCCGCATCTAACGAAAGAATATAATCGTAAGATGCCTGCTCAACTGCATAATTCTTTTGTGCGATGTACCCATGAAAAGTGTTTTCGACAAAGACCACCGGATAACGCGCGCAAATTGCAGCTGTTTGATCCGTTGAGTATGAGTCGACTACCACAATTTCATCGGCCACCTCCATCAGAGATTGTAAACACCGCTCAATTTTTTTTTCTTCATTGAAGGTGATTATGGTGGCGGATATCTTAACAGCTGCGGCCATACCTTATTCTGCAGGGATCTTTTTCAAGCCATTCCGACATACGCACTGTTTTAGACCCATTTTCTCTTCCATTAGTTGTAAATTCCGTGATTGGTCACTCCAGTTCTCCAGATGGTACAAATGATATTGCACCGCGAGATTCCTGAGTGAAAACAACTTGTACCCCAACCCTTCAAATCGCCATGTAAGATCGATATCTTCTCCAATGGCGGGCAACTGGTAATCCTCATCAAAGCCATTGATGGCTTCAATGTCTTCCCGGTAAACGGACATGTTGCAACCCTTGAGCTGATGCATTTTTCGCAGTCTCGGTATAAAGGAAAGCAGACCGTCGGGGTTGAAATAAAACGCTTCCTCATAGAACCGGGCACCATCTTTCAACATCGCCTTTTTCTCTTTTTCCACTTTCCTCTCCAGGATGGGAAGATCCTGAATATGTTCCTTAAAGAGATTGCTAAAGGTCGGTCCCAGCTTCACGCGTTTCCCCGCCAGGACTTTTCTCCGCCCGGAAAATCGCACGTGGTTTTCAATGAACATATGATGCAGCACACAATCGCCATCTATAAAGATCAGGTAATCCCCATCGCTTCTTTGTATAGCTCTGTTGAGCGCCTGATTTTTTCTCCACCCTGCGTCGGGCTGCGTCAAGTGAAGGATGGGGTTATCATGTGGATAGCTGTGTAAAAAACTGCGCATTTCTTCACTTTCTCCATCCTCGGAAATAACAATCTGATAATCCTTAAACCGCTGAAATTTCAATCCTTCCAATACGGTTCGAAGGCTTGAAACATCTTTATAGACTGAGATAATCAAAGAAACATTCATGGGGCTGTTATCCCTTTGCTTTTACAATCCCAAAGTCCGTCCATGTTTTCTTCAATGCCTTCGTTTCTTTCCTTATATTCTTGTTCTTTTGAATCGACTCCGTGGTTTTGTATCCCCGCTTATGTTCCAGATGAACGCATACAGCGCTGTAGCGGATCTGTTTTCCTTTTATTCCTTTGTTCATCAGTCGCTCCCCTAATTCACGGTCCTGTCCGCCATACTGCATCTGCTCGTTAAATCCATTTACTGCCAGCAGATCTTTCTTCCATCCGGAAGCATTGTGTCCGTTCCATGTGGCCTTCGCGGGCGTGACGAAATTGAGGAATTTCTGCAGCCTGCCGGTGCTGGTTAGTTTGAGGGTTTTGTACGTTCGCGCCAGGCCGTTTTCCTTTAGCCAGGAAACCTTGAATGCATTTCCAGTCAGAATGTCGTCTTTAGTGATAGCATGACTTGTTTCTATCGGCAACATGAAATAACCACCTGATAAAAAATGTCCGCGTTCAGCGTTTTTCACGTGCACTGCAACAAAGTCTTTCCTTGGAATGCAATCTCCATCCGAAAAGATCAAATACTCTGTGGTGGTGGCCTGAATGGCCTTGTTTAATATTTGTGATTTCTGGAATCCTCTGTCCTCATGCCATACATGGACGATCTCAAGGGATGAGTCGGCTTTGAAATTTTCGATAATGTCACGGGTTTCGTCTCTGGAGCCATCATCGGCTATCACCAACTCAAAGTCCTTGTACGTCTGACCTTCATATCCCCACAATACCTTCACCAGCCATTCCGGTGAATTATAGGTACTTATGACAACTGAAACTTTCATGATTGACAAAGATAATATAGCGCCTCAATTACTTTTTAAACATTTTCTGATAATGCTGCAGGCTGGCCTCAATAACCCTGAACGCTTCTTCCCGGGGTAGAAATTCATTGATCACCACTTTTTTGTTTTCCAGCGTCTTATAATTTTCAAAAAAATGCCTTAGCTCAGCAAGCAAATATGCCGGAAGGTCTTTTATGGTGTTCATTTCACTCACGCTCGGGTCATCTTCCGCCACCGCAATGATCTTTTCATCGGCCACTCCCCGGTCGATCATCTGCATCACCCCAATCACCTTGGAGGGGATCAAACACAAAGGCACAACGGATACCTGCGTAAGCACCACAATATCAAGCGGATCGCCATCTTCCCCGAGGGTCTGCGGGATGAATCCGTAATTTAAGGGATAATACATGGAGGCATAGATCACCCTGTCTAATTTAATAAGACCGCTTTCCTTGTCGATCTCATATTTGGCCCTCGATCCCCTTGGAATTTCTATTATTCCACTGACAAATTCAGGTGGTTTTTTTCCGGGAGAAACCTCATGCCATGGGTGTTGGATCATTTAGAATTACGAATGATGAGTGACGAATGCGACGTTGCTGAAATACTTTCGCTGCAATGGCAATTTAATAAAAAAGCCCACATTAACTGTGGGCCTTCCAATTCCCTTTCGGGCTATTATAGCTTACGAATATCAGTCCTTGTTAGGTTCCCCCTGCTTCTTTTCCATTGACCTGACCTTGTCACCCTCTTTTAGGCGTGTAGAAACCACTAGGAACGGGCCGGTTATCACCTCAGTGCTATCACTGAGTTCAGAAAGGATCTCGATATTGTCGTAATCGCTGATACCGGTTTTCACTTCCTTCATTTTTGCTTCGCCGTTCTCATTTACAAAAATGACGACCTTCGGTTCATCCGTTTTCAAAGGCTGATTTCCCTGGTTCGGTGCCTGGCTTGCATTCCTGTTGGGAGGACCTCCTTTGTTTTCTCCTGCCTGCATCTGGGCGGGTGTACGGGTGGTCACTGCTGCCAACGGCACTGCCAACACATTTTCTTTTCTTGTGGTAAGAATGTCTGCGCTGGCCGTCATTCCCGGGCGAAAAGGAAATCTGTTTCCGGCTTCAACAAGATCCTGATAAGATGTATCGAGGATCAGAATGCGCACTTCAAATTCAGTGATGGCATCGGCCGAGGTTTTGTCTTTCGCCGTGTTGGCGATCAACGTCACAACACCCTTAAACTCCTTGTTGGTGCTGGCGTAAGAATCCACATCAATGATGGCAGTGTCTCCAACGGAAACGCGAACGATATCATTTTCATTGACATCCACCCGCACCTCCATCACATTCAGGTCGGCGATGCGCAACATTTCCGTCCCCGTCATGGTGGCGGTTCCCACCACCCGCTCACCTTTCTTCACAATGAGTTTTGATACGATCCCATCCATTGGCGCCACGACAGACGTCTTCCGAAAATTTTCCTGCGCCTCACGAACGGATGCCACTGTACTTTGAATGATATACTTCGCCGCCTCTACGGATTTCTCGGCAGCGGTAACATCCGTTCTTGCTATCGTATAATTCTGGTTAGCCAGTTGCCAGTCTGCTTCGGAAATAACCTTTTCGTTCCAAAGTTTCTCCTGGCGTTTAAATTCCTGTTCGGCACGTATGAACGAAGCTTTGGCCGAATTGAGGTTTGCTTCTGATTGAGCGAGATTTGCCCGCTGCTGACTTAAGGATGCCTGCGCCCTCTGTAACTGGCTTTCCCAGGTGTCCGGCCTGATCTTCACCAGCAGTTGGCCGCGTTTCACAGAATCCCCCTCTTCTACCAACAAGTCAATAATCTCTCCGGAGACTTCAGGCGCAATTTTCACTTCTGTAACGGGCTGAACGGTTCCCGATGCGCTCACTTTCTCAATGATCGTCACGCGCTTCACTTTTGCCAACTCTACCTCTATCTCCTTCGGCTTGCCGACCCAGCCAGCCGACTTTGCAACAACCAGAAAGACAACGATCACTATTAATGACCCGATCAGCCAGTAGATTAACCTGTTGGATTTTTGTTTTTGTTTTGCCATTGAGTGAGGTATTATAGTTCGAGAGGATTGCCGATGTAGAAGTCAAGTACTTTCTTTCTGAAAATGAACTCATATTTTCCTCTTGCCATATCGCTCCGGGCCTGGAAAAGATCGTTCTCCGCCACCTGATACTCGACATAATTGGCAGCGCCGATCTCAAAACGCTGTTTCGCCATGCGATAGGCCTCTTCCCTGGCCTGCACCTGGCGCAGCGAAGCGTTGTAGGATTTCGAAGCAGCGAGTGCATTGTTGAAAGATGTCTCAACGTTCTGCCTGAGGGTATTTTCCACTTCTCTTGCGGTGATTTTAGCTTGCTCATTGGTGATCATCGCGCGCTGCAAGCCCGCCCGCGCACTGAAATTATTGAATATGGGAATCGTGAGCCTGAGGCTCACGGATTTGTAAATATTGTCCTTCACCTGATCGTTGAAGCCATAGATGTCGCGGAACGAGCCCGTGGGCTGCAATCCATAGACAGGTGCATTCGTCCCCTGAACAAAATAGCCCGTCTCGAAGGTATTGAAACCACCATCAGAAACAAAGCGGGTCGCTGAAGCGCTCGAGTAGTTGGTGTTGATGGAGCCACTGACACCAAGGCGGGGGTACAGGCTTCCGCGCGAAGCTTTCACCGCGTAGTGCGAGCTTTCTATTCTCAGCTGCGCACTCTTGATTTCCGGCATAGTTCCTTTCGCGATCTGGAATATTTCTTCGCGCGACTGGTCGAGCACAAGGTCTTCGGCGCCAATCTCCGGTATCTCGACATCAAAGTCATCACTTGCAGGAAGCTGAAGCGCCTGTTGCAACTGAAGCAAGGAAAGATTCAGCGCGTTTTCCTGGTTGATAAGATTCAATTCGTTCGTGGCAACCTGCGCATCAAGATTCAGCTCATTTGATTTCGGAAGAGAACCCGCCGCCACCAGCTTTTTGGTTCTTTCAAGTTGCTGCTGACTTGAAGAAAGCTGAAAGCGCGCGTTTTCAACCAGCTCCTTATTGAACACAACGTTGATAAAAAGCGAGATCACATTTAAGGTAACATCGTTCCTTGATTTCGCAAGGTCCTCCTCGGAAGCTTCCAGCTCATGCGAAGCTTGCTTGATTGTATTCTGCACCCGGAATCCGTTGAACAAATTCACCTCGCTGCTGGCGCCAAGACTGGTAAAACCGTTTCGTTGCGATGAAATAAACTGATTGCTTACAGGGTCTATACCCCGGCCCCAGTTAAAACCGGATGAGCCGAAGGCATTCACGGTGGGCAGCATGGCCAGTTTCGACTGCGTTTTATCGATGCTGCTCAACTCCAGCGAAAGTTCACTCCTTCTCACCTGGAGGTTGTTGGCAAGGGCATAGTCGACACATTCATTCAGTGTCCACACTTTCTCATCGCTGAGCATATCGCGCTGCTGTGCGAGTACGGGAAGGCAGAGGGAAAAAATTAAAACAGTCAGTAGGGTTTTTGCTTTCATGCTAACGATCAATATCAGGTATGTAAGTGACTTCTTTTATCCAGTTAAGACTGCGCAGGTATTCCAGGGTGATCGGTTTCAACCCGGAGTCCATTTCAATTACAAGGCATGCCATGTCATTCCTGCCCTTTCGGGAAACCGACATAGTGGCAATATTGCAGTCGTCATGAGCAAGAACATTCGAAATAAAAGCTATGCTTCCTTTCACATCACCTGCTGTTATGATCAGCGTGTGAAGACTGGCGCTGAAGTCAGCTTTAAAACCATTCACTTCGGCAATGTTGATCAACCCCCCACCTTTACTTTCGCCCAGCACTTCTACAACCTTATCGTCCTTTCTCAGAATCAACCTGATGGTGTTGGGGTGTAACGCCGAGGCGTTACCAATGGATTTAAAGGTGTACTGAAGACCTTCCTTCGGTGCAATGTCCAGTGCGTCTTTGATCCTTTTATCATCCGTCCTGAAGTCAAGAAGGCCGGCAATAATGGCCCGGTCGCTTCCATGCCCTTCGTAAGTCCGGGCAAAAGAATTATAAAAGATGATGTTCACCTGGTCTGGTTTACCGCCCAGGAGCTTTCGGGCTGCGCGCCCGATTCGCACGACGCCGGCGGTGTGAGAGCTCGAAGGACCGATCATGATGGGTCCTATCATATCAAAAACACTGCTTTTCTCTGCCATCT
>JBBEBN010000414.1:0-9549 GCA_040882305.1 Cyclobacteriaceae bacterium
GGGCTACCATAGGGTCATCCCTACGGGATTTAATAACTTGTATCGGAGGGTATGAAGTAATTGCACAAATTTGAAGAAATTGCAGTAAACAATCCGCCTCCCATATGAAAAACGCCTTACTCCCCATCATATTTAGCCTGACAGCTATTGCACTCCTCGGATGCAGCGGGATAAATGACCAGCCGGCGCAACTTCCGCGCATTGCAATTGCCGGCCTTGGTATTGAATCCAGTACATTTTCGCCCGCCGTCACCCATGAAGAGGCTTTTCACGCAAGAGAGGGTGACACAATTCTTACGTCGTATGACTTTCTCGCGCCCGACTCTGCGGATTACAAGAGACCCCAATGGTTCCCTGTTCTTATAGGGCGGGCGTTGCCCGGAGGTATCGTGACACGGGAGGCTTATGAGTCGCTCGCGAATAAAATAGCGGACGGCTTAAAGAAAAACCTTCCTTATGATGGGCTGTTCTTCGATATACATGGGGCTATGAGCGTCGTGGGTCTCGACGACCCAGAGGGTGACCTTATTGAAAGAATCCGCAAGGTAGTGGGATATAAGACCATCATCTCCACCTCTATGGATCTTCATGGCAACGTCTCCTGGACGCTGGCGCAGAACAGCGACCTGATCACGTGTTACCGTATGGCACCGCACGAAGATGCGAGGGAATCGGACAAGCGTGCAGTGGAAAACTTATTGTCGCGGATTGAAAGCGGCAAAGGCAAGCCTTCCTACAAGGCCTATATTCCGGTTCCTATATTATTGCCGGGAGAGAAGACCAGCACGAGAGTGGATCCGGGCAAGAGTCTGTATGCGAAAGTGGCGCCGGCGGCAGCGCAGCGCGGCATCGTGGATGCAGCCATCTGGATTGGCTACGCCTGGGCGGATGAGCCGCGCAACCACGGCGTTGTGATGGTGACCGGCGACGACCGGGATCGTGTAACATCAACAGCAGAAAGCCTCGCCAGGAGCTTCTGGGAAGTGCGGAACGAGTTTGAGTTCATCGCGCCCGTGGCGTCGTTAAAGGAAAGCCTCGACATGGCCGTTACCAGCGACAAACATCCATTCATGATCAGCGACATGGGAGATAACCCCACCGCTGGGGGCGCAGGCGATGTGACGTGGACATTGCACGAGATCCTGAAGCGTCCTGAGTTCAAATCTGAAACTGGCCCGTCACTTATTTACGCTTCCATCCCCGGACCGGAGCTTGTGGAGAAAGCCTTGCAGGCCGGAGTCGGAGGGGAGGTAGATGGATACGCCGGTGCCGCAGTTGATAACAGGTATGCTCCACCGGTGAGATTACAGGGAACTATAATGGCAATCGAACACGGGGATATGCATGCCGAAACGGAAGTCGTTGTGCAGGTAGGTAGTGTGCGCGTGATCGTGACGAAGAAACGCAAGCCCTACCATCACGAAGAGGACTTCACGCGACTCGGCCTCGATCCGCGCAAGGCGTATATCGTAGTTGTCATACTAGGTTACCTTGTACCGGAGCTGTATGACATGCGCGCGGACTGGGTCATGGCGCTTACCCCGGGCGGTGTGGACCAGGATCTCGAGCGCCTGGAATACAAACGCATACAGCGCCCGATGTTTCCATTCGACAAGGAGATGGCTGACCCGGATCTGACGGCGAAGCTGGTGCCGTTGTCGGGGGAGTAGTCCGGTTTTCCGTTTGCCAGTTGCCGGGAAGCCAGTTAGAGCTTCAACATTGATCACACGAGCACGCATTGTCACTACTGGCCTTTTCAAAACATTCCTTTCCCTCTTTGAATGAAAAGAAAGCCAGGCCGAGTGTTCCGATGCTATCGATATACGGTATGCCGGTAAGTTCGTAGATGGCGCTTGCTCCGAGTAAGATCAGCGACATGTAGATACAAACTTTTGTGCATTGGGCGTCTGCAAGGATTGCGGGTGAATTCAATTCGCGTCCTACTTTCGATTTAGCCAGGATCAGCGCCCACATGATCAGGATGGAGATGCCGGCAATCACGATCCCCCAAAAAGTTGTCACCGGACGGTGGCCGGTGAGGATGTTATGAACACTTGTCACTACCAGGCCGGCGACGAGGATGTAGAATGCGGTCCCCGTGATGCGCAACGCTGTTCGTTCAAAGTTATCACGCTTTTCTTGCGGATTGCGGCGGATGCGATAGATCATGTGGGCAATGCCTATGCCGGACATAACCTCAATAAAACTATCCGCCCCAAACCCGAGCAACGTCAGGCTCTCATCTTCAATTCCAAAGTACACTGAAACAACCCCCTCCAAAAGGTTGTAGACGATCGTGAACGCAACCAGCGCAGCGGCAGCGCGATACAGCTTGTGAATATTATAGTCGTGGACGACGGCTGATTCCGTATTCATCTTCATTCGTAACCCGCTTCGGATTACAATAGTTCGCCCAACAATCATTGAACAGAATCTGGCCCAATGAAACCCGCAATATTTTGCTTAGTTTCCGATTCCGCAGCGAATAACTAACTCGACGCCATGGCACAAATGTTAGCACACATCTCGATCCTGGTAAATGACTATGATGAGGCCATCGAGTTTTATACGACAAAACTTGGTTTCAAGAAAATTGAGGACACAGTCTTATCGCAGACGAAGCGATGGGTGGTGGTGGCTCCCGGCGACAACACGGGAAGTTGCTGTCTGCTGTTGGCGAAAGCGGCATCGGATGAGCAAAGAACCCGCATCGGAAATCAGACGGGAGGGAGGGTATTTCTTTTCCTGCAGACGGATGATTGCTGGAATGATTATCATAGATACTCCGGGAACGGTGTTGAATTTGTGAGACAGCCTACAGTTGAAAGCTATGGAACGGTGGCCGTATTCAAAGACCTGTATGGCAATTTGTGGGACCTGATTCAAAAATGAAAAATTCCTGGTTGCAGGACTGGCCGAAAGATCTCAAGGAAATAGCCGACTACCGTGAAAAGTGTTTCGGATACGATGAAACCGGTGTGGCTTCTGGCGGGGGCTTTGATTTTTGCGGAGGCCGGTGGACGCCCATTTGGATTTCATTAATGACAAGGCGAATGGAACGTCAATAAGCTGTTTTTTGAGATCACTGAAAAGGGCAATAAGACCAAGCTCCAATTCAATAAGACCAGGAGGAAAGCGCCCGTATGATAGAAATCATTCCTCTGCATGACGAATGTTATTTCCGGGCACAAGTGGTTTTCGTATCTATGGCACGTGAGCGCAACGAATAGTGGACTTACGGTGACCATGACCACCAGAATCGGGGATATTATCAGAAAACTTGAGTCGAATAAAGCAGAAGTCCTTCGCCAGGCGCTCAACCAAATAGACCAGATCGAGAATTTTTCACACGAAGAAAAGATTGACCTGTCCGACGCGCTGGCTTCCCTCTTTTATCTCTTTCAGAATTCCGGCTCGATAACCATGCTCAAGTTGGCTATCCAAACCGAGCGGCAATTAGCCGGGTTTGGTACAGATGTGGTGCCTTTCCTCTTTCATGAGATTACTGAGTTAGACGGTGAATCGGCAGCTTACCTGGGAACAGCGCTGGCAAAGATTGGTAAGCCAGGGCTTGACTACATGTTGCATGAATGGGAACACTATCGCGGTGATGAACATGCCCAAATAAATCTGATCCAAACATTATCGTACTTCAAACTTTCGGAAGTAAAGGAGGCAATTCCATTATTGATCAGCGCCAGCAGGCACGAAAACTATCATCTCTCGTCCATGGCTTTATATGCCATTGGCCGACTGGTTGAAAGATCGAAAGGAATTAAAGTTGACCCGCAGCTGACAAGCATCTTATTTGAGTTGGCGGTTGGTTTCGTATCTGGCAGGCAGGCGCTGGTACGAAAAAACGCTGTTCGCATCCTGGGCCAAATGGTGCGAAGGAATCTTCTTTCCGCCCCCGACCAGAAAAAAGTACATTCGATATTCCTCGAAATTACAGGCAAAGATGCACGCCACCATTGGGATAGTGCCTTCATCGTTCGCCAGGAGGCGGAGCACTTTATGAAATACTTTTCCTGTAGCCAGCCGGGGGCTCAGGCATACAACCAAAGTTTCCGCATTTTAACCAAGACATATCTTTGCACCAATACATTTCACTTTACCATTGAGGCACCATTTATCGCACGAAAAATAGAAGCCGGGCAGTTTATCATTGTCAGGCCCTATTCTATGAGTGAGCGCATTCCTCTTTCCGTTTGCGGATGGGATCGCATCAAGGGAACGCTTCAAATCATCGTTTCCGCTGTAGGAAAAACATCTACGGAAATCAACCGGATGCAAAAGGGTGATACATTCAAAGATGTAGTGGGCCCGCTCGGCGAACGTTCCCGACTTCCAGAAACAGTTGGCACTTGTGTGGTCATCGGCGGAGGTTATGGCACCGGAGCCATCATTCCAACGGCTAAGGATTTGAAGGCGCGAGGTAACAAAGTGATTGGCATAGTAGGGGCGCGCAACAAGGAAGGCCTCATCATGATCGATGAATTAAAAACCGTATGTGATGAGGTAATGATCACCACCAATGATGACTCATGTGGAAGGGCAGGCATGGTAACCGATGCACTCAAGGACATTCTGTCAACAGAAAATATCACTCATGTACTGGCCGTGGGCCCGGTACCGATGATGAGGGCGGTGAGTGAAATGACACGTCCCTTGAAGATTGAAACCTTTGTATCCTTGAATGCCATTATGGTTGATGGCACGGGCATGTGTGGAGCTTGCCGGGTATCGGTTGGCAACGAAACGAAGTTCGCTTGCTTTCACGGGCCGGATTTTGACGGACACCTCGTGGATTTCGAAAACCTGATGAAACGGCAAAAGATGTTTGTGAAAGAAGAGAAGATCGCCCTGGCCAGATTGAACACCTTAAAGCATGAAGAATGTGATTACTAGCAGCACCAATTTGAGCAGCCAACAACGACTCAGGTTACCACACCAGGAAATGCCGTTGAGGCCGCCCGAAATCAGAATTACAAATTTTGACGAAGTACCCATCGGGTATAGTGATGAACAGGCACACCTGGAGGCCATGCGTTGCCTGCAATGCGGGAAACCTTTGTGCGTGGGTGCTTGTCCTGTGGGAGTGAACATACCGGGTTTCATCAAACTCATAGAAGAAGGTAATATTGCCGGAGCTGCTGAAGTAATACGTCAGGCCAATTTTCTTCCGGCCGCCTGCAGCCGCGTATGTCCTCAGGATAAGCAGTGCCAGGCCGTTTGCAAGGTGGGCAAGAATCATCACCCGGTAGGCATCGGAAATCTGGAACGCTATGCTGCAGATTATGAACGGCAGCACCGAAAAACAAATCTTTCGAACAAAGCTCCTTCCACAGGAAAGAAAGTTGCCATCATTGGATCAGGCCCGGCAGGACTTACCGCCGCCCATGAGCTGATCATGAAAGGACATGAGGTGATTGTATTTGAAGCCTCGCACCGGGCAGGTGGCGTGATGGTCTATGGTATCCCGCGCTTTCGTTTGCCCTTGCAGATTATTGATGACGACATTGGCTATCTCGAAAGCCTGGGCGTGAAGTTTGTGTACAACATGGTGATTGGAAAAATTCTTACGGTGGACGATCTGATATTTCAGGAAGGGTTTAATGCTGTGTTCATTGGTACCGGTGCCGGCTTGCCTCGAATGCTCGACATTCCCGGTTCCAATGCCAATGGTGTGTACTCGGCCAACGAATACCTCACGCGCATCTATTTGATGGATGCCCATAAGTTTCCCGACTACAGCACGCCTCTTTATTCGGGGAAAAAACTAGCCGTAATTGGGGCAGGAAACACTGCCATGGATGTGCTGCGCACCGCGAAAAGACTGGGCGCTGATGTAACTTGTTACTACCGAAGGTCGCATGAGGAAGCGCCAGCCCGTTCCGAAGAGCTGAAGCATGCTGAGCAGGAATTTATCAACTGGCGTTGGCTTTCGAACCCCGTTGAGTTCATAGTAGATGAAAAGAATTTTGTACGGCAGATCCGCTGCGAGCAAATGGAACTATCGTCACCGGATGAAACGGGCAGACGAAAACCCGTGCCAACCGGAAAATTTTTTACCGAGGATTGCGACACAGTGGTGATGTCATTAGGGTGCAGCGTGAATCCTATTATTCCTTCTACCGATGCCGCCATTCGCACCAACAAACGGGGTGTGATCTTAGTGGATGAGGCCACCTGCCAAACCAGTAAGACCGGTGTTTTTGCCGCGGGCGATGCCATAACGGGAGGCTCCACGGTTATTCAGGCTATGGGTCAAGCCAGGAAAGCTGCCGCCGGTATTAATAAATTTCTGATGGGAGAACCACAGAATGAACCCATCCTTTCCCCTGAGCCTGAGTCTCGTGTGGAGCGCAAAAAGCCTTCCTGCAAGGGGTTCGAAATGGCGGTGCTTGAAGCAGTTTGAGTGTCTCTATCGTTGAACGTGCCCTGAGTGGAAGCACCCAACTTGTCTTTTTGCACCGGCGGGGCTTCCATGGTTTCTTCCTCCCCGCAGGGTGAGGGAAACTCAGAAATTCGATCCTGAAAATGCACAAAACCTTTCTGGCAGCAGGCTTACCCTTACTTTCTCTCTACTTTCACAGTTTCGTACCCAATGAAACTTATATAGAGGTCTTTGGATTCATCGGCCTTAACTTTGAAAGCGCCATCCAGACCGGATACGGTTCCGGTTGTGGTCCCAGCTACCACGATGTTGGCGCCGGGAAGTCCCCCGCCCTCCTCGTCATAGACAGTACCGGACCACTCACCGTTGGCGTAGTTGGCGTCTACTTTGAACTTTTCATATTTTGGTTCGACTTCCTCTACGACAATTATTCCCTGTGTGCTGTTGTCAGGATTAACCTTGCCTTCGTTGAGCTTGAATGTTATCGGCACTACCATTCGCACAAATACAGGCTTGCCATTCTGAGTTCCGGGCTTGAACCGAGGAGCATTTTGCATGACTCTTACAGCTTCAGCGTCACAGCCTGCACCAATCCCTTTGATAGCCCTTACGTCTGATAACGAACCATCTTTCCCAACTACGAACTGGACATCTACCTGTCCCTCAACACCCGCCTGCCGCGCTTGTAACGGATACTTAATTTCATTCATTATGTAACTGCGGAAAGCGCCTATTCCTCCTTCAAATTCTGGTTGCCTTTCCACGATGGTAAAAATGTCTCCTTCGAGTTTGTTGCTTTCGCTACCAATCTCCTGTGTATTCTTGTTCGGGTCTTCGCTGCATGCGAATACGGTGAACAGCAAAGCGAACAGTGCGGACAGGGCCCCAAGTTTCCAGGGACTCACATTTTTTGCTTGTTGTTTCATTGCTTTTAGTCGTTTTAGAATTAAACTATCATGAAACGAGCTGGCCAGGCTCAGTCCATTTGATTTTAAAATAGAACTGATCAGTATGGACGAATATTGGTCAACATTGTACGACTTCAGTGCGCAGGCATCAGCCTGATATTCGTGTATTTCTCTAATTTCTCTATTGATAAACCATGCAGTGGGGAGCCACCAAAAGCACACTTTGAACAGCTCGAAGAACATTAAATCGTAGGTGTGCCCCAAAGAAGCATGTGCATTTTCATGCTTTAGGATCACGTCATAATCCTGTTGGTTTTTATCGATTTCATCACTGAGGAATATCCAATTGAAAAAGGTGAAACTTCCATTAATATTCCCGACTCTGCGGATGTACAGGTCATTAAATTTCTGATAGCTACTCTTGCGCTCTAAGTAGATTAAGTAGAGCACACCGCTTAAGAATTTGATCAGAAAGAATACACTGATCGCTGCATAGATCCAGATCAGCAGATCATAGCTCGAGATTGACATATCAGCCGCTGGAGTTATGGTCATGGCATCCAGTGGAATGGCTACCATAGTTACGCCATCAATCGGTTCGATGCTGCTAAATAATAGCTTTGGTAGTTTCAGCAATGGAATGATAAGTGCCAGAAGGGTAGAGGCAACAAGGTAAAACCTCATTTTAGCATACTGCCGTTCTTTTCTCAGAAAGAGCCAATATCCCAGCATCAATGCAATATGGATAACCGAAAGTTCTATCAGATAATTGCTCATGAGTTCCTGTCTTTAAGTTCTTTACAAAGTTCATCAGGCTCGTTGACGCTGAGGCTTAAGTTGGTGCCGCACCTCAGGCATGCAAACTATCCTCCTCGCCACGAAAGGATGTTTTTTCAGGATATATATTCAACCTTCAGTTCAAAACTAAAAACTTAGTTGAACATATCCAAATAATTAAACTAAAAAATTAGTTAATTAAGAAAATAGGGGAAGCAAGCGGCAGTGTTCAACACGCCAACGGCGGTTTTACGATGCTGGAAGTGAACAGGGGGCGGGCTGATGTAAGCAAAAGTCCACGCGCGCCCCATTCACGATTCACGATGGTCCCCGAATTATGGGTGGGTTTTCAATACTTCAGGATTACTTTTATATCGGGCTGGGCTTTTTTCAAAGCTTTTACGTCCTCCTGCGGGATTTTGTTATGACTATAGCTTCCGCGCAGCGAGGCATCCAGATCTTCTTCATAGGTATTTGCCAAATCAATTTCCGTTATGCGTGGAAGAGTAAAAACACTTTTTGGAATAGAAGTAAAATTATTATTGGTTAACACGATCCGTTTAAGGCTCTTCATATCAGACATTTCCGCGGGTAATTCTTTTAGCAGGTTATTGTCAATTATCAATTCTTCAACCTGGGTTAAAAGCCCTGTTTCAGGCGGCAGCGACTTTATTTTATTAAAACTTAGTGTTACCCTCTTTAAATCAGATAATTTCGCTAAGAGCGCAAAGACTTTACTCAAATCTAGGTTGGGATTCCCGCCAATATTAATACTCCGGATTTTAGATAACTTTTCCAGGTCCCGGGGAAGTTCATTTAGATTTTCGTTCCAATAGAGATCCAAAATTTCCAGGTCTTTCAAATTGGCGATCTCTTCAGGAAGAGTAAAAAGCTTATTATTGCGTACACTGAGAAAACGTAATTCTTTGAGCTCACAAATGCATTTCGGGAAGTTTCCGTCAAACATATCAATTAATTCCAATCCCTGAAGCTTTGTGTATTTGCATACCGTTCCCCAATTATCGACTTCCTCGCCGAAAAGTGAAAGTTTTATAATGGTATTCGGATTTTCAGTTGCTGCCTCTTTCAGGGATGCGTAGGTATCAATTTCAGTAGCCCATTCAGTTAACCTTTCCTGGGGATATCCTGTCAGCGTTATGCTTAGTGCTACAAATAGTACTGCGAGTTTTAATGTAATAATTTTCATATTCTTATTTTGCTGGTTTTTGAATTCCCTCAATAGAAATTCCGCACAAGTCCGAAACCTCCATTAATTTTGGTCCGGAAGTTAGGTCAGATTATCAATGGTTTTCTTTATTAATGCCTCTCCAGTCATTTGTTTTGATTTTGAGTCCAATTTAGCGAAAATTCGGTTGTCTGCGTGTCGGTCAAGCACATGCCCCACAACGTTGAACATATGAGTAGTGGCGGTTTTCGGAGTGTGTCATTGTCAACCGGGTAGAAACC
>JBBEBN010000415.1:0-9539 GCA_040882305.1 Cyclobacteriaceae bacterium
CGCCCTTGAAGTATATTTTTTTATCATCTGGTTCGTGAATGTAGCTCGCCCAGAACAGTCCAGCGTAGTCATGCGTGAAAAAGCCCTCCTGGTGAAAGATGCATTCAAAAGTAATGTCGATGTAATGTGGAGACGCAGCCTTAAAGGAAGTGAGTGACTCAACTCCGGACAATGGTGTCGGTGTCTGGTAAAGAAGGACTTCGTCGTCCGTTTTACGGTAAAGTGTCATGGGGTGCAGCCGCGGCTCGAAAAGCTGGTATAGGCTGTCGCCCCCAAAGACATGTTCCAGGTTAAAGCCTGCCAAAGCAGGAACGAATACACTGGAATCTTCCTGAACGTGGTATAATTGCGCGATCCCGTTATAGCCTGGCCTGTGATCGGGTTTAAATCCGGTGTTGTCGACAAAGACCGCATTCAGGTCTCCGCGCTCTACGGTAAGGATGTTAAGCGCTTCATATCCCTGAGGCTTGAGCGTGGCGGCCTTTCTCTCTGAACAGGAGGCAACAAGAAGAAATAAAAATAGCAGAAAGAACTGGGATCGAATACGGACCAAATCCATCTTTGTCTTGATTAAGGATGTTTCTTAGTGAAGATAAAAATAATTGTCGTTATCCCCTAGAAAAATACAATTGACGTGGCTGGTTTTGCATTTAAGCCGCCAAGGGTTAACTTTAATAAACAGGGCCAAAACCCATCCAAAATCAATACAATGAAAACTGCGGTCAAAAAAAGTTGCTACATATTGCTGATGGTTGTGATCACCCAAGCCTCCCTTGGACAGGGAATGCAAATGGGTGAGGTACTCATCATGAACTACCCTGTCCTGAAGGAAGATGTACCGAAAGAGGCATTGAGGAGGTATATTCATCAGGATATTGCTCCCGCATGGAACGATAGAAAGCAGCGGGTGGGGTTCCACCTGTTTGAGGCTGACCGCGGAAAGGGAAAGGGAGAATATCTGTTAGTATGCAGGCTGAACAAAATAGCGGACCGAAAAGCTTCCCTTCCTGCAGGCAGCCCTTTTTCAGATGATGTCTTGTTGTCCGGAAATTCAAAAAAAGCTTCGGATCTCCTCGATAACCCAAATGATTTTACAGAATATCACCTGTTGGGAGCCGATGAATTTGAGTCTCTCCCACATATTGATATTTTGGGCATACATTATTTAAAAGTGAAAAACACCCGGACGACAGACTTCGAAAAATTCGTCGTCGAAAAAATGCACCCGTCAGTCGGAAATTTACTACCCAACATGCACCTGCTCACATACAAGGCTGTGGCAGGTGATGCGAAGGGAAATTACATCACGATTTTCGCTATTGAATCAACCGAAGCGCGCGATGAGTATTGGCCAGTGGGAATGCCCGAAACTGAACGGCTGACGCAAGCTTTTCGGCCGTTAAAAAATCTTGCACTGGAGTTAAGCGACTACCTGGTCAGCGGAAGCTATCTGGAGCCCTCTGGCGGCGCGGCGGCAATTTTTGAAAGCAAGGAGTGGACAGATTTTATTTTTCAGCCACAGGGGAAAGAACAAAAATAATTTTCACTGCAAACAGCTAAACAAACCAAGAATGTATATGCGATTTTTCATTTCAACATTTCTGCTCATGCAGATAGGCACACTGGTTTTCGCTCAGGAAAGCAAAAAGATCCCCGATGGATTTGTATCCCTTTTCAACGGAAAAACTTTCGCCAACTGGAAGGTGCCTGAAGGCGACAACGGCCATTGGAAGATTCTGAATGGTGTCATCGATTATGATGCTGAAAGCGAAGCGGAGGACAAGAATCTCTGGTCAGCAAAGGAATACAAGGACTTTATACTGCATGTTGAATGGCGTATCAAGGAAGTGCCATGGACGAATCCCAACGTACCACTTATTCTCCCCACCGGACTTCACAAAAAGAATGAGAAAGGTGAAGAAATAACGATGGGAGTACCTGATTCCGATTCCGGTATTCTGCTGCGTGGTGAAGGAAAATGCCAGGCCAACATCTGGAACTGGCCCATAGGATCCGGAGAAGTGTATGGCTACCGTATGGACGACAAGATGCCGGCCGAGGTAAGAAAGGGTGTCACTCCAAGGGTCAACGCGGACAAAAATATTGGTGAGTGGAATACCTTCAAGATCACCATGAAAGGCAACAGGATGACCGTTGAACTGAATGGTATTCTTGTTATCGAGAATGCCCTGCTACCTGATCTGCCCGAAAACGGAAGGATCGGCCTGCAACACCACGGCTCCAAACGCAACGGAGAATGGGTCAGCCCACCCAGTCTGGTTCAATTCAGGAATATTTATATCAAGGAAATATGATTGGCAGGTCCTGGCTGCATGAGTGAAAGGCGTGGCGTCGGCGTAGAGACGCAAAATCGTGCGTCTCTACGTCTACCCGCACTGGGATCACTGTTTACCGGATCTTTAATCTTTTCAAAACTCCTTCTAATTCCGCCGGATCATCGGCATATTCTTCCAGGTTGAATAATTCAACCTTCCTGAATTCCACGGGATGGCTTTCACTTTGAAGGGCGATATAACCCTCGTTCAATAATTTTCCGTCCCGCTTTACAGATTGATCGAAGTTGATAACATTTCCGGCTCCGATCTGCGGCTTTTCGTATCTGAGAACACTTTGTCCGTCAATAAAGTGTTCCATGAGCGAATTACCTAAGACCAGTACCTCCACGCGCACCCACTGGTCGCCGTGGTAGGTCTTTGATTTCGACGAGATGCAATGATTGGTAAAAAGTTTTCCATCCATAACCACGTTAGTACCCGGTGTGCAAAGATTTGCCGTTGTCCGCTCACTCTCACCGTTGCCTCCCAACAATTGAACCTCAATGGAAATAGGGAAATCCTGGTCCTTCATCATGGTTTCAGGATCCTGCGAATGCAGCATGGCCCCGCTGTTCCTGATGGCCCAACCCGGTCCACCGGGAGCCTGCTCGCCGACAAACCGGTATTCTATTCCCAGCAGGTAATGACCGTATTTTTGCTTGTAAAACAGGTGGCCGAACTTCTCCTGAAAGTCAGAATATCCATCATATACCACTCTTAAATTCCCCTCCTCCACCCGGAAGGTGTTCGCAAAATTTTCACCAGGGGGATATCCCGTGATCTTGACTCGCCAGTCATTCATATCCCTGCCATTGAATAACTGGACCCATCCTCCGGACGTATCTTGTTGCCGGGACGACTGACAACCGAGAAGAATGACGAGGAACAAAACCGAGAGGTGATTTTTCATGACTTGCCGTTTGATATTTTTTATTACTTCAACGCTTTCCACAAAATCTCCACCGGATGGAATGACTGCCTTCCGGTACCGTCCTTGATCTGGTGGCGACAACTGGTCCCGGGTGCAGCAATAATCACTTCTTCTCCCTGTTTCCTTACCGCCGGAAAAAGCACCAGCTCGCCAATCTGCATGGAAAGTTCGTAATGCTCTTTTTCATAACCAAATGATCCGGCCATACCGCAGCATCCGGAAGGGATGATATGCACCGTATTATTTCCCATCCGTGTAAGGATCTTTTTGGTATGGGTCAGGGTGGAAAGCGCTTTTTGCTGACAATGGCCGTGTAACTTGATCAGATGCCCCTGGTCTTTGAATAAGCTCAGATCGATGTTTCCGGCATCCATTTCCTTCGACAGGAATTCATCGATCATCAGTGTATGGTAACCGATCTTCCGGGCGGCTTCCTTCTCCTCGCCTCTCAGCAGGTCAGGATATTCATCCCTGAAGGTGAGTATTGCCGAAGGCTCCACTCCGATCAGCGGCGTTTCATGCGTGATCCGGTCGCTGAACAACGCCACATTTTTCTTCGCCAGTTTTCTGGCTTCTTCCAGCAGGCCTTTTGAAAGAAAGCTTCTCCCGGATTCATAATGATCCAATAGCACCATCCGGTACCCTAGCCTATCCAGTAGCTTGACCGTGGTAATACCGATCTCCGCTTCGTTGTAGTTCAGCAGCTCGTCAATAAAAAGATATACTGTTTTCACCGGATTTTTAACCGCAGGCTTGAATTCGCGGGTAAACCATTTTTTCCATGCGATAGGGGAAATATGCGGCATGCTCCTTTCCCGGGCAAAGCCAATCATGTCTTTGATGAGTGCTCCGATGGTCCTGTTGTTCAAGACAAGATTATAGGCCCAGGGAAAAACGCTGGCAAGCCTCATCCCCAGCGCAAAGTTACCGATCAGCCTGTTCCTCAGGGGCACACCCTTTTCCCTGTAATATTGATATTGCCACTCCTGTTTCAGCTTGGCCATGTCGACATTGGAAGGACATTCCGACTTGCATCCCTTGCAACTCATACAAAGGTCCATCACTTCGGCGATCTCATCATGGGCGAAGGGATTAGCCTTGTCAGACCTCGTGATCATTTCACGCAAAATGTTCGCACGCGCCCGGGTAGTATCTTTCTCGCTGCGTGTAGCCATATAGCTGGGACACATCGTACCTCCACTCAGCTCCGTCTTGCGGCAATCGCCGGATCCATTGCACTGCTCGGCGGCGCGCAGGATACCCTGATTTCCGGAAAAATCCATAATGGTATCAAACTCTCTGGTGACCTGGTCTCTTTCGAACCGCAGGTTGGTATCCATCGGCGGGGTGTCCACTATTTTTCCGGGATTGAAAATATTATTCGGATCCCATACCCTTTTGAGCTCCCTGATCAGTCTATAGTTATGTTCTCCGATCATCCTGGGAATGAACTCACCCCTCAACCTTCCGTCGCCATGCTCTCCCGACAAGGAGCCGCGATATTTTTTCACCAGCGCGGCGCTGTCTTCTGCAATCTCCCTGAACAGTTTCACACCTTCCGATCTTTTCAGGTTGATAAGAGGCCGCAGGTGCAATTCTCCCGATCCTGCATGGGCGTAATGCACGCTGTAAAGCCCGCGTTTCTTCAGGATCTCGCCAAATTCAGAAATATAGGCAGGGAGGTCATTTACATCCACGGCGGTATCTTCAATCACTGGCACCGGCTTCTTATCACCCGGAACGTTGGACAAAAGCCCAAGCCCGGCTTTCCGCAGGTTCCACACCTTTTTGATGTCTTCACCGCCGATCACCGGGTACGAATAACCCAGTCCCTGACTTTTCAGATCCTCGACGAGGGCTTTTGCGTCTGCTTCTGCCTGTTCCGCAGACTGGCGCGTGAGCTCGGCAACCAGGATGGCCTGCGGATCTCCTTGTATGAAAAAGCGGTTTTCTGTCTGCCCCGTATTGCGCTTCGTCGCTTCAAAGACATAATGGTCCATCAACTCCACGGCGGAAGGCAGGTATTTCAAGACAACAAGGTTTGCCCGCAACGATTCATCTATACTGCCGCAGTGGATGCACACGAGTTTCTTATAAGGTGGTTCCAGGGGCGTCAGCCGGATTTTCGCGGCGGTGACAAAAGCAAGCGTTCCTTCGGAGCCCGCGATCAGGCTACTGAAATTAAAAGGCTGCCCTTCACGGTTGAATGGCTGCATCCTTGCCAGCATATCAATGGCATATCCCGTATTTCTTCTGTGAATAGAATGCTTGGGAAATTCTTTTTCTATTTCCCGAATGTTTTCAGGATCGGAAAGGACAGTATGGATATGCCTGTAAAGTCTGTTCTCCAGCGTATCCGCCAAGCCATTGACCCTGGCTAGTAATTCCTCGGGGGCTATTGGCCCGAACGAAACGTTGCTTCCATTGGAAAGTAGGGTACTTACTTCCAGAAGATGTTCGCGCGTACTTCCGTAAACCACTGAATTGGAACCGCATGAGTTATTTCCGATCATCCCGCCGATCATGGCCCGGTTTGCCGTCGAAGTTTCGGGTGCGAAGTAGTAACCGTGCTTCCTGAGGTGCCGATTAAGGTCATCCCGTACAATGCCCGGCTCTACAATGACCCATCTTTCTGCCGTGTTGATCTCTAAAATCCTGTTGAAATACTTTGATATATCGACAACAATCCCCTTACCCACCACCTGCCCTGCGAGAGAGGTGCCCGCCGCGCGGGGAATAAGGGAGGTCTTGTTCGCGGTGGCAAACCGGATCAGCTTTAAAACGTCCTCCTCGTTCCTGGGAAAAGCCACTGCAATGGGAATTTCCCGGTAGGCAGAGGCATCCGTAGCAAATAACCGTTGGGTCGTTTCGTCAGTAAAGAGCTCCCCTTCAAGGGAATCCTTTAATAAGCTAAAGTTCATAGGCCACAAAAATAAATATTTGGCGAGAAGGAATGTGGCTTTGTCAGATATTTATAAAGTGGACGTCCGGGGTTTTCCTCCGCCGGAAAACGAATGCGGGGAGTTCGTGCCCATAGAAAATAAAAGAAGGTGCCACTTTTACATGGCACCTTCCTATGTTCAGCCTACTATAATGTTGCCCGAACTACTTACTACTATTAACTACCTAACTACTACTTCTAACTACTTACCTAATACCCAAAAAGTGAAGTCTTATTGCTGATCAGGCTTGGCTTCCTCTTGATCAGCTTTGTCATAGCTTTTATCTTTTTTATCGTGTTCCAGCTTGTTGCCGTCCGCGTCGAATTTCACTTTTTTCGTTTCAGTTCCCTGCTTAAGCTCTACGATATAAACTGCCATGTTATTTTCACCTGTTTTCTTGTAGCAATTTTCTACAGTCCAACCCGAAAAGTCCGCAGATTCCAATTTTGCTGACACGGCTTCGGGAAGCTCGCTGGCAGTAATTTCCTGACGATCCTGATCCTGCTCAGGGGTTGTCTGCGTCTGGTCGGTTGTAGCGGACTGATCTTGTGCACTTACGAGGGTAGCACCCCCGAACATCAAACACACTGCTAACAATAATTTTCTCATAATTTCTTTCTTTAGTTGAACGAATACGAATTTCATACTCTCCTTTGCGAATGCTATACCAGAAGAGATCGAAAGATGCTAACTGCCTGCATTACAGTTTTATGAAACGGCAGGAGGAAATTAAAGGCCGCTCCGGCCTGTAGGATTATTCCACACAGGTGGGACATGGGATATACAAAATGACGCGGCGTAGCGGCCTGGGTTCCGAGCCTGCAAGGGTTCCGAAGGTGACACAACGTTTCAAACAAACGAATCCACCGGCAACTGCAACTAATAACAGGCGGCTGCTAATTGGTACGTTCCTTTCAAACTTCAACCCCCCTCCTTCCCGGCTGCCTCCATCAATCCTTTGATGTATCCGATAGCGAAGAGTGTACCGAGCTCGCTGTACCCGGGATGGTCGTTATTATCGCCTGCGACGGTCGGGACGTGGTCAGGACGCATAGGACCGTTGAACCCCACTTCATAATAGGTCTTCATCGCCCTGTACATATCCGTTTTACCTTCGTCGTGAAAAGTCTCTTCGAAGTTCCACTTATCGCCGCGAATGTCGCGGAAATGAACAAAGAAGATCTTGCGCCGTTTCCCAAAATATTTAATGACGGCGGGAATGTCTTCGCCCATGGTAGCAAACGTGCCCTGACATAGGGTAAGTCCATTGTTGGGACTGGGCACCAACTCAATGAGTTTCCTGAAAGCATCTGCTGATGTCATGATCCTGGAAATTCCGCGGATAGAAGGTACGGGCGGGTCATCCGGATGCAACGCAAGTTTAATTCCGTTCTTTTCCGCTTCGGGAACAACAGCCTTCAGAAAATACTCAAGATTTTTCCACATGGTATCAGGGCTCACGTCCCCATGTTCGGTCACCGGAAGATCCTTCACCGACTCGTAACTAAAAGCCGTAACCAGCGCCTCTCCCCTTCCCTTCCTTTCAAAGTCCGTACGGGCCCAGTTGATGACAGGCATCCAGTTGTAACAAATGATATTCACGTTGATACGCGCCATGTTCCTGATCAGGGTAATGAAGTTTTCAATTTCCTCATCCCTGCCGGCGATACCGAGCTTCGCCTTGTCAAGGGGAGGTGTTCCTTCCAGTACTTTCCATTGCATTCCGCGTTGCGCGTAAGCATCTTTCACAGCAGTAAGCGCCTCAAGTGTCCATGGATTTGTGTCCCGCATGTTCAGCATCCAGGGACTCGAGGGGGATACTACCCCCGTTACACCCATCTGTTTTGAAAGAGCCATCTTTCTTTCCTGCAGACCGTAGAAATAAGCGAGGCACAGTTCAATCTTCTCGTCCCCCGCATAGCGCTTTCCTTCGGCTACGGCATTTTCTTGCAATCCCACTGACGAAAGCGCGGTAATTGCGGCGCTTTTCCTTATAAAATCCCTGCGTGAATCACCCATAGTAACTGATATTTTTGAATAACCTTTGCCAAGCTAAGCGATTATCACTTTTTACAAACATGTTTTTGAACATTTAACAGTGTTCCCTCCCAGCGCCCCGTGCGAAATTGTACCATATCTTTATTAAATTCGAAGGTGGCAAGGAAGGCAGATACTGCCCATTCAACTCCTATCGGGATTTAACAGTAGAAAAAAGATGAATACCGGAATTTACTCTTTGATGGTTTTGAAACACTGGATGTTTTTGGTCCCGTGGAGATCATGGGAAGGATCAAGGATCATTACCGCATTACTTTTTATTCAGAACACGGAGCGATCATCCATAATCAACACGGCATCGCCATCGAAACAGAAAAACTCGACAGAATCAGTCAGGGCACGGACGTTTTTCTGATTCCGGGAGGTCCGGGCACAAGAACAGAGGTGGACAATCAGTCGTTGCTTGACAGCCTCAGGAAAATATCAGAAGGATCAGGATATGTTTTAACCGTTTGTACGGGAAGCGCGCTGCTGGCCCGTACGGGGTTACTGGATGGAAGACAAGCCACCTCTAACAAGAAAGCTTTCGAATGGGCCACATCCTTCGGCAGCAACGTTCAGTGGATGCGCCAGGCGCGCTGGACCGTTGACGGAAAATACTATACGTCCTCCGGCGTCAGTGCCGGAATGGATATGACTTTTGGATTCCTCAGCGATGTACACGGTGTGGACTTCGCGCGCCGCATTGCGTTTGAGATGGAATATCAGTGGCAGGAAGACCGTAGTGTTGATCCGTTTGCCAGGGTATGAAGACGTTGATGCCTAAAGGACATAGGGGGATAAGGGCATGGGCATTACCGGTAAAGGAAAATGGGGTTTTTTTTACCTGCCGATTTCATATATTAAGTCCTGGAATACTAAGTCCTCGAAGCATACGATAATAAACCACACATGAGATCACGAAGAAATTTTATCAAAGTCAGCGGGATGGCCACGCTCGGCTTTATGGGATTACATCAATGGATAAAATCCCCGGCTCAAGCCGCAACTTTCGCCTCCGCCGCACCGGGATATGGGCCGTTGTTGCCTGATCCTGCCGGCATCATCAATCTTCCAAAGGGCTTCACCTACAAGATCATCAGCAAAAAAGGTGACCTTATGGACGATGGACTTTTCCTTCCCGGCGCGCCCGACGGAATGGCCACCTTTGCGGGGAAAAACGGTAGGGTGATCGTTGTAAGAAACCATGAGAACAGCCCGGACAGCTTCAGCAATGGAGCGTTTGGCGCACAAAATGAACTTCTGACTAAAGTGAGTGCCGATAACTTTTAT
>JBBEBN010000416.1:0-9485 GCA_040882305.1 Cyclobacteriaceae bacterium
CAACTGTCACCAGCGGGTCTTGACCTGGTATCACGGGTAAACCTGGCGACAGAAGCCCGACAAATATGGCGGACAGCATCAGCGCTATAAAGGGATGAAAACGCCATCTTGTGATCAGGAACACCACCATGCCAACACTCAGCAGTAGTACTGCAAAGGGCCAGTAATCAGAATGGATCATCGCTCCCATAGATTAAAGAAAGTAATAAAATTGAAATAAATGACAAGAACAGTGCATCTAAATATTTCCGTCAAATCTCCGATAGATTTCTTAAATTAGTTTCGTTTTCCGTAGATGTAGTACAGACAAGGCATGCCACGTCTCTACTACATGCAGGCATGAGGTAGTTGATGAATTATTCTGGAATGTCATATGTCATCTTATGAAAGCTAGCTCTGTCTTCTTCCCAGTGATCATAGGTGCGTTCCTTTCCGGTGTAGAGACGCAAGATTTTTGGTCTCTACACCGCACCGAGATGTTTCCTCCAGACTTTCTTAGTGAACAAAAAAAGTTTGAACGGGTCAGAGCCTCCATCCTGGAAAAGGAAAACGTTATCGCGCAAGCACTGAAAGACAATGGACTGACAACCGATAACCTCAGCATTCTCCTGGTTGCGTATAAGGACCATGATGAGCTTGAAGTTTACGCAAAGAAGAAAACTGAGACTGTTTATAAAAAGCTGATTGCCTACGAAATTTGTTCCCGCTCGGGGCAGCTGGGACCAAAAAGAAAGGAAGGTGATTATCAGGTGCCGGAAGGATTTTACCATATCAACCACTTTAATCCGGCAAGCAATTTCTATTTGTCCCTTGGGCTGAACTATCCAAACCTTTCAGACCGCAAAAAAAGCAACGCGCCAAGGTTGGGCGGAAGCATTTATATCCACGGTGCCTGCGTAACGATCGGTTGTCTGCCGATGACGAACGAGAAGATCAAAGAAATATATTTGTATGCTGTTCACGCCAGAAATAACGGGCAGGTAAAGATCCCCGTTTACGTGTTTCCTTTCAAAATGACAGACGAGAATTTTAACAGGCACAAGATCATCCATAAAGAAAACCAGGAATTGATTGACTTCTGGTCCAACCTGAAGAGCGGCTACGACAAGTTCATGAAAGAAAAAAAAGAATTGAAGATTATCGTCGACAAAAATGGGGACTATGCCTTTTAAAAAGGGAAACTCCATTAAAAACGACCCAGGAATGTTGATCAAAGATCTTAACCACATCATCGATACAGGTAACGCCCTAAGCGCACGGTCGCATAATGCTAAAACATAGCAAGTTCCGGGTTTTAACCCGTCGGCCTGTCTTTTACATTTGTCCTGTAAGCAATCAAAAACAAATGGAAAAGAAAACGTTTATCATTATTCACGGATCATGGCACAGCGCCTGGAACTGGCATAGAGTAACACCCTTATTGGAAAAGAAAGGCCATCGCGTATTCGCTATTGACCTGCCGGGTATGGGAAGGGATAAGACCCCGGTTCAGAACGTAACCATGGAAATGGCGGTAGCTAAAATTTGCGGATTAATCGACGGTGTTGATGAAAAAGTTATTTTGGTCGGACACAGCAAGAACGGGATCATGATCTCGCAGGCAGCGGAATACAGACCGGACAAAATTGAAAAGCTGGTCTATCTTGCCGCCTACTTAATACCGAATGGGAAAACACAGCGCGAGTATTCATTGCAGGACACCAATGGAGTACTAAAGCCGTATGTAACAATGCATGAGGAAACCAAAAGCACAACCCTGGACAAAGTCATTTACAAGGAGGGATTATATCATGATTGTGACGACCACATCACCGAGCTGGCAAAGGTTTTATTAAGCCCTGAACCATCCATTACCGGGGTCACGCCGCTGCGGCTGACGGAGAACAATTTCGGAAGGGTTCCCCGCTACTATATTGAATGCACGGAAGACCGGGCTGTAACTCCCTTTATCCAGCAGAAAATGTACCGTGAGACCCCCTGTAAAAAAGTATATACGCTGGCGACAAGCCACTCGCCGTTTTTCAGTCAACCGGATGAGCTGGTCGACACGCTACTTAAAATCGCGGTGGACTGATCGGCAGCGATCCCGCCTTAAGCCAGTACTTGAATCTCAGCGGTAAATCCGCTATTTTAAGAGCGTATTCTTGAACCGACCTGTCTAAAGGACCAGCGATTATGAAAATCCGGATCTTGCCTATGATCATGAACGATCTAAAACTTGTCCACATAAAGAAAACATTCTTTATGTGCGCTATTGCGATATGCCACCTTGCCATTCCCGAAACCCGCGCGCAGTATCCGGGCATCGGGGATGAAATAGCCAGGCACCGAAAGGGTCAGCTGGTCATTAGGGCAAAATCCGGCGACAAGGTGGAGGTTGAACAGCTCAGCCATGAATTCTGGTTTGGATGTGCCATCGCCAACAACCTCGCCGGGGGTGGATCGTGGTCAGAAAATGACCTGAAACAATACAGGGAACATTTCCTCAAAAATTTTAACTCAGCCGTCACGGAAAATGCAGTGAAATGGCCAAGTATGGAGTCGCGCAAAGGCGAAGTAAATTACAGGGTAGTGGAAGGCATTTTACAATGGACGGAAGAAAATCATATTCCCCTCCGTGCGCACAACCTGTTTTGGGGAGTTGACAAGTTCGTTCAACCCTGGCTGAAGGAAATGAATGATGAGGAACTCAGAAGGACCTTGCAGCACAGGGCGGAGACCATCACCGCGCGCTACAAGGGCCGCTTTGTGGAATACGACCTCAACAATGAGATGATCCATGGAAACTATTATGAAGACAGGCTTGGGCCTGAAATAACGAAACTCATGGCGCAGTGGGCACACAACGGTGACCCTGATGCAAAGCTGTACTTAAATGATTATGATATCCTGACCGGTAGCCGGTTGGAAGATTATATGGCCCACATCCGCAAGTTGCTGAAACAGGGGGTTCCCATTGCCGGCATCGGCGTTCAGGGGCACCTTCACGCAGAAACATTCGACCGCAACGAACTCAGGAGGGCGTTGGATTCGCTGGCCGTCTTCCAATTGCCCGTCCGCATCACGGAGTTTAATATGCCCGGTCAACGTTCAAAATACCACCGGGAAAGGATTCTCGTGATGACGCCCGAGGAGGAGGAATTAAGGGCGAAGGAACTTGTCGATTATTACAGGATCTGTTTCGCTCACCCGGCGGTTGGAGGCATCCTCATGTGGGGATTCTGGGAAGGTGCAAACTGGATACCGGTATCATCCCTGTACAAGCGCGACTGGTCGCCCACTCCCGCGGCACTCGCTTATCAGAATCTGATCTTCAGGGAATGGTGGACAAAAAGTTCGGGAACCGCGGCGGGAAAAGACGGGGTATTGTCCATTCCGGCATTCTTTGGGAAATATAAAATCACTGTCGATGGTGTCTCGAAGGAAGTTTCTTTATCCAAAAATGCCGGAAGATTGGTCGTGGATTTCAGAAAATAATATCACCCGGAAATGGATGTAGATTCACGCATGTTCTACCGCTAAGCATAATTTTTACCGAAGAACTGTGCGCTTTTGTAAATTACCTCTCCTAAACAGATTGATCATGTACCGCTTCAGCCCCCGTCATTTTCTTTTCGTCACCATCTTTGTGATTCTCTCATGCGACAATAAACCAACCATTCCTCCGGACTTTGAGATCGAATCCGGTTTCAACCTGGAATTGGTGGCCAACGAACCTTTGGTCAAGGACCCCGTCGACCTTGAGTTCAATGAGAATGGCGATGCGCTTGTGCTGGAAATGCCCGGCTATCCGTTTGGTGAACAGCAAAGCCGGATCATTGTTTTGAAAGATGGAGATGGTGATGGCGTGTACGACGAGAGCCTCGTCTTTGCGGAAAACCTTCAACTGGCAACTTCCATCCTGCCGTATAAGTCCGGTGTGCTCGTGGCTGCGCCACCGTATCTGTTGTACGTGAAAGATGAAAACGGCGATTACAAAGTTGATGCGGTGGATACCCTCATGGGCGGATTCTCAAGAGGAAACCTTCAGCACAATTATAACGGTCTCACCCATGGGATCGACAGCTGGATCTACGCGGCCAATGGCGGCAATTCGGGTAGACCTTTCTGGTGGGGTGATTCTGTCGCGACCGCGATCGATATGCGCGGTCAGGATCTGCGTTTCAGACCTGAAGAAAAAATTATGGAACGCATCGGTAGGTCTTCAGGGGGATTTGGCCTTGGGGTGGACGAATTTGCAAGGATCTATGAAACCCACAACCTCCGGCACATTTCCCACCTCGTTTTTCCCGGCCGATATATAGAAGGCGTCCGGATGTTGAATGCCAATACACTGGTGAACGTTTCCGATCATGAAGAAAATGGGCTGGGACGCATCTACCCTATCGGTGAACAGGAATCACGCGTGAACCACCCTGAGCAGTCAGGATATTTTTCCGGAGGATGCGGCATCACCTACTACGGCGGTGGAGCGTTTGGTCCGGAGTATGAACAAACCATGTGGGTTACCGATGTAGTGCTGAACCTCGTCCATGTCGATAAAATAAAACCCAAAGGCGCCGCATTTACCGCCTCACGAACCTTGCAACAGAAAGATCTTCTTGCAAGCAGTGACCGCGCTTTCCGGCCAGTAAACATGTCTGTCGGACCCGATGGTTCTATGTATGTCGTAGACATGTATCGGAAGGTGATTGAACACCCCGAATGGATACCGGACGAGCTCGAAAAAGACATGGACCTCGACGCAGGGAAGGACAAGGGACGGATTTACAGGATTTCAAAAGCCAACACGAGATCAACTGAATTTGATTTCAATCTATTCAAAAACACGGAGGGACTGATCAACAGTTTATCTCATCCCAATCAGTGGGTCCGGAGTACAGCGCACAGGTTGCTGGCGGATCAGACGTTGAGTGATCGGCAGGTTGCGGACCTCGGCGCACTATTATCTTCCGAATCACCCATGGCCCGCCTCCACGCCATGTGGGTACTGGAATCAAGCGGGAAGTTAACCGAAGCTCAATTGCTCCGGGCGCTGGATGATCAGGCACCAGGTGTAAGGGAAAATGCGTTGCTTGTAGCGGAAAATAAACTGCAAACAAGTGAAGAAGTCCTTCACAGAATCATGGGATCATGCAACGATAGCGATCAGCGGGTAAGAATGCAGGCGGCACTGTCCGCGAGTCTCCTGTCACCCGATGCATTCGATAAAAATAAGGACGATATCCTCAGTACCCTGATGACTGCCGCTGGTAAACCATCGGACGACTGGAATTTTGCAGCCATCACGCTAGCATCCAAACACGGCTCTTCAGATCTGTTCGCATCCATCGCAACGCTGGGAAACAAGAACAACGAGCCCCTACTGCAATCTCTGGCTATGGTCAGCAGTTCGACCTTCCCCGGGCTCAAAAAAGTACTGGAGACAATCGCAAAATCAAACATGACTGCTGAAACAAAAGAGAAACTTATTGGTCAGTTGGCGCAAAATAATCTCCCGCAGGGAAATAGCTCACTCTTGCAACCTATCCGTACCCTTGAGCAATCAGATGATATGCGGCTTGTCTCAGCGTCCGCCTCCCTGCGGCATACTCTAAAGCTTCCCCCCTCCCCTGAATTTCTGAGAGCCAGCAAAAGCTCCGTAAAAGCGGTGATAGATAAATCATTACCCGATAGCGTGCGCCTGCAGCATCTCGAAATGATCTCGCTCCTGCCATACAATCAAAAATCAGACGTTCTTTTTGCGTGTCTGGAAAATACCGAACCGCTTAAAATTCAGGAAGCGGCCTTGCAACAACTGTCAGCGTATACCGACCCGGCTATTGGTAAGAAACTCGTTGAGAAATGGCCGGACCTGGGGCCCCAGGTAAGGAGATTTGCCAGCGACGTGCTGTTATACAAAAAAGTAAATCACGATGCACTGCTTTCCGGGCTGGAAAAAGGAATTATCAACATTGGGGAAATGAATTTTGACCTGGAGCGCAGAAGAACATTGCTGCGGTGGACTGATGATGAAAACACAAAGCGCAGAGCACAGGCGCTCTTCTCCGATGCCGGAGTAGTGAACCGGAAGGACGCGATCGACAAAATGAGAAGCGCCCTAAGCCTCACGGGCTCCTCTGAAAACGGTAAAAAAGTATTCACGAACGTCTGCGGACATTGCCACATCTATGGCTCGGAAGGCCAGAGTGTCGGCCCTGTTCTGACTGAGATCAACCGCAAAAGCAAGGAGTCCCTGCTGCACGATATTCTCGATCCAAATGCGGCGGTAGATACAAAATATATCAACCACAGGGTGGAGACGAAGGATGGCGACTTGCATATGGGAATTGTGGATTCTGAAACAGATGAATCCATTACGATCAAGAAAATGGGTGGCGAAATTGTTACCATCAATAAGACCGATATCAAAAAGTTCAATTCACTGGGAACATCGATGATGATGGAAGGTCTTGAAGGCAGCATGAGTCAGCAGGAGATGGCGGACCTGCTCGCATATTTACAGCAGGGTGTGTCTACCATCAGGGCGGTGACGGCGAGATAGGTAGTCATGAAAATCCATTATATCAAAGGCGCGCCGTGGGAGGAAGAAAGTGTTACTTGAGACTTCGCAAGACGGATTATTGTTTGAGTGTTCGCAGATAATGGATGATCAGCCACCTGTCTTCATCGCTTGCGATCTTTTTCTTGAAGTTAGGCATGTCATCGCGACCTTCGGTAGTCTTATAATAAAGCGCTCCATCACTTTGAGCCTGAAAATCCGCAGAGGTAAAATCGCCAGGTGCCGTTTTCAGTTCTGCTGCCTTTGTACCGTCACCCTCACCGCTTTTACAATGACAGGACCGGCAATGCTTGCCATAAAGTGATTTTCCGATGTTCATGTCATCAGGTGATCCTTTGGTCGGATTTTTCATTTTCTGTGAAGCCTCCGGCACATTCCATGGTTTATCCTGAAAGCCGGGAGAAGAAAGCAACAGGAAGGGAAGAAGAGAACTAACGATCAACAACGCGTTTATACAGAAGATTTTCATAGGGTAAAAGTTAGCGTTTTCAATTTCATATTCCTAATAAAAGTTCAATGTTTTCTTGCCGGGTCATCACCCGAAACCTCTCTGGATAGAGTTTTCATCCTAAAAATTAGTATGATCAAATAAATAATAACTCCCCACACAACTGCGATCATAACATTGGAGAAAATGAGCAACCACCAGGGTGTCTTATCCCGTGTCGCCCACAATGTTCTTTTGTAGAACCCGTCCTCGATCACCAGGGGAAGGCCCCACTGGACGTGAGTTGTGGCATAGACATTCCCTAACTCGTCATTGTCTTCAATAGCCGCTTCCAAAGTTAAAAGACCATCGCCGTCGCCGGGAATTTCCGTATCAAAAGTTAACTCAACGGCGCCAATCTCATCGGTCACATTAAATTCCTCGCCGACCAGTATCTTACCAAAACGCCGCTGGATAAAAACAGCGACTTCCGCACCTTCAAAGGGTTCCCAGTTTCCATTCGTCCTTGTTTGGAGAATAACACTGATGGAACTATCTGAATCTTCCGTTACCATCCTTAGCCGCGAGGGCTTAATCACCAGGTATTCCGTGGCTTCTTCCAGCGAGTCTGTTTCAGAAGTTTCAGCGTAAAATGAATATTCATCGAGTTCATTAATGCTGGTGAGAAGTTCTTCAGAAAGCGCCAATTTCCCTTCGCCTTTTGCACTGCTTACGACATTCCCCAGTTGAATAGTCTCGTCGGAAAATTCCATGAAGAGGCGCACTTCGGCACCTGCTATCGGCTCAAATCTCTTTCCAATTTTCTTTCTTACGTTAATACTCAAATAGCGAACAGCGCTATCCATCTGGTAGTAAGCAACATCCAGTCGCGGCGAAATTTTATCCTGCGCATTTCCAGTCATAAGAATGCCGAAGGCGCATATCATCGAAAAAGATAGGCATGCTGAAAAGAAGTGTCTCACAGTTGTTTTCATTTGTAGGCTTCGTGTGTTGTTGAAGTAATGATCTGTTTCGCCGCGCCGCCCCCTCGATAATCATGTTGCAACCTTACTTCTTCTTCATGCATTTTTTCCTTTACCGTTTCATCGATGGGGACGATGGGAAATATCCTGGCCAGGAAAGTCACGATCAGGAGCGCGCCCGATAATGACCCTGCCGTAATGGCCCACTCTTCCCAGGTAGGGAAATAATGCCTATAGTTTTCGGGCACATTCGACATGGGAAGGAATGGATGCAAAAGGGTGGGTGTTACGATTAAAAACCGTTTGAACCACGCGCCGACGACAATGAAGGTTCCGGCAATAAACATAGGCAGGGGTTTTCTTCCACCGGGAAAAAGCATGACAATGAGGGGAACGATCATTCCCATGAGGACAACCACCCAAAAGAGTGGCGCAAAGTCGCCGGTAAATAGTCCACGCAAGTGTTCTTCTTCCGGTTTCTTCATTTTGAACGCAGGCACAAGGTATTCGTTGATATTAAAATACAGATACACGAGCGACAGCAACACAACCAGTTTCCCCATATGGCTAAAATGGTCTTCGGTGATGTAATCCTGCAGCGAATAGTATTTCCGGAAGATATACATCGCGACCACGACGCCTGCGGCACCCACCAGGAAAGCCCCGGAAACAAAGTATGGTCCGAAGTTTGTGCTATCCCATCCGGGTCTGTAAGTCATGGCAAACAGCCATGAGGTGACAGTGTGAATCGCGAGGGCTACCGGAATGATGGTGACGATCAGGATGGTTATGGATTTCTGCTGAAGCCTTACTTGCGCGGGCGTTCCTTTCCAGAATGAACCGAGAATTCTTGCGATCCTGAAAACCCACCCTTCTATGTTGTCTTTGTGTTTGATAATGATCGCCAGATCAGGAAGCAGCGCGACGTACAGTAACAGCACACCGAGCACGAGGTAGGTTGCTATGACGATCACATCCCAGAGAATAGGAGATTGAATGCGTCCGTAGATCAGGACATTAATAAACCGGTCGGGTCGCCCCATGTCCACAATAATAATCAGTGCGGCAAATATGATCGCCGATACTGCAATGATCTCGGCGATCCGGGTCAATGGAGTGCTCCATCGAACCTTTGTAAGCTGCAGTACTGCAGTGATGAGGGACCCAACCAGGCTTATAGCGACAAAAAAAACAAAATTAGAAATATAAATACCCCACGACGCATAATCGCGCATGGCGGTAACCGACAAGCCGTATTTTAACTGGCGGTAATAGGCAATCGCTCCCACCAAGCATATAGCAAGGAGCACGCTCACCCAAATTTTTCCCGCTCTTCCAAATTTCCGGGGCAAAAGATCCTGGTAAATTTTTTCCTGTATCATGATTTAGTAATCAGTCATTCGTAATTCGTCATTTCCCTTCAAGCCCTTCTTCAAACGGGAACATGCGGTTCACGGGCGGCAGGTAATAAACGCGTGGCTTGGTACCCAGATCCTCCATCAACCTGAACCCT
>JBBEBN010000417.1:0-9462 GCA_040882305.1 Cyclobacteriaceae bacterium
CAGACGAAAAATATAAATTTCTGTTCAGTGTCGAGGAAGTGAATAAGCTGGTGCTGGCAGGGGTGCCGTTTCGCGACGCCTACAAACAAGTGGGATTAAATATTGCGGAAGGAAAGTATCAGCCGGATACAGCGCTACACCACACCCATGAAGGAAGCATCGGCAACCTTTCTCTTGCGGAAATATCCAGGAATATGGACAAAATATATCGCTCTTTTGGATTCCACCGCTACCACCAGGCTATCAGTAGCCTGCTGAAAGAGCCCGCGTAATTGCCCCTGTAGAATTCCCTCCGCATGATCCTTACGTATTCGCCGACGATTGGTCACATCGTTACGTTAATCTGTTGAAGCGGGAATGGCATACGATTTTATTTAAACCTGCTAACGTTGCCGCGCAAAACAACGGCAGGCTGAAAATCTTATTTTATGCAAAATGACAATGTAAATATCAGGCGTAAAAGCAGACGCAATGATTTTCCGGAACGGCAGGTCGGGTTCCCTGAAAGAAACGATGTAAGTAACCCTAATACAGAAATAGAAATGGAAAGGATACATGTGGATTTCAAAACCCTGGGGATATCCAAAAAAAGTGCCGCCGAGATCATACGGGAAATCAGAGAGACAAATGTCCCTGAAACTTAATAAGTAGCGGGTTCAAGGTTTTACATCCAGGGAAGACGACACACTCTTGGTGTACTCCTCCCATAGGTCGTATAGCTTAAAATCTTTCATTGCATCGAGTGGCAGGAGATAGGCGCTGCTGAACATCAGGTCCTCCCGCTGTTTCGTTTCGCCCGATTCGTCCTTCCATCGCAGGTCGCAGGAGATCTGGTCGCCGTAAATTTTGACTGGTACCACCACGCAACTCTGAATGGGAATTTCATAGTGCTTGTTGTACTGTTTGTGTTTATGCTCGCTCACCTTATAAGGTTTCCCTAAACGGATGTTCTCCATTGTGATATTTTTAAATGTATTGCAGTTGCCTGCGAAATTAATTCAGGGGTTTTATTGTCTGGTTTAGTGGGGAATAACGGCAATCGAACGTTTTTGACAAACCTTGCCTCTTGTTTTGGGACCACTAAGGTAGGAAACATTTTCCATTATCCCGAGAAACAATAGTTTTTAAGTTTTGATTTTGTTCAAACACCTGACCCTTAAGCGACTGCAGCTTTGGACCGCCCTCCCGGCAGTTGCATTTCGTCTCATTGCCTCCTGAGGCAAGTTATCGTCCAGGCTGGCGCTTTTGCTTACCCGGACGTTCCATCCGGTATCGGGGAGGCTTTTTGCTTTCAGCCTTTTGCTTTTTCTTTGTACCATTGACAATATGGAACCGGGAATAATATTGACTGTAATCGTGGCGATTGCCGCCCTGAGCTATCTGCTCGACCAACTGTTGGATTATATCAACCTGAAAGCCCTTCGCACCCATATCCCCGACGGCATAGCCTCTTTTTACGACCGGTCGCGATACGTTCAATCACTGGAATACCACAAAGACCTGACCCGCTTTTCTTTTATTTCCTCCGGGTTTACGTTTTTGCTTTCCATCGTGATGCTGCTGAGCGGTGGCTTCGGATGGCTCGATGGCTTTCTAAGCACGTACATTGAAGACGATATTTTTCTTGCGCTTGCGTTTTTCGTCGCTCTCATGCTTGCATCCGATATGCTGACATTGCCATTTCAACTTTATTCAACTTTTGTCATTGAAGAAAAGTATGGATTTAACAAGACGACGCGAGCCACTTTTTTTACCGATAAGTTAAAAGGATATGGACTGGCTTTCGTGATAGGAGCCCCATTACTCGCCTTGCTGATCTATCTTATTCAAACCATCGGCCCAACCTTCTGGATCTGGTTCGCAGTCATGGCCTCCGTTTTCATTCTTTTTATGAACATGTTCTATACCACCATCATCCTGCCCTTGTTTAATAAGCTGACGCCCCTTCCCGACGGTGAATTGAAAGCTGCTATTCACGATTTTGCCAGAAAAGTGAATTTTCCCCTCGACAATATCTTGGTTATTGATGGATCAAAACGTTCCAGTAAAGCCAATGCATTTTTTTCGGGTATTGGCCGGAAGAAGAAGATCGTGCTGTATGATACGTTGATTGAAAAACACTCTACGGCGGAATTGGTGGCTGTGCTGGCCCATGAGGTTGGCCACTTTAAAAAGAGGCATATAATCTGGAGCCTGATGCTCTCTGTTCTTCAGGTGTTTTTCACCATGTTTGTCCTGTCACTCATGGTCTATAATACCAACCTCTCCCTTGCGTTGGGGGGAAATCAACAGTCCATTCACTTGAACCTGATTGCCTTTTCAATACTGTTTGCTCCCATATCGGGCATCACGGGTCTGTTCATGAGCATGTACAGCCGCAAAAACGAATACGAAGCAGATGCTTACGCCCGCGAAACATTCAGTGGCCCAGCGCTGGCACAGGCATTGAAAAAACTATCCGTGGATTCGCTGAGTAATCTTTATCCCCATCCCCTCTATGTTTTTTTCCATTATTCTCATCCGCCTTTGTTGAAGAGACTTGAGGCTATTGAAGCCAGTTGACAACAGGCAGTAGGCAGTCGGCAATAGTTATCTGTGAAATGGGTGCTGTTGGTGTACAGCTAAACAATAGAACCTTTCTACGCTCATTCCGTTTAAGATCCTTCATCCTTTTTGAAACTCCAATAAATACTGCCCAGCAGTACAAGGAGCACGAGCCAGGACGAAACACTTGTGATCTTGTTTCCGACAATGTATGGCCTGGGTTCAAAGGTGAACTCGATCGTGTGGTTCCCTGCAGGGATTTCAAGAGCCCGAAGCACATAATCAGCGCGGAGGACCTCAGCTGCCTTGCCATCAATGGTGGCTTCCCATCCCGGATAATAGATCTCTGAGAAAATCGCCAATCCATCAGATGAGGATTGACTTTCATATGTCAGATGTCTTGGGCTCAGCTCAACCAGTTTAATGTTGGCAGTGGAATCGGGAGTGATGCTATCCACTTGAAATCTTGAAGTGTCCACGACTGCAGTGGTTCGGGTGTCTACAGAACACGTCTTATTCAATTCTGTCACCGCATCACCTGTTCTGACGATTTCCTCTGCGAACCACGCATTGCCGTAAGCGGAACGGTTGAGCATCAGGTCCTCCTGGCCGGGACCAATGACAATATATTTTATATTGAGCATATTAAAAGCAGAAAGGTTTTCGAAACTCATGTTACCTTGCTGAATCTGTCCCACGAATTGTTGGGTCTCCACCACAATACACGAATCGTAGAATTCAGCATATCGCCTCAGCTTGGCGCCGTGGTAACCTCCGATTGAATGATGGTAATAAGAAGTACGCGCTTCGGCGAAAGGATTATCTCCCCTACCTGTCAGGTAACTGAGATTGAAAACCCGGTAATAGGATTTATCTTTTAAGATCTCCTGATCCGCAGGTGTAATGGCGAAGAAGCTGTTGTCTCTTTTGCGTTTATAATTTTCGTCCGTGAAATACCGCTTGTCCACAGCGGCGAGGTCTGCCGTGATCATGAAAATCAGGAACGCATAAAAGCCGATGGCGGACATTTTTTTATGCACATCGAAATAGATCACAATAAATGCCGCGAGAATAAAGAAGAAAGAACGGATAGTGTCAGCCCTGAACAACGCCTTACGGTCTTCCGCCAGAGCATCTGTAAACCAGGCAGGCAGCTGTGCCTCAGCATCCCGCGTGAAACTGAACATACCCGCGAACAACCATAAAAGGAGGCACAGGCCACCGGTTGATCCCAGAACAATAAGCAATTTGCGTTGCGCTTGCTTTGTTACCCCTTTGGCCCACAGGCGTTCGAGGCCGAGCAATCCCAGTAGCGGCATGGCGAAGAGAACTATAACGAGGGTGAAAGTTACCGAACGGAAATTATTGTATCCGGGAAAATAATCGAACATCAGGTAATTAAACCCCGCGAAATTGCTGCCCCAGCTTAGCAGGATGCCCAGTACACTGACGGACAACAGCCACCAGACATATTTTCTTTCAGCGAATGCAATGCCAAGCGCGAACAGAAATACAATGATGGCCCCCGCGTAATACGGTGCGGCTAAGCGCTGTTCGCCCCAATAAGCCCCGGTGAAGTTGGCCAGTCGATTGGCGGTTTGCTGATCTCCTGAGCGAACAAGGGCCTGGTAAACCTCACTGTTGCGGTCAGTGAATAAGAAATTTCCACTGCTTCCGCCATAGAAGTTTGGGATCATGAGGGTGAATGGTTCAAGGATACCATTGCTGAACTCAAAGGCATGGGCTTTACTCATGCCTGCCGCATCGCCATCTGTTTCTGTCATTCCGCGGGCAAGGTCTGACTTACCACGGGTGGAGTAGGCGCTGTATTCTTTCAGCGCCCACAATTGGCCAAAAAAGGTCCCCAGACCCAGCAGTACCGCCACGACAAGGATACCCACATTCTTTATCAGGACAGGAATGGTTTTGTCTTTTATCGCCTCTATGAGGTGGATCAGTCCGTATATCAGCACGATGAAAAACAGATAATAGGTCATCTGCACGTGATTCTCCCTCAGATGGAGGGCCATGGCTGCAGCGGTCACACCAAAACCGAGAATACGACGGCCCGTAAAAACCAGGTGAATGCCGGCCATGATCAAAGGCATGAAAGCAATCGCCCCGATCCTTCCGTTATGGCCCGCGGCAAGTCCTATGATCATGAACGATGATAAGCCAAATGCAATGGCGCCGGCCATTGCCAGATAAGGCCTGATCCTGAAGCAGAGCAGCAAAACATAATAGCACACGAAGGCGGTAAAAATGTTGGCAATAGGGTGGGGAAGGAAAAGTGCAGCAATGGTCTTCAGGTATGCGATGGCCTTATTGCCCCATTGAACACTGACCAGGTACGCGGGCATGCCGCTGAACATGGAGTTTGTCCACAGCGGGTCTTCCCCCGTTTCATTGCGATAATCTTCAATGGCTTTGGATGAACCTATAAATTGCTGGATATCGTGCTGTTGCAGGGTCTTGTTTTCGAAGAATAGAGGATGAAAAAAAAAGACAGTGACGATAAAAAAAATGGCAATGGCCACCATGTGCGGAAGGACATCGGCAGTGAATGTGATTTTTTTCATATTGCTTTTTGGAGCCGCAAAATAGGAAGTAAACCTGATTAATCTGTTACTAAGAGGCCCTCCGTATCATAAAATGGGCGCATGCAGATGGTCTTTCAGGATCTTGATGGCGGCGACAAAAATAACCAGCGAAGTAATTCTTTTGATGTAGAGCGGGTCGAACTTCCGCGCTCCGAGCCTGGACCCGATCTGGCCGCCCACCAATACCGCTATCAGCAGTGGAATGATGAAACCCCATTCGATCGCCTGCGCGCTTGCTATCTGCCCGGCAAGTCCGCTGATGGAGTTAACCAGGATGAACAAGCTTGCCAGGGCGGATATTTTTTTTGGCTCGTCCCAATGAAAAAGGTGGAGAAGCGGTGACAGGAATATACCTCCTCCGATACCCACCAGGCCGGAAAGAAAGCCGATGGCGCCACCCAGCACTGCGTTCAACACAGGGCTTTTAAACTTGCGACCCTGCTGCGGCACGGGTTGCATCCATAGAAGAAAGGAGGCGATGATGAGGCATATTCCAAGCAGTACGAAGAAAAATGCGTCGTCTTCAATTTTCCATTTTCCGCCCACAAAGGCCAGGGGAACGCTGGCGCACAAGAAAGGCCAGCTTTTTTTGAAATCCAGCGCGCCTGATCTCCAGAAGATAAACGTCCCGCCACTGACCACAATGATGTTGCATAACAGGGCTGCAGGCTTAATGATCTCAAATTGGACGCCCATCACCGCCAGCAATGCTAGGTAACTGGAGCCTCCGCCAAATCCCACTGACGAGTAGACGATAGCAATAATAAAAAAGCAGGAAGTGAGGATCAGAAGATCAATATCCATTAGCTAAAGTATGCGGGGATCGGAAGTGTTCGTAAATTGAATTTATCCACCTATCGTTGACATTGATTCATACGCCGGTTGATGGTTCTTGCGGTTTGCTTCTGCTTCAAAACCGTCTCTTGCCCGCTGGCTGAAAGCTTCCACCAGTTTGCTCTTTATTTCCTGATCGGCCAGGCCCGACCGGAGCAATTGTTTGATGTTCAACACCCCATCATCATAGAGACAAGTTTTCAAAGTGCCCTGGGCAGTTACCCGGATGCGGTTACAGGTGCCGCAAAAAGTGCGGCTGTACGCGGCAATGATTCCAATGACACCTTTATGGCCGGCAATCCTGTAATGAAAGGCCGTTGAATTTTCCGGGTCGCTGACCTTTTGAATATCCGGAAACCTTTCCTGAAGGTGTTCCCGGATTTTTTTATGGTTCCAGGTGAGGAGTTCCTGCTTTTTACCGGCACCATTGAAAGGCATTTCTTCGATGAACCTCACCGTAATGTCATTGTCTTTTGTGAGGCCTGCCATGGCAATAATATCCTCCGTATTTTTTCCATCCATTACCACGGTGTTGATCTTTACGTGGACGTCATGGTCCAGCAGTGAGTTCAGCGTGCGGATGGTGTTGTCAAACTCATCGCGGCGGGTGATGTGTTTAAATCGTCCTTTATCGAGTGTATCCAGGCTCAAATTCACGGAGGCAATCCCCAGGGCCTTTAATTCCGGAATATGCGGCCCCGTAAGTATGCCGTTCGTGGTCAGGTGGAGGTCCTTTATGCCAGGTATTTGCACCAACTTTCTGATCAGCTGCATGAGGTCATTGCGGGCGAATGGCTCCCCACCAGTGAGCCTGACTTTTGAGATGCCCATAGAGGCCATCAGTGAAACCAGCCGGATAATCTCTTCAAAGGTTAGCAGCTCCTTTTTCGGCATATAATGGATTCCCTCCTCCGGCATGCAGTAAAAACAGCGGAGGTTACACCGGTCCGTGACGGCGAGCCGGAGGTAATTCAAAGGACGCCCATGGTTGTCGAATAATGTTGTCAAAACGGATAATTTACCCCGGATCTTTAATTTAATCTTTATTTTTGGTTTAAAAATACGGAAGATCGGCGTATTTCCGCCGGTTTCCATCAATAACTGCAGGCATGGGCAAATATGTAATTAAGGCATTTGGCGTCACCAGGGATATACTCGGGGCAAGGGAGACACTCTTTGAAACGGATGGGCGAACCGTCGGGTCTTTGAGAAGCGCCTTAAAACGCCGCTATCCCTCCTTGCTGGAAATCAGGTCACTGATGATCGCCGTAAACAATGACTATGCTGAAGATGATCTTGCCATCGGGGAAGCTGACGAAATCGCGCTCATTCCACCCGTCAGCGGCGGATGAGGCCAGCAAATGACCGGCCATGCCTCGTCGGGCAACGGTTTTTTTGCCGCCACGCCGGCACGATTCTTAATATCACAGCCAAGAAGGATTTGTTTGCATCCATCACTTGATATTTGCTATATATATCACTAGTTTTAATTTCATTCTGATAATTGCATTCAACAGATCGCAAATGATTAAAATCACAGAAAAAGCAATTGATGTACAGAAGGTCATCGATACTGCATCCAGCCTGGGGGCCGGTGCAGTAAATGTGTTTGTCGGTACAGTGCGCAATACGGCTCATGGCAAAAAGGTATTGTGGCTGGAATACGAAGCTTACGAGGCTATGGCAGTGGCGGAAATCAAAAAAATAATTGAAGAGGCTTCGCACCGATGGGGATTATTAGGATGGGCAGTCAGTCATCGCATCGGGACATTGAAACCCGGTGAAGTATCGGTGGTGATTGCCATTTCCACACCGCACCGCAAGGATTCGTTTGCAGCTTGCCAGTACATTATCGACAACCTGAAAGAAAAAGCTCCGATCTGGAAGAAGGAAGTATTTGAAGACGGTGAAGAGTGGATCTCTGCAAGTCCCTCCGGGGCAATGGCTCAGACTTGATTTGAAAGCAAAGATATTCAGAACGTCTTGATGAAAACTGGGCGGAAGCGGAACGGGCCGTTGCGCCGGAGGTTTGAGTTATTGATCTACTGCCAGGAATAAAGCGCTTAGTTTTTCTAGTCATGTAACGCTCCACCGCAATGAGGGCATTTCTTTGTTTTCCTCTCCTTTTCGTTTTTTTGAAGGTGTTCAGTTAAGCCCGATGACAGGATACCTGCAGGGAGTGCAAAGAGCCCGATGCCGAGAACAGAGATCATTCCGCCCAGTATCTTGCCGTATATCGTTACGGGAAGCATATCCCCATAGCCCACGGTCGTGAGTGTTTCGATGCCCCACCACATGCTGGCAGGGATGCTTGAAAAAACCTGAGGCTGTGCATCGTTCTCCACGTAGAACATCAGGGTGGAAACGATGATAAGTAAGAAGAAAATGAACATCACACTGAGATAGATTTGTTCCCTTCTTTCCCGCAAAACCGTTTGGATGAGGTTGAGCGCTTTGAGATAACGGGCGATTTTCAGCAATCTGAAAACCCTGAAGAACCGGATCATCCTGATGAACCGGAGATCGATGGGGAGGAAGGCAAGATAGAATGGAAGGATGGCGAACAGGTCAATGACAGCCATCCCGGAAAGCATATACCGGAGCCGGCCCGTTAACGTGTTATGGTACATTGGATTTTCCACGCAACTCCACACGCGCAATACATATTCAATGGTGAAGATGATAATGGAAAAAACCTCCACGTACATAAAAATGTCACCATAACGGGTATTCACCACGGACACGGATTCCAGCATCAGCGCCAGGATGTTGATGAAGATCAGGAGTAACAATCCGATTTCAATGGTGCGGGCCGGGGGATTGCCGGACCCGACGGGGTTCATCAGCTGATAAACCTTCAGACGTATACGCATAGGGGGGAAGTTATGGCCTCTTAAAGTCTTTTTTGCCGCCGGTTTTTTCCAGGAGCTTGACCTCCGTAATGACGATCTCGTGCGACATCGCCTTGCACATATCATAAATTGTCAATGCGGCTACAGTGGCGGCCGTCAGGGCCTCCATCTCCACACCAGTCTTGGCCGATAGGGTTGCCGTGGAAATGATCTTTATGTTTTCTTCTTCCGTCTGGATGGTGATCTGGCAGTCCTCCAGCCCGAGCGGATGGCACAGCGGGATCAGGTCCGAGGTCTTCTTGGCGCCCATGACGCCCGCGAGGATGGCCGTTTGGAATACCGGCCCTTTTTTCGTCGTCAGTTCATTTTCCCTTATGAGGCTGATGATCTCCCTTCCTACTCTCACAACGGCCTGTGCTTTAGCCGTGCGCTTTGTCACCGCCTTCTCACTCACATTTACCATCGAGGGATTACCCGAAGGATCAATGTGCGTTAATTTGCTGTTTTTCATCCTATTTTAGCTTCCCGGTTTGAACCGTATGGAATCAGAAGATAATTTTTTAAAATTACTTAATATTTAAATCATGATTACTGTCACGGAGGCCAGTGCGATCATTTTTGGTCATTTATTT
>JBBEBN010000418.1:0-9447 GCA_040882305.1 Cyclobacteriaceae bacterium
CCACGTAGCCCAGCGGTGCACCGGAGGGTTTACGTCGCTGAAGGACCATTCATACGCCGGCAATTGTCCGTTGGGATGCATGTACCATTCCTTTGTCAGCAGGACCAGTTGCTGTTTTGCGAATTCAGGATCGATCATGGCCAAAGGGATCGTATGAAAGGCGAGGTCCCATGCGGCATACCACGGGTATTCCCATTTATCCGGCATGGAGATGATGTCGGCATTGTTCAGGTGAAGCCAATCATGGTTACGGATAGTGTGTCTTTCAGGAGGAGGCGGAGGTTGGGCAGGGTCACCTTTCAGCCATTGATCCACATCATAATAATAGAATTGTTTCGTCCACAACATTCCCGCGAAGGCCTGTCGTTGAATTTCCTTTTCTTCCTGCGATCTCATGTGATGTTGCATCGCATGATAAAAGGAATCGGCCTCCTTAAGGCGACGGTCGAAGATCTCGTCATGGTCGGCGAAGGGGTGAGCAAGTAAGTGATCGGACAACCGAAGGCGAATCTCCTTTGATCCTCCGGAAGAGATGTTCAGCTTATAATGAACGGCAGCCTTTGTTCCGCGATCATCTTTCTTCAGCGCGCTCTTCCTTCCGTCTACGATGAAATCATTAATTCCATCCTTAAATGTCCCCTTCGTGTGGTTGGCATACAAACGCCCCGTATTAGTCTCATTTTCGCAAAAAAGTATGCCCGGATCACCTTCAGCATAGAGATAATAGCCTCCAAGCCTTGCATCAACCACCTTGATGATCCCTTTGCCATCGCGGAACATGGCTGGTTTATAGGAATCATATCCCCAGGCCCAGGTGTTGCGAAACCAGATGTGCGGCAAGAGGTGCAGAATGGCATTTTCCGGGCCGCGGTTGTGTACGGTGACCTTCACCAGCAGCTCATCAGGCGATACCTTGGCATACTCAACGAACACATCAAAATATCTGTTATCGTTGAAGATGCCGGTGTCGATGAGATCATATTCAAGTTGCGAGCGATTCCGTTTCTTGTTTTCCTCGATCAGCTTTTGATACGGAAATTCCTGCTGCGGATATTTGTACAGCATCTTCATGTAGGAATGGGTGGGGGTGCTGTCGAGGTAGTAGTAATGTTCTTTACAATCCTCGCCGTGGTTGCCTTCCTTTCCTGTGAGTCCGAAGATGCGCTCTTTGAGGATCGGGTCCTTCCCATTCCAAAGCGCCAGGGAGAAATTCAGCAGTTGGTGTTCGTCACTGATGCCTGCGATACCTTCTTCACCCCACCGATAGGCTTTGCTCCGGGCATGGTCGTGGATGACGTATTGCCAGGCTTCTCCGTTTGCGCTGTAGTCTTCACGAACGGTGCCCCACTGGCGCTCGGCCAGGTAGGGACCAAATTTTCGCCAGTTCTTTTTTTTGTCCCGGTCTTCGATCAGGCGTTTTTTTTCTGCTGTCATGCCCCCTTTGATCCCCCTTAAGGAGGAAATGAACTTTGAATTAACAAAATTTCAGGGGGAAAAGCACTATCCTTTTACCCTGCTCCAAAGATCATGGTTAAAGCCCGGTAAGTGGATAACTGTCCCGGTACTGTCCCGACTCCCGCTACTGGAAATAAAAAAAGTGTGCAGGGTAAATTCCCGCACACTTTTTTTTCATTTGATCAGTGCTTGTCAGTAAGTCCGCAGCAGCTCGGCATCCACCGTTTCAAATTCTGTCTGATGCGACTTAAACAGGTCGAGTTTTCGCGCGGCGAAGGCGCGAATGTCCTCACTCTCCGCTGCAGTAGCCATCTGCGAGAATTTACCGCGGTCCTCCTGGCTGGCATCTCTTAAGATGCGAATATAGTTCCGGTCAAACTGCCTGCGGTCAGAATTCCTGAGTTCAGCGAACAGATCCCGATGGCTCTCATTCATTTCAGCGGGCAATAGAATGTCTTCCTGCCGGGCCAGCTTTTTCAATTCCCTACCCATTTCTTCGTGCTCTTCATAATTTTCCTTCGCAAGGGAAACCACCGATGCGGAGTACCCCGACTTGACAGCTTCTTCGGCCATCTTCATGGCGAAGATGTTGTAGCTGGCAGCATCGACAAGAAATCTCGCGTCGTCATGTTTTTCGGAGTCACTAATTCTACTGATATTTTTCTGCAGGGCCTCGTTATACGAGAGTGAAGATGAACAGGAAACGAGAACGGCTGCTGCGATCAGACTGCAGAAGCCGGCTAGTATGCTTTTATATGAGTTTTTCATAAGACAAGTTTTAGTTATTAACCCAACTGCCGTCTCGCGATCGGAGACGGGTTTGTAAGGATTAGTCCCATAAAAAGCATGCCTTTGGGGGATGTCAAATTACGAAAGAGGAGGATTAACCCATTCGTCATTCTTAGTCCCCAACAGCGTTCTTGAAATTCTGGTGGTTATGATCGTGGGGGGAACTCGCCGGATCCATCTCGATGACGGTTGCCTCCCTACCGGCCGTTTTTGATGGATCGAGCTGTCGTTTAAGATCTTTCTCCTTTTTGTACCGGCCGATGTCTTCGGGATTCCCAAAAATGTAGAACAGCCTCTCCCTAAAAGTGTCGGCAGCTCGCACGTCGCGGAAAATGTCCACGTATTCGTGAAAGTTGATATGGATAGGATCGTGTTTGTGGTCTATGTTTTTCGTGATACCATAAATGACCTGCTCTTCTTCCTTTTGATAAGTGCCGAAGACACGGTCCCAGACGATGAAGGTTGCGCCGTAATTCTTGTTGATATACTTTTCCTGCGAGCCATGGTGCACCCTGTGATTGGAAGGTGTTGCCAGGAAATACTCAATCCATGGGTGTAGTTTCCCGATGTACTCGGTGTGAACCCAGAACTGAAAGAGGATAGCGATCTGGTTGGTGAAAAAGACGATGATGGGATGAAAACCGATGAGGGCGACAGGCAGGAAGAAAAATATCTTTATGTACTGAACCCAACTGAGCCTGAATGAGATCGTAAGATTGAAATGCTCGCCTGAATGATGGGCAACATGTGTAGCCCACAGAAAGCGCATCCTGTGCGAGATACTGTGCGCCCAATAACTGCAAAAGTCAAAGATGATATAACAAGGCAGGAACGTCCACCAGCTGAATTCCATCCGCCACGGTACCATATTGTAAACCATCAAAAAGAGGGTGAACATGATTGTCTTCAGCGCTACTCCGATGGCTACATTTCCGATTCCGACAAGTGTCGACCCTATTGTCTCCTTTTTGCTGTAAACGTGGTGCCTGCCCTGGTAGCGAGAGACCAGGTATTCAAGCAACACGAAAAAAAACATAACCGGGGCGGCCCATACAAGAAGATCGGGGGCGGATTCACCTAAAGAAGACAGGTTACTGAAGTCAATTTTGTCTGCACCAAACTTTAAATCCATTCGAGACGAGTTGTTATTAAATATAAAAAAATAATTCAGGCTTTAATTATCCCTGTCACTTTACAAGGACAACTGAAACGGTCTGGTCCCCTACTCTTGTATTAAACTGTGCCGTGCCGGTGTATCTGTTTGGCTAAATGGCAGACATCCGAAAAAACGCAGGATAAAATAATATTTTTTTTCCTTTTGCCCAACTACAGGGCCCTGCAAGACGACCATGGGGGAAATGGTTCGCTAAATGAGCACAGTGTGACCTCTAAAAAATGTTGAATTTGTTAACCAGCCAGGAGAGAGGAAGCACGGTCTAAACGCCGTAAAAGGTTAATTATTGTCCATTTCATTCTTCGGTGTCTTGAATGCCGCCCTGATGTGATATTATGTCAATCAACTTTGGGGATGAGGAATTTTTAAAACCACCCATTATTTTTTAAGTTAGACAAATTCCAGGCCAAAGGCCACCAAATTCGAATTTCATATGATTCAGCACACACAGAGACGCGTGGCAATTATCGGCAGCCAGCGCATACCATTCGTCAGATCCTTCCGGGAATATTCTAGCACCACCAACCAGGAAATGCTCGTGGCAACTGTAGAGGCCCTGGTAAAAAAGTACGATCTAGCCGGCAAACGACTGGGTGATGTTGCCCTTGGCGCGGTCATGACCAGTTCCATTGAATGGAATCTTTCCAGGGAAGTGGTGCTCGGTACGGGGCTGGATCCGAACACACCGGCTTTTAATGTTCAGCGCGCTTGTGGCACCAGTCTTGAAACAACGAACCTGATCGCGTTGAAGGTTGCAGCCGGACAGATCGAAAGCGGAATTGCAGGTGGCTGCGACACAAACAGCGACCTGCCCATCATGCTGCAAAGGAGCCTCTCCCGGAAACTGATCGACATCAATCAGGCAAGATCGTTGTCGGGAAGAATAGGAAGATTCTTGCGCATCCGTCCGCGCGATCTGAAACCAGCTTATCCTGGGATAGTGGAACCTCGCACGGCGCTTTCGATGGGTCAGCATACGGAGAAGATGGTGAAAGAATGGAAAATCTCCCGCGCAGAACAGGACGAGCTTGCATTTCAAAGCCATATGAACGCCGGCAGGGCCTACAGCGACGGATTTTATCAAGACCTGATAGTGCCCTTCAAAGGCACTGAACGGGATACGATTGTCAGGAAAGATACGACTATTGAAAAATTATCGCAGCTGAAACCTGTATTCGACAAAAGCGGATCAGGGACCATGACCGCCGGAAACAGCACGGCCCTAACGGATGGGGCAAGCGCCGTACTGCTGGCCTCTGAGGATTTCGCACGCGGACAAAGACTTCCCATACAGGCCTATTTTGCGGATGCCGAGTCCGCAGCAGTAGACTTCGTTCATGGTGCGGGTCTGCTCATGGCGCCTACCATAGCCGTTGCAACTCTGTTAAAGCGAAACAACTTTGCGCTGCAGGATTTTGATTACTATGAAATTCACGAGGCATTTGCCGGTCAGGTCTTGTGCACTTTAAAAGCCTGGGAAAGCGAGCGGTACTGCCGGGACGTTCTAAAACTGGAGACGGCGTTGGGGGCTATCGACAGGTCGAAAATGAATGTCAAAGGAGGGAGCCTGGCCATCGGGCACCCTTTTGGCGCGACTGGTACCAGGACAGTTGGCACACTGGCCAAACTGCTGGAAATGAAAGGAACCGGCCGCGGTCTGATCTCCATTTGCACAGGAGGAGGGATGGGGGTGGCCGCTATTTTGGAGCGGTAATTAATTCAGATTAAAAGGCAGGTCTACTGCAGGTAAACCGGTTTGAGGAACCATACCTGAAGTTATACCCTTCTATCCAACGTGTATTTAACTTGTCTTCAACCGGCATTTCAACCTGCATCTTAACCCGCATTCAAACCCTGTTATACAACCTGGCCCACTTCAGCAACTGATTTTTGAAGCCTGGCAGCAACTGACCCGGCATCAGGCGCCACAACCAATTCAGTTTTACTGAGGCCGGAGTGTTCATGCGGGCGGTTTCATCGAGACCCATCACATCCTGCAACGGTAGGATAACGGTCTTTGCCACGGAAGAATAGGCCATCTTTCCCAGCACCATATGAATGTTATTTTGACTGATGCCCGGTTGATCCACATATTGCTTCAGGTTCCATCGGATATTCTGCTTCGTATCCTTCAACCACCACCCTACTGTTGTGTTATTGTCGTGGGTTCCGGTGTAAACAATGAAGTTCGGTGTATAGTTGTGCGGAATATAATCAGAGTTGGTCATGTTGTCGCCAAAGGCAAACTGGAGAACTTTCATGCCTGGCAATCCGAATTCATCGCGAAGGGCAAAGACAGCCGCGTCCACATCTCCCAGGTCTTCGGCCACAAAGGCCAGTTTGCCGAGTTTTTGCTCGAAGACTCTAAAGATATCCGCTCCCGGTCCTCGTCGCCATCTGCCATTGACTGCCGTTTTTTCATCCGCGGGCACTTCCCAGAAAGAAACGAACGCCCTGAAGTGGTCAAGCCGGACAATATCGAACAACTCAAAATTCTTTCGCACGCGGTCAACCCACCAACTGTATTCTTTTTTCTTCAACACGTCCCACCTGAAAACCGGCATGCCCCACAGTTGACCTTTGGCATTAAAATAATCTGGCGGTACCCCCGCTATGCCTTTCATGTGCTTCGACGCATCGAGTTTGAAAATTTCAGGGTTTGCCCAGACGTCGCACGAATCATAGCTTACATAAAACGGGATGTCACCAAACATTTCAATATTTAGGTTGTTACACAACGCTTTCAGTTGCTTCCATTGCCTATCAAAAATGTACTGCAGCCATTTTACCTTGTTGATGCGGTCCTGAAAGAAACGGTTGATGTCGCCCAGCGCTTTGGCCTGACGTTGTTTGTATGGCGCCGGCCACTCATACCAGGGTTTGTTTTCATGCTGTTCTCTCAATACCATATACAAAGCGAAATCGTCCAGCCACCATGCTTCGCGTTTGTAGAACTCACGAAAGCCTGCATGCATCTCTTGTGTGCCGACGAAAGTGCGATAAGCTTTTTCAAAAAGAACTTCCCTCACAAGAGCTGCCTCCAGGTAATTTACTTTTCCCAGGTTTCCTACATAGAATTTTTTCAGGTCCTGCGGCAGAAGAAGGCCATCTTTCACCATCAATTCCGGGCTGATCAGCAATGGATTTCCCGCCAGTCCTGAAACCGCGCTGTACGGCGAAAATAACTCTCCCTATCACGAGGGGTTTAAAGGCAGGATCTGCCAGTACCGCTGTCCGCTTTGATTTAAGAACTTCGCAAATTTTTCTGCCTCAGGACCGAGATCCCCGATGCCAAAAGGTGATGGAAGGGAGGTGATGTGTAAAAGGAGGCCTGCATTCCGCTGCTGATGGACGGGTGGTTGTGTGAGATCTGGTTTTAAAGAACGCCCGGGTTTCGGCTCTTTGGTCATGCGTCAGGACTTAGTAGCAAGATAATAGACCTGCCCTCGACAGTAATCATGTCGCCAGGATGAAAAGTATCTTCAGGGTCAATCACCCCTCTATGAGTATCCAGGTTTTTTATCCATTGCTTTCCATATTTTGCATGCGGAAGCGTATATGCGACCGATTCATGGTGTGCATTGAAGATCACGTAAATGGAATCATCTACAATGGGTTCTCCCTTTGCGCTGACTGTGTGAATACCTTTTCCGTGCAGGTAAATGGCAAGCGATTTCGCAAAGGAATTATTCCAGTGTTCTTCAGTCATTTCGCTACCGTCAGGCAGAAACCAGGCGATATCCTCCACGCCCAGGCCCTTGATCGGCTGACCCTGAAACCACTTTCGGCGTGAAAGGGAAGGATGCAATCGGCGGAATGAAATGAGCCTGGTGGTAAAATCAATGAGGTCCTGATCGGCTTTCGCCCACTGAACCCACGAGATCTCATTGTCCTGACAATAGGCATTGTTGTTTCCATTTTGGGTACGTCCCATTTCATCTCCTGCCAGGAGCATGGGTACTCCCTGCGACAGGAAGAGTGTCGTAAGGAAATTCCTTTTCTGACGATGCCGCAGTTCCATGACAGCTTTCTTCTTAGTAGGCCCTTCGGCGCCGCAATTCCAGGAGCGGTTGTGGCTCTCTCCATCCTGGTTGTTTTCGCCGTTCGACTCGTTGTGCTTTTCATCGTATGCTACCAGGTCATTCAAGGTAAAGCCATCATGCGCGGTAATAAAATTGATACTTGCTGTCGGCCTCCGGTAATCGCCCTGGTAGAGATCAGGGCTACCGGTAAACCGCGCTGCGAATTCCCCGAGCATACTGTCAGCTCCTCTCCAGTAATCGCGTATGCAATCGCGGTATTTCCCATTCCATTCTGTCCAGCCGGGAGGAAAATTTCCTACCTGGTATCCACCCTCGCCGACATCCCACGGTTCGGCTATGAGCTTGACCTGTGAAATAACGGGGTCCTGATGAATGACATCGAAGAATGAACTGAGCTTGTGCACGGCATGCAACTCCCTCGCCAACGCTGAGGCTAGATCAAACCTGAACCCATCTACATGCATTTCCAGGATCCAGTAACGCAGGCTGTCCATCATCAAACGCAGGACATTTGGCAGATTGGCGCGCAGGGTGTTTCCCGTACCGGTATAATCATTGTAATAACGTTTATTATCCGTCAGACGGTAATAGGAGGCGTTGTCAATGCCCTTGAACGACAGCGTGGGCCCCAGATGGTTACCTTCCGCCGTATGGTTGTAAACAACATCGAGGATCACTTCAATGCCAGCCTTGTGCAGTTCCCTGACCATATACTTGAATTCACTCACCTGTTCCCCCATCACACCGCTGCTGGAATAGCGAACATCGGGCGCAAAAAAACCGATGCTGTTGTAACCCCAATAGTTCGTCAGCCCTCGTTCCACCAAATGCCTGTCCGCAACAAAATGGTGCACCGGTAATAATTCCACGGCCGTAATGCCCAGCTTTTTCAAATACCCGATGGTCACCGGATGCGCCGCTCCTGCGTATGTTCCTTTGATCTCATCGGGAATTGCCGGATGCATTTTGGTAAACCCCTTTACATGTGTTTCATAAATGATTGACTGGTGATAGGGAATCTTTGGAGGCCGGTCCCCCTCCCAGTCGAAATTATTGTTAACGACAACCGACTTTGGGATAAATGGCGCGCTGTCCGTGTTGCTGATCTTCAGGTCTTCCTCATGGTTCCCCACTTCATATCCGAAAAGGGAGTCGTCCCATTCTATGGTACCGGCAATTGCCTTCGCATATGGATCGATCACTAATTTTGCCGGGTTGAACCGGTGCCCGTTCTCCGGGTCGTATGGCCCGTGCACGCGATAGCCATACAACTGCCCCGATCCGACTTCGGGCAGGTATGCGTGGAACATCTGATGCGTTCGCTCCGTCATTTCAACAATGGCAGATTGGGTTTCCCCCATTCCTTTGTCGAACAAACACAATTCAACACCTGTAGCATTTTCGGCGAAGAGGGCGAAGTTAACACCTTGCCCGTCCCAGGTTGCTCCGAGTGGATACGGAACGCCAGGATATTTCTTGATATTCAAGTTATATTGGTTTTATAATCCCCTAAATTAATGGAAAAAAATATACCCGGCTTAATCCTTGACATCGGACGGTGCTGGCATTTATCAACACACTGCCCTCTGCGGTTTCATCGCCGTATAACCGGGGTACCACGAGAAGGATCTTTACATTCAGTTTAACCAGCGATTGGGTCAACCCGAAACAGGCTGCGCCCAGCCCGCCGGAAATATGCGGAGGAAATTCCCATCCAAACGTCAATACTTTCATAAATTCGGGTAACCTTGTGAACTTTTGTAACCGCAACACTCTGTGCCCCAACGCTTACCCAGTACGTTAGATGCGGCAGAATCTGGCTAAAAAAACCGTCGGTTAAAACTTTACAAGGGTACGTTTGGCATGAAAATAATGAGTCGTGAAAGAAAAAACATTCATGAGCTATCCGAAGGTGGGATCAGCATTGCAGGAGGGCGCCTGCTCCTTCGCAGTCTGGGCACCGCTCAGAAAAAAGGTTGAACTGAT
>JBBEBN010000419.1:0-9437 GCA_040882305.1 Cyclobacteriaceae bacterium
CCCAGCACTTTTTTGTGAAGGATGAAGAACACCCCTACACGCAGGAAAAACCTTTCGACTGGATCCGGGGCTATCAGGTAGGAGGAAAGTCCCTCCTCTGGGCGCGCCATACGCAGCGATGGAGTGATTTTGATTTCCAGGGACCGGCCCGCGATGGCTTTGTTGTCGACTGGCCCATACGTTATAAAGACCTGTCGCCGTGGTACAGCCACGTGGAGAAGTTTGCGGGCATCTCCGGAAACAGGGACGGGCTGGCGGAATTACCCGATGGAGAATTTTTACCGCCGTTCGAGATGAATTGTGTCGAGAAATTCTTTAAGGAACAGGTGTCGGCGAATTACAAAAACCGTCACGTGATCATTGCGCGCTGTGCTCATGTTACACAACCACAACCTATTCACCTGGAGCAGGGAAGGGCTCAGTGTCAGAACCGGACCCTCTGCCAGCGGGGTTGTCCGTTTGGTGGCTACTTCAGCAGCAACGCTTCCACGCTGCCGTGGGCTGCAAAGACCGGAAAACTCACCCTGCAGCCGCAATCTGTGGTCCACTCGATCATCTATGACGAATCAAAAGGTAAAGCAACCGGTGTCCGCGTCATCGACGCAGTCTCAAAGGAATCAACAGAATATTATGCGCCTGTCATTTTTGTAAATGCCGGTGCGCTGAATACAAACCTCATTCTCTTGAATTCCAAATCGTCACGTTTCCCCAATGGACTGGGAAATGACACTGGGTTGCTGGGAAAATTCGTTGCCTTCCACAATTACAGAGCCAGGGTTTCAGGTGAATATAACGGCCTGAAAGATTCGGGCACAAAGGGAAGACGCCCCACAGGCGCCTATATACCCCGCTTCAGGAATGTGTTTAAACAGGAGACTGATTTCCTCCGCGGATATGCCGCTGGCTTCAGCGCGGGGCGCTATGATGAAACCTCTCATGACGGATTGGGCAGATCGCTGAAAGAGAATTTGGCAAAAACAGAACTTGGTGCTTGGAGAGTGGGATCGCATATGATGGGGGAGACCATTCCGAAAGAAACGAACTATGTAGCCCTCGATACGAATGCCACTGACGAGTGGGGAATACCGCGCCTGAAGATCTCTGTTGATTATGATGATAATGATGAAAAAATGGTGGCAGATTACCTGGCTCAGCTGTCGGAGATGTTTACACGAGCAGGGTTCACCAACATCAGGACCAGTGACAGCAAACAGGCACCGGGACTTGATATCCACGAAATGGGTGGCGTGCGCATGGGACATGATCCTAAAACGTCGCTGCTTAACAAATGGAATCAGCTGCACGCGTGCAAGAATGTCTTTGTTACCGATGGTGCCTGCATGACGTCCACCTCCACGCAGAATCCATCACTCACCTATATGGCCCTTTCCGCCCGCGCAGTGGACTACGCGGTCAAAAGTTATTAAAATTTAAAGAGAATGGGTTGGTTGGATCTAGTCGAGGAAACCATAGAGCACTTCAGAGAAGGTGCCAGGTCGGTGCGCGCGCATACCGACGATACCACTTATATCATTACAAAAGACAAGGGTAGCGGAGAGTTCATTATCGCGGTCGAAGAACCGGATTTTCCGAAAATAAAAACAAAATCCCTGGAGGAGTATTTCAAGAATGTTTACGGGATTGAAGCCCTGTATTAGGAGGTTAAAGGTTTGAAAGGTTGCAGAGGTTTAAAAAAGGTATTGAGGGGAATGAAGGACCGTGTTGCAGGGCTCAGTCGAATCTAACCAGGCCAAATCGCTCGTAATCGTGAAAATTTGTCTGTACCGGTTTCCAGGCCCAGGATGAATACTGCTGGTCATAGTCGACGCGATACATATTCACCCGCCAGATGGATCCTTTTTTTGGAGGAACGTTCTTTAAGGGCTTGAGTAAAGCATAAGGGATGAAAAATTCCGCCATCCATTCCGCCGCCTTTCCGTTTGCATCGCGATTGATGTGGGTGGCATGACGCGTTTTCCGTTCTCCTTCATAATGCCAGGGTTTCCATCCTAAGAAGTCACCGTCCATATTCGGTACTAAAATGGGGAGTTCGTAATTAAGCGGGGAGAGTTCATATTCAAAATAAACAGGCATGGACTCATCCGGCCACAAAAATATTTCGACCACATCTTCCGTCCACAGATCGGCAAAGTCTTCCTTAAAGGTGGCCGTGATTTTATGATCCTGACAGGAAAACAGCCCATAAATACCCGTATCGGAATACAGCAATTTTGCCCTTGTCGTATAGATCGCCGTTCCTTTGCGCTTCTGTAGTTGGATCCAGTCGGCGCTGTTCCATTCGACGGCATCGCCTTTTCCCGAGATATCAAAATTGGCCGTCCGCTTTACAACCAATGCGTCCTGTTCTTTCCCATCCTGTGCAGACAAGGATAGCGGTAAACAGATCAGGAGGAAGTGAATACAGAATTTCATGGGAGACGGTATTTGATTTGTGATCGGCATTTGATACACCAAAATACAAAGAAATTCCAATCGGATTGCGGGAAATGGGTCTGGTCACAAATTTTTGACCCCAAAATTCAGGCCGGCGGATGGTTCCAGCCTTGGAGCAAGGATCTGAAACAGCTCGCTGTTAAAATCCCTGTGAATGAAAAGTACCTCCTGCTGCTGATAGTTTTGTATTTGTGCTGATTCAATGTCTGCGGGATTAATGCCATCGAACAATACTTCGGGATTAAAAGTGATGGCTGCTGAATTTTTCTCATTCAGCTTAATGGAAAAAGAATCATTCTGCCTAGCGGGAACCGTAATTTGTTCTATGCCTGTCGCAACGAAAATAATGTTGATGATCCTTCCATTGTTGACATAAGTGCCCATAATTACCATGCCTGGCCTGGCGTTCTGGAAAAAGTCAGCCAGGTTCACAATCTGTCTGCCTGCCTTTCCTGTTCTGCCATCATCATCGTCCTCGTCATCATCGTCCTCCTCGTCGTCGTCATCGTCGCCTTTATCCCTGTCCTTATTATCCTTTTGATCAGTATCTTTTTTCTTGTCGCCATTCTTATCCTTCTTGTCACTATCTTTCTTATCATTGTCATCATCGCCGTCATCTTCGTCGTCGTCCCCCTCACCATTCTCCTCCTCGTCATCCTCATCTTCGTCACTTTCACTATCCGAATCATCATTGTCGTCTTCGTCATCACCTTCTCCGTCATCCGAATGATCCTCGCCGTTGCCATCATCGTTCGCATCATTGTCAGGATCACTTCCGTTGTCTTCGTTCTTATTCTCACCCTCGTTTTCTTCCTGCCCGCCGTCGGGAGATTGACCGTCATCGTCTTCTACCGGATCAGAAATTTCAGGGCTTTCCTGGTACACCAGATCATAGGCATCCGGAAAAAGAAAGAGATGAAAATCCAATCGATCATAGATCCGGAAAGGAAGGTTGAAATCTATTTCGCTCGAATCAGATTTGCTCAGTTGGAATGGCGGTCCTTCGGGAGGAATGGGATGCGTAATGTCGGTGTTGTTATTTCCCCCAAGATTGCCGGTTGCCTGAATGCGATCCAGTTTCAAATAGGCTTCCCGGATGGTGATCTTTCCATTCATTGCCGTAGCCGGCTTCAGACTGAAAGTTGCCTCAACGGCAGCGGATGTTTGGGAATGCAATTGGTCTTCGGTAGAACAGCTGCTCCACAAGCTCAGCACCAAAAAGGTCATGAATGCTAACAACACTGCTTTTCTTTTTGCTCTTGTCATCCCGCCGATTATTTACCCCGGAAGTGGGTTCATAAAAAATCCTTGCCAAGCCGGAGTAAGCGGCTGCCATGGTTATTTGAAGGATTCTTCGTAATATCAATATATCAACCTAACCACACTTCCTGATATGAAAACACTCACTGCATTTTTACTGGTCATGAGCGCCCTCTTATGGTGTTCATGCGAGTTCAGCGCTGGAAAAAAGAAAGACTTCCAGACGGGGTTGTCTGTGAGCAACGATGGATTTACCCTTGAGGAAAGTTATCTTGTGGGCCCTGATAACACCAGGAAAGCCGATAATAAAGTGCCCATGAACAGCACAGTGGCAATCGTGGTGGAAGGCGTTCAGAACTTTGCATTAAAAGACGGGAAAGCGTACCCCGGCCTGATGCTCACCGTTACGGATGCCGCGGGAAACCCCGTACTCGATGAACCGGATCTGCTGGCCAACTACGATGGGTTTGTCCCTTCGGACGCGGCGGTGTTACGCGGAACTGTTACGGTAGGCAATCCGATGCGAAGCGGGGAAACCTATCACGTGAGAATGCGCGTGTGGGATAAGAACAAGTTCGAAAATGAGATTGTTGCCGAGGTGGATATTGATGTGGAATAATAAGGTTGACATGCTGCAGTTGACAGTAGGCAGTTTCTTCTATCTGCTTGTGTGCTTAAGAGATCTACTCGTGCGCATCAACGGAATTCGTCTTCTTTCCTTCTGTGTTTAACAAAAAAGCGAGTTGCTTTCTGGCGACGGGAAGATCAATTTAGTATCTTCGCAAGATGGGTAAGCACGCGTGGTGCGACGATCCTATTGTCAACTGTCAACTGCAACATTGTCAACTGCTTTCAACTGGTTGTCAAAATTAATGAAGGCCCTCTGGCTTTTTATCGCCGGAGTGATCGCCGTACTGGTAATGTACTACCTGCTTACGGGCGTCGAGCAGGGTATTGATGTGGTGATACAAAGCGGTGAACTCCTCGATTCCGGAATCCTCAGCATACTCGCCGTTTTTCTCTGGTCTTTTCTTGTCTGGTATAGTTGCCGCACCGTCAGTTACATCAAACAGCACAAGGACGATGAGATCTTCTCAAAGAAAACGAAAGAGGATGTTACTTCCGGGATATTGTATGAGAAGCACTGCATTCCGAGTTCAATGTATCAGCATATTCCCCGGATGCTGGCGTACAACTGTTTTGTGTGCGTACAGGTTGCAGTCTTTCACCTCCCCACTTTTTTTGGATGGTCGGGTGTGATCATGTTCCTGGTGATCGTTGCGCATAATATTTTTTATTTTCTTTTAATCGCCTGGTTTCAACGTGCGGCAGCCGGACAAAACACCAAACGGCCTGGGCTCGTGAACGCTTTTCTCATTGCGGCCTACTCAACTTTTATTGTTTTCAATATGCTGGAAGCAGGCACGAACATCGACCTGATTAACCATCCACTGCGCCATAAATTTTGGTTGAGCATGATTACCCTTGTCATGTTTATGCTTCAGGTGCTGATTGTCTTTCTCTTCATCGTCCGGAGACGAAGTATCGATGCGCGGCGGAACGATCTGTCTTTAAAACGATCCGAACTACTGGCAATCCTTGGCTTCAATCCGAAATTCAACGCAGCGGAAACCCCTTACTTCAACCTGTTGAACGGAACAGCCTTTGTTGCAATGCTGGTGTATTTGTGTGCAATATTTTTCATGCCCTTTGCTGCGTTAATGGGCCCGATGGCATTTACCCTGCTCGCTTTGGGTGTGCTGGCAGGCTTCGTTAATCTGGTGACGCTGATCAGTATTCGCAGCTCATTTAACGTTGCAATCCTGCTCATTGTGCTTGCCTTTCTCTTCGGTCAATACCGCGATCCCTATCCTTTGCGATTCCTGAAAACTGAGAACAGCCCGTTGTTTGACAAGAGACCGGACACAAAAACCTATCTCAGGAAATGGTTTGACAAAAGATTGCCGATGATCGATGCGAACGACAGCACAGAAAATTTTCCTGTCTACATTGTGCTTTCCAATGGCGGCGCTTCGCGGGCAGGAAAATGGACTGGCAGTGTACTGAGTCATCTTCAGGACACGAGTTTTCAAAGGAATTCCGCTGATAGTTTCAAGGATCATATTCTTTGCATTGCAGGAGCATCAGGTGGGTCTGTGGGCAACTGTGCATTTTACAGCCTGCTTAAAGCTTCACATGAAGGCGAGATCGGCGGTGACGAATTCAGCGCTCATACAGATCGCTTTTTTGGGACGGATTTCCTAACGTTTACTTTGGCGCGCCTGCTCGGGCCGGACATGTTACGGCACCTTCTGCCGTTTAACATTCCGCTTGACAACCGTGCCGATGCGCTCGAGAAGGTCATCAGCAAAGGCTCCTCAGATGAATTGCTTAACGGTTATTTTGAGAGACCTGTCACGGAAGTTTTTGATACCACTGGTGCCCTTCCCATTCTTTTGGTCAACACAACACAGGTGGATAACGGTATGCCTGGTGTCATCAGCACGGTATTGTTGCCGGAGCAAACTCAAAGGCAGGATGTGCTGGCGCTGGTCGACAGCATGGGCATTCGCCATGGAAAAGGAAACCTTCGACTCAGCACCGCGGCGATCCTGAGTTCCAGGTTTCCTTATGTTTCCCCTGCCGGAAAAGTGTTCGACCGTTATTATGTCGACGGCGGTTACTTTGACAACTCGGGGGCCGGGGCGGTGCTGGAATTTATCCATGAGCTGAACCGGTTCATGGGAGACACAACACAGTCGGAGATCATGAAATTCCGGAAGCGTTTTACTTTCCACATCCTTCATATCACAAATTCAGAACTGGTGGCCACCCCGTCGAAAGATATTCATCCTCTCACGAACGACCTGCTTGCGCCCGTTCTTACCCTGGCGGGCATGCAAGGTTCCAGCACGAGCATCAGTAATGGCATCCTGACCCAGGCCTTCAGGCAATTCAATGCTGACACCACCAATGCCATGATCGTTTACAGCCTGTACGATGAAACCTGGGATCCGGCAAAAACTCAGGGCAACTTTGAAGAAGGGTATCCCATGAGCTGGGCGCTTTCTGATTATCAGATAAACAGGATGGAGCGTGCGTTGGCGAGAGCCAACAGGAGGAATTTAGGCAAGTTTGGTTTTTGAGGGGAGTTTCCGGATTATTTTCCGGACGGGGGCATTGGGCCAGTAAATTTATTTTTTCCTTTCCTGATTTTAGTTTAATTTGAAAAGATCCCCGGCATAATAAATACTAAATGAAACGGTTTCTCATCTTTTTTTTTCTCCACTTCACTGCAGCAATCCTCTACGCCCAGTCTTCGCTTACAAAACCCAATATAATCGTCATCCTCAGCGATGACCAGGGGTGGGGTGATCTCAGCATCAATGGCAATACAAATCTTCATACGCCAAATATTGACCAGCTTGCAAAAAGTGGCGCGCGTTTCAGCCATTTTTTCGTTTCTCCTGTTTGTTCGCCGACTCGCGCGGAGTTCCTGACAGGAAGATACCACCCGCGCGGTGGAGTATACGGCACATCTGCAGGTGGGGAAAGGATGGATCTCGACGAACAAACCATCGCTCAGGTTTTTAAATCGGCTGGATATTCTACGGCAGCGTATGGAAAATGGCACAACGGCATGCAACATCCCTACCATCCAAATGCACGGGGCTTCGATGAATTTTATGGTTTCTGTTCCGGACATTGGGGCGATTACTTCAACCCGCAGCTCGAGCACAATGGAAAATTGGTGAAGGGCAACGGCTTTATCATCGACGACCTGACGGACAAAGCAATTGAGTTCATCGATAATCATAAGGAAAAGCCGTTTTTCCTCTACCTGCCTTACAACACACCGCACTCTCCCATGCAAGTGCCTGACAGGTGGTGGAATAATTTCAAAGAGAAAGAACTGGTGATGCGCTATGGAGAAGGGGAAGATGTTCAGTTCACGCGGGCAGCCCTTGCCATGTGTGAGAACATTGACTGGAATGTGGGACGGGTGATGGATAAACTAAAATCGCTACGCCTGGAAGAAAACACCATCGTTTTATACTTCCACGATAATGGTCCCAACGGCTGGAGGTGGAATGGCGGCATGAAAGGAAGAAAAGGATCCACCGATGAGGGCGGAGTGCGATCACCTCTGTTTATCCGGTGGCCGGGAAAAATTGAAGGCGGAAAAAACGTTACAGCGATTGCTGCCGCAATCGATCTGTTACCTACACTCACCGACCTCGCCGGTATTGACCATGGTGCCAAGAAACCACTGGATGGCACCAGTCTCAAACCGCTCCTCCTGGAGCAACAACCAGCATGGCCCGACCGGATGATCTTTAGTCATTGGAACGGAAATGTCAGCGTGCGCACGCAACGTTACCGGCTGGATCACCAGGGAATGCTTTTCGACATGCAGCGCGATCCCGGGCAGCGTCAGAATATTGCCAATCAGATGGTGCCGGTGGCCGAGACGTTATTGATGGAGGTACAACGGTGGAGCCAGCAGGTCCTGGCTGAAATTCCAAAAGCGGATACACGCGCGTTTCCGATCGGGCACCCAGGTGCCAAATACACGCAGCTCCCGGCACGCGACGGCAAAGCCCATGGAAATATCAAACGCTCCAACCGCTTTCCGAATTCTTCCTTTTTCACAAACTGGACCGGAGTGGATGATAAGATCACCTGGGATGTGGAGTTGGTTGAAAGTGGGAATTTTGAAGTTGTGTTATATTATACATGTCCGGTGAAAGATGCGGGGTCAACTTTTGAATTAAGGTTTGGTGAGAGCAAACTTACAGGAAAGATCGCGGAGGGATTTGACCCTCCAATCCGGGGAATGGAGAACGACCGCGTAGAACGAATGGAATCATATGTGAAGGATTTTAAGCCGCTGAATCTGGGTGTCGTCCACTTTGAGAAAGGAAAAGGAGAGCTTGCCCTTCAGGCTTTAGATGTTCCCGGATCGCGGGTGATGGATTTTCGGTTGCTGACATTCGAACGAGTTGAATAGTATTTCCGTAATCAGTGAATCAGTAAACGGTAATCAGTAAACAGTAATCAGTATGGAAAGGTCACCGTTGAGTACAATGCCCAATGCCTAATGCCTAACCGCGGCTGTTCAACAATCCCTCCGGAACGGAAAGGTCACCAGTATCAGGGTCGATCAGGCCGTTGCGTTCGTCTTCAATATTCGTTGCCTGCGTATAGATATCGCCGGCTATTCGATGACTGCGCAATTCTTCTTTGAATAATTTGATCCGCTCCGTGCGCGCTCCGGATTCTTTCGGCCCTCCGTAATCTGAAAAGCCGAAGCCTCCCCATTCGCTGACGACAATGGGTACCTGTCCGCGATAAAAAAAAGGATCGCCAACGATCAATGGAAATGCAGCGACCTCGTTCATGTCTCCATTGCCAAGTTTTCCCAGGAGGTCCTTCCAACGGCCGATTTCCGGTGTATAGATGTGAACGGTCAGCAAATCGGACTTAAGTTTTCCTGCAAGGGACATGTGCCGCCATCCGTCGTTGTCCACAACGAGAAATTGCGGATGATAGATCTTCATATAGTGATAAGTATCGATAATATACTGCTGCGTTTCGCGATTCGTGTCGATGTCCTGCGCGCCCCAGTCTTCATTGTAAAGGCTCCAGATGACGATGGAAGGGTTCGTCCCAATGAGGGCGAGCATTCGCAGTAATTCTTCCCTGTGATTTTGGCGGCTAAG
>JBBEBN010000420.1:0-9373 GCA_040882305.1 Cyclobacteriaceae bacterium
TTTGAGATCGTATTCGATATGACGCGACATTACGATGAGTGTCTGGCGCACAAAGTACAAAAAGACTCCGCGAAGCAAAGCCACCAGGAGTATCAATCCGGCATAGACCAGAATTCCGAACGCGAAAACCTGAAAAAAGTTGTTTTGAAGGTCCAGGCTCCCGAATGCGCCGTACACCTGAATATTATCGACGACAAGATCAATGGAGTGACGAACAAGTTGCCCGGGAATGATCTGAAAAGCATTCGAGATGATAACGAATAATGTTCCGAAGATCAAATGCCACTTGTACTTGATAAGGTACTTGTTGAGATACCTGAGTTCTTTCATCCGTATTTGATATTCACCGCATGGTGCCGTTGCCAACGCCTGCAAATCAAACCATAATAAATGGTTTAAACAGTGGCTGTTTCGATAAAATTTGGCTTTGGATATCTTACGAAAGATTCCCCTAAAAGTTTATGCAAACGTTTGAAATGCCTAATTTGAGCCTATAATTCCAGCTAAACGGAATAATTCCAATGAGAAATACACAGTTGATATGGGCGTTAGAACACTGGATCGGTATTATCGCCGGTGCGGCAAACAGTCAGCTTCAGGATGAAACACGGCAGGGGTAAATTTTGGCAGACCGCAGCATTCCCGACGCGCCGATTTCCTTATTAACGCTGGCGGCGGCGGTGTGTAATATTTAAACTATTTCGAGGTGGAAAAAATGTCCGGCCAGGAGAAGGCCAGGAAGCTCGCCGAGAAGCGGATTTCAGAGGCAGGGTGCTTTCAGATGAGCCGGTAGCAGGAAAAACGTTAATTTTTTCCAAAAAAAGCTTCTGATTTGATGGTTTTTGAAATATAAATTATAATGCGCAATCTGTTAGCGAAATAACTGACAGGATGTTTATTTTTGTGACCGCCTTATTAATTAACGTTCTTTAACATGCTGAACAGAAGAAGTCTTAGGATTAAAGTAATGCAAAGTCTTTTTGCCTTACAGCAATGCAAGGATGCCACTTATGAATTGTGCCTTGAAAAGGTAAGTGATGCCTTTGCTCCCGACCTGAATTCCATGGAGGTGCAGGACAAGACCTTGCTTCAACAGCAGAAAAAAGAAAGCCTCAAGCTTTTTGAGAAAGCCTTCGCCGAAAATCAGTCAACCGTTGAACATGAAGATGCGCGCATTGTGAAAGTAGTGCAGGGCGAGTTGAAATTTTACAAAGATCAGATAAAGAATGACACGGATTTCTTCGGGAAAAATCTGATCATCGACGTTGAAAAGATCTATGACCATTATATCGCCACCTTGAGCCTGGTCACCGCTTTTGCCGAGCTTGCGGAAGCAGACAAGAAGGTGAGCCATAAGAACTTTGTCAACAACACGTGGATCAGGGCCTTAAAGAATAGCGAATCCTTAAAAAAGGAGGCTATCAGGTTAGGCCGGCATTGGCAAAACAATACCGGGCAGGTCCGCCTCTGGTTCCGGGATGTCGTGCGGCAGGACAACGAGTATTTGAATTATCTCGACAGGAAAAATCCATCTCTGGAGGACCAGAAAAAATTTATTCACCACCTTTTCAAAAAGGTGATCCTGGGCAAGACCGTCATCAATGATTTTTATGAAGAGGAAGTCCTTCGGTGGGCGGAAGACAAGGATATTGTTAAAGCGCTTGTCGAGAAGACCGTTAAATCGTTTGAGCCTGAGCACCAGAAAGACATCAGCCTCCATACATTGTCGCTGAACTGGGAGGACGACAAGAATTTTATTGAAACGCTGTTTCAAACCTCGACGAACCTAAAACCCCATCACCGGGAATTAATTTCGAACAATACGCGTAATTGGGAGGTGGAAAGGTTGCCATTAACCGATCGGATCATCCTGGAGATGGCCATTGCCGAGCTGCTGAGCTTCCCCAACATCCCCGTAAAAGTGACCATTAATGAGTATATAGAGTTGGCCAAAACCTACAGCACGCCCAAGAGCCGTAATTTTATCAATGGAATTGTGGATGTGATCGCAAAAGAAATGAAGGAAAGCGGCGAAATTAAAAAGAGCGGTAGGGGTTTAATAGATAATAAGTAAGGCTTTAGCATTATATTTGTTAAAAAATGTTAAAAGTTTGAATTTGCGTTTTAACGATAATAATTTTGAAGGTCTATGAGTAAAAAGGGAGGAAACACGCTGCTGGCATTTTTAGTAGGAGCAGCCACCGGAGCGATACTTGGAATATTATACGCTCCAGACAAGGGCTCAAATACGCGTGAAAAGCTATCCTATCAATTGGACAAATATCGTGTAATGCTCCAGGACCTGATCAATGATTTCGTTTCCGGAAGAGAAACTCCCCTTACTTCTGAAGCCAAATCGCAGGGTCAAAAAGTGGTAGACGAGGCTAAAACCAAGGCAGAGAAGCTTTTGGAGGATGTCGATGAACTTTTAATGCAAATCCGTGGTAAAAAGAATTAATAATCAAAACAGAAGAAATATGAAAATGATGTGGATAAAGGTTTTGATGATCTTTGCCTTTGCAGCAGTGTTCACCTCGTGTAAGGACAGGAACGCAGAAAAGAAGATTGCAGAACTTGAAAGCAGGCTTGCTGAGTTGGAGGGAAAGAAAACTGTTGGTCCGACCAGCGCTACCCCTACACCGGCCACTCAGGCTGTAACGGAAGAAAAACCCGGAGGCCCCCTGCCTGAATTCGAGTTCAGGACGGTTGACCATGATTTTGGCACCATCACAGAAGGACAGGTAGTAGAATACACTTACGAATTCAAAAATACAGGTGAGGCTCCGCTGATTATCCAGGCAGCGCAGGGATCTTGCGGATGCACCGCCTCTGACTGGAGTAAAGCGCCTGTTCCTGTTGGAGGAACCGGCTATGTAAAAGCGAAATTTGACAGCAAGGGCAAGCCTAATATCCAGAACAAGACAGTAACAGTTACAGCCAATACGTGGCCCAAACAGACTGTTTTGCGCTTTAAAGCCATGGTTACACCTAAAGCTGACGCGGCCCCTTCACAAGGTCCGGTGAGAAAATAAAATAATTAACTGGTATATTAACCCGGGCCCAGGTCCGGGTTTTTATTTTAATAGGCACGGCGAAATGTTTCGCCCCGCATTAGCCAGGTGTGACACGGTGGCATTGGCGTGTAGTTTCGTACTAATAATCAGTTAAATACCATAACTTTGACAGCTAATTAATTAATCCATATGTTAACGATTCTATTACAGGCCACACCCAGTGGTGGCGGACAGTATTTTCAACTTATTTTTTTCGGTGCCATTATTCTCGTCTTCTATTTTTTTATGATCAGGCCACAGCAAAAGAAAGCCAAGGATCAAAAGAAGTTTATCGAGGAAATCAAAAAAGGTGATTATGTAGTTACCATCGGCGGCGCGCACGGTTATGTGGGGGAACTGGAGGGTGATACGTTTGTCCTGGAGGTGGAAAAAGGCGGGCGCATCCGTTTTAATAAATCGGCAATTTCATTGGAGGCGACCAGGCAAGCCAACAAGAAGTGATCGCCGTTGGACGCTTGCTTTTCAACACGGGGTAAATGAGTTTTCTCAATTCCATATTAAATATCCTGAGATTTAATCGCCGAAACTGGAAAGCCGTCGTGTTGTGTGTTGTTACCGCTACGGTTTTTTGGTTTTTTAACGCCCTGAACAAGACGTACACGACGAACATCAATTTTCCCCTCATTTTCGATTACGATAACGAGAACTTCATTCCGGTTGACGGGCTACCTCAATACGTCAGATTAAATGTCACTGGAAATGGATGGGAATTGTTCAAACGAAGTACGGGAGTAAAAATGGATCCTCTTCAGATCCCGCTTGAAAAGCCGGAAGAGGTAAAAAAAATTGTTGGAAACGGATTGACTTTCGCTTTTGCCAACCAGCTGAACGGATTGGAGATCAACCACGTCCTGAGCGATACCCTTTATCTCGACCTGGAGCCAAAAGTCGGCCGGTGGGTAAAACTGGCCCTTGATTCTATTCAGTACAACATAAAGCAAGGGTTTGGCCTGACCAGCGAAATAGCTGTCATGCCTGACTCAACTTATATCGTCGGGCCAAAAAGGATCGTGGAAAGAATCAAAGAGCCCATCAGGTTAAACATACCCCAGCGCAACATTGATGAGCATTACATTGAGTACATAGACGTGGAGTTGCCCATTCAGGAAGTCATCAGCCGGGATCCCCCTGCGGTGTCGGTGATGTTTAATGTAGAGGAAATGATAACGGTCGAGGATTCCATTTCTCTGGACGTTGAAAATATACCTGCGTCAGTTTCCGAGGTGATGACTACGCGAAAGTTACCGGTGGTCCTTTCCATCCCTGAAAGTTTTATGCAGGAGCTAAAAATCGATTCGGTAAAAGCGGTGCTGGATCTGAAGGACTTTAAAGGAGGAACCGCGAAAATCCTTCCCCGGGTGGATGGCCTTCCTCCCTATAGCACGGTGGTGAAGATCGACTCCGTTGTCGTAAAGTTGTAGCTGGTGAAAAACCCCTTTCAAGTTGGCATAACAGGTGGGATTGGGTCAGGTAAGTCTCTGGTTTGCAAGATTTTCGGCCTGCTCGGTGTCCCGGTATACGATGCCGACAGCCATGCGAAAGGGTTAATGACCACCGATGGAATACTCATATCCCAAATCAAAAAAGAATTCGGTGATTTGTCCTATAATCACGATGGAAGCCTGAACCGTGCCTGGTTGGGCGAGCATGTTTTTTTAAGTGAGGAAAAACTGCAAAAGCTCAACAGTTATGTCCATCCGAGGGTGGCTGCCGACTACGAGAATTGGTTGCGTGGCCATTCACAGGAGCCGTATGTGCTGAAGGAAGCGGCGTTATTATACGAATCTGGATCTTATAGCGTCCTGGATAAGATCATCGTGGTATCTGCGCCTGAAGCGTTGCGGCGGAAAAGAGTGTTGCAGCGTGATGCGCACCGGACTGTCGAGCAGTTTCAGGGAATTGTCGAAAAGCAGATGCCGGAAGACGAAAAGTTGAAACGGGCTGATTATATTATCGTGAATGATGAAACGAAACTTCTTATCCCTCAGGTTTTGTTTCTACATCAGGAGTTCATACGGTACAACCAGGTGAAGCAGAAGGTTTGAATGTTAATTACAGTCTTTAAAATATACTATGTCTTTCAGATCAGGGTTCCGGTTTTTATTTTTGACTATTTTCTTAATTGTCCTGGTTACAGGCTGCGATTCCAAAAAGAGTGAGCTTGTTTCTGGCAGACCGCGTCAGCAGGCGACTTTAACAGTTGATGGTTTTCTGGTCAAAACCAGTTCGGTAAGTGAGAATGTGGAGGTACCAGGAACCCTTTTCCCTTTCGAGGAAACGCAGATCCGCGCAGAGGTTGGCGGGCGCATCGTCGAGCTGAACATAGGCGAAGGCTCTACGGTGACAAAAGGCACCATGCTGGTCAAGATATTTGATAAAGACCTCCAGGCGCAATGGCAAAAACTGCGCGTTCAGTTACGGCTCAATGAAAAAACCGAAGAACGAAACCGCGAGCTCCTGAAAATAAATGCTATCAGTCAGCAGGATTATGACCTGAGTTCCCTGAATGTTGAAAACCTGCGTGCGGACATAGAAGCTACAAAAATAGCAATATCTAAAACAGAGATCAGAGCGCCTTATACAGGACAGGTTGGCCTGCGCAACATTAGTCTCGGATCCTACATCTCCCCTTCTGATATTGTCACTACGATCCGGCAGGTGGATCAGCTCAAACTTGAATTTGCTATTCCTGAGAAATATGCAAAGGACATTAGCAAAGGTTATGCGGTTAAATTCAGGGTAGACGGCGGTTCTCAGGAGCATTTAGCAAAGGTCATAGCAACGGAGAACAGTGTGGACCAGGCTACGCGAACGCTGAAGGTTCGTGCGGTAGTGAACGAAAACCACCCTGAGTTGGTGCCAGGTATTTTCGCAAAAGTAAATTTACAAATGGGCCGGGACACCAACGCGCTGAAGGTTCCGTCCCAGGCCATAATTCCGAATGTCCGGAATAAACAGGTGATCGTTTTAAGAAGAGATAGTGTTCTCTTTACTATAGTGGAAACCGGAATTCGCGATTCAGCATTTGTCCAGATATTAAATGGTCTCAATGTTGGCGATACGGTTATTACCACGGGTTTGATGGCCATCCGGCCAAATACCAGAGTTAAGATTGGCAGGGTAGTGTCGTTGTAAGCAGGAGCAGATTTGTAATCAATGAAATTATGAACATTTCGGAACTAAGTTTGAGAAGGCCGGTGCTGGCATTTGTCATGAATATCGTCCTCGTACTCTTTGGAGTGATTGGCTATTCTTTTTTGGGTGTTCGTGACTATCCCGTCATTGACCCTCCAAATGTGAGCGTCCGTACCTCTTATGCGGGTGCAAACGCTGATATCATCGAATCACAGATTACCGAACCATTGGAGAAAGTAATCAATGGCATAGCCGGGATTAAGAATATCACATCCAGCTCAAGCGTTGGGATGAGCAACATCAATGTTGAATTTGAGCTCGGTGTTGATCTGGAGGCAGCGGCAAATGATGTGAGGGATAAAGTCTCGCAGGCCCTGAGGTCGCTGCCGCAGGACCTGACGAGTCAGCCGGTTGTTTCAAAATCCGATGGATTCGGAGAATCTATTTTGGGCGTTACGGTGCAAAGTAACACGCGCAATCCGCTGCAGCTGACAGAGTTCGTGAACAATACCCTGGTGGAGCGCCTTCAGACAATACAGGGGGTCAGCAGCATTCAGGTGTGGGGCGAACGCAAGTATGCTATGCGCATCTGGCTGGAGCCGGCAAAATTGAGCGCCTATGGCCTGACGCCTCTCGACGTGCAGGCGGCATTGAATAAAGAGAATGTTGAATTGCCCTCAGGAAAAATTTCCGGAAACACCACAGAATTGACCGTAAGGACATTCGGACGGCTTTACCAAGAAGAAGATTTCGAGAATGTCATCATCAAATCAGGGCTGACCGGCGACATTAAACTGAAAGATGTGGGGGAAGCTATCCTCGGTCCCGAAAACGAAGAAACGGTCATGCGCGAAAGCGGTGTTACTATGGTGGGGATGGGTGTTGTTCCGTTACCGGGATCCAACTACGTGGAGATATCGAACGAATTCCACAAACGTATGGAGCAAATTAAGAAAGACGTTCCTGAAGACATCAAGATAGACGTTTCTTTCGACCAGACAGTATTTATCAAACGTTCCATTGCAGAGGTCGGGGAAACTCTGATCATCTCTTTCCTCCTGGTAGTATTGATCATTTACCTTTTTTTCAGGGATTCTCTCATTGCCATCCGGCCGCTCATCGATATACCCGTTTCCCTGGTAACAACTTTCTTCATCATGTACCTGCTTGGCTTCTCTATCAATGTTCTGACAATGCTGGGGATTGTTCTCGCGACGGGCCTTGTGGTTGATGACGGAATTGTCGTCACGGAAAATATCTATAAAAAGCTGGAAGGAGGCATGAATAAATATCGCGCTGCCCTGGAAGGTTCCAAGGAAATATTCTTTGCCGTTATCTCCACTTCGATTACGTTGGCAATTGTCTTTCTTCCGATCCTCTTCCTGCAGGGGTTTGTTGGCAGGTTATTCAAGGAATTCGGCATTGTCGTGGCAGGGGCTGTTTTGGTTTCGTGTTTTGTGTCGCTGACCCTGACACCTGTACTGAGTGTAAAACTTACACGGTCGAACCACCGGCATTCCAGGTTTTATAACTTTACCGAGCCGTTCTATCGCGGGATGGAAAACGGATACCACAGATTTCTTGGTTCTTTTATGAAGATCAGGTGGGTATCGTTTGCCATCGTTACACTTTGCCTTGCATCAGTTTATATTATTGGCTCCAACCTTCAATCCGAATTGGCGCCGATGGAAGACCGGAGCCAATTCCGGCTGCAAATGACGGCCGCAGAAGGGACATCATATGAATATATGGACCAGTATGTTCAGGATGTGACCCAATTCATCATGGATTCTATTCCGGAAGCAAACAATGTGATGTCATTCACGGCTCCCGGTTTTTCCGGCGGCGGCTCCTCGAATAACGGATTCATCCGCGTAAGGCTTGTTGACCCTAAAGAGCGCTCGCGGTCTCAGCAGGAAATCGTTGATGCCGTAAACTGGAATCTGGGACGGTTTCCGCAGGGCCGCGCATTCCCTAATCAGGAGCAAACTATATCAGTCAGCAGAAGAGGAGGTCAGCCAGTGCAGTTTGTGATCCAAAACAATAATTTCGAAAAGCTGCAAGCGGCCATTCCGAAATTTCTCGAAGCGGCGAACAATCATCCTGTTTTACAGGGCGTGGATGTGGATATGAAATTCAACAAACCGGAACTGAAAGTTGAAATCAACAGATTAAAAGCGGCGCAGCTGGGTGTGAGTGTACAAAGCATCGCGCAAACATTACAGGTAGCCTACAGCAATCTTAGATTCGGATACTTTAGCAAAGACGGCAAGCAATACCAGGTAATGGGCCAGGTCACGAAAATAAACAGAGATGATCCTGATGACCTGAAAAATTTATTTGTTCGCTCCAACTCAGGACAGCTGATATCCCTCGATAATGTGGTGACGACCCTTGAATCCACAACTCCGCCATCGTTGTATCACTTCAACCGTTACAAATCGGCATCGATCTCTTCAGGCCTGGCACCGGGAAAGACAATCGGCGATGGCGTTAAAGCCATGCAGGAGCTTTCAGACAGTATTCTGGATGATACGTTTACTACTTCCCTGGCCGGTGTTTCCCGGGATTACCAGGAGAGTTCGAGCAATACAACATTTGCATTTATTTTGGCCATTATCCTGATCTACCTGGTGTTGGCCGCTCAATTCGAAAGTTTTAGTGATCCACTGATCATTCTTTTTACTGTTCCCTTGGCCATCAGTGGAGCTTTCCTTTCACTGCAAATTTTCGGTCAAACGATAAATATATTTTCGCAGATTGGTATGATCATGCTGATCGGTCTTGTTACAAAAAACGGGATTTTGATCGTGGAATTTGCCAATAAAAAAAGAGAGGAAGGACTGTCGAAAATGGATGCGGTGCTTGAGGCTTCCCGGCTTCGTCTCCGTCCGATTCTGATGACGAGTCTGGCGATGGCGTTGGGTTCACTTCCTCTCGCTTTGTCGTTGGGAGATGCCGCCACAAGCCGCCAGCCGTTGGGAATTGTTATTGTGGGCGGGGTTTTGTTTTCTCTCGTACTTACTTTATTTGTAATTCCCGCTATGTACACCTATCTCTCAAGAAAAAGAAAGCATGTTGAATTTGAAGATCGCGTCAAAGTTTCCGAACCCAATAAGGATCTTGTGTATGAGGCATAGACTTCTTGCGTTTCTGTTTTTTTC
>JBBEBN010000421.1:0-9366 GCA_040882305.1 Cyclobacteriaceae bacterium
CGGTTCATAAGCCATGAGTCCCATCAACATTGCCCAATTGGCGTAGTAAGGCCCACCCTGCGGAATGTCTTCAACTACATGGTTGAGCATCGTTTTGCTCATTTGAATGTAAGGCTGATGATAATAATATTCTCCTAATCTGAACAGCACATTGGCTATTACGGAATTGGAGGCCGGAATCACATTATCAGTGACTTCCATTTTCCTGGCGATCAGCTTTTCCGACTGATCCGATGTATAGTAGAACATGCCACTTTTTTTATCCCGGAAATGAATGACGGCATAGTCGGTTATCGTTCTGGCAAGATTCAGCCAGTGAACATCCAGGGTTGCCTGATACAATAGCACATAGGCATCGGCAAGCAATGCGTAATCATCCAGAAATGCTTCTATCCCGGCCTCCCCGTCTTTGTAATTTCTCCATAAGCGGCCATTTTTACGGATCATGTTTTCTTCCAGGAACCGGGCATTTTTCAATGCGGATTTCAGGTGATCTTCGTTACCCAAAGCCAGAAACGCCTCGATGTATCCCTTCATCATCAGCGCATTCCAACTTGTAAGAATTTTATCGTCCGTGGATGGCCGGATGCGTTTACTCCGCTCTTTCAGCAATTTATCATCAGCTTCATAAAGCATTTTCTCCCATTCTTCTACAGAAAGGCCATTGCGCTTTGCAAATGTATTCATCCCTTCCTTCCTGTAGAGTATGTTTTTATCATGTTCCCAATTTCCTGATTTCTTCACCTGGTAATAGTCAGTGACCAGCTTTGCCGTTTTCGGGTTTAACACGTCCTCAATTTCTTCTTTGGTCCAGACATAAAATTTCCCTTCTTCACCTTCACTATCTGCGTTGAGCGAAGCGTAAAATCCACCTTCCGGACTGGTCATTTCCCTATTGATGAATTCCAGTGTTTCGTTGATCACCCGGGAATACGTTTCGTCTTTTGTGACTTTATAAGCATGGGCGTATAAGCTGACCAGCTGGCCGTTATCGTAAAGCATTTTTTCAAAATGCGGAGCGAACCACAGGGCATCGGTGGAATACCGGGCAAAGCCCCCACCGATCTGATCATAGATGCCGCCTTTGGCCATTTCATCCAAAGTGGTGATGACTGCTTTCAAGGCTTTATCATCCCCCGTGAGGTAGTGGTACTGCAAAACAAATTCCCAACCTGCCGGTAAGGGAAATTTAGGAGCGCTGCTGAATCCTCCATTACTGAAGTCGATTTTTGGTTGCCATCTCCGGAAAATTCCCTCATAAGTACTTTTTGAGAACCTGACCGTACTATCTCCTGCAAGCGTAATAACTTCCTGGCGTTTTATGCCTTGCGTTAATTGAGTGGCTTGCTGCAGAACTTTTTCGTGTTGGTTTTTATAGACATCGTCCATTTGCTTCAAAACCTGTATCCACTGGTCTTTCGGAAAATATGTCCCCGCGTAAAATGGCCTTCCATCCGGCAAAGCGAAAGCATTGAGTGGCCAGCCTCCACGGCCGGTGAGCAACTGGGCGGCGTTCATATAGATCTGATCGATATCGGGGCGTTCCTCACGATCAATCTTGACGGCCACAAAGTTCTCGTTCATGATCTTTGCCACACTAGTATCCATGAAGGATTCATGCTCCATGACATGACACCAGTGGCACGCGGCGTAACCGACACTTATGATGAGGGGTTTATTTTCGTCTTTTGCCTTTTGCAATGCTTCCGGTCCCCATTCGTACCAGTCTACCGGGTTATCGGCATGTTGGCGGAGGTAGGGGCTCTTGGCTTTTTCCAATCGATTCGGCTCACTATCCTCCTTTTTATTATTGCTTTGTGCGCAGCCTGTCAGTATTACGAACTGTACGCATAGACCGATTAAAATATTGTTTCTAATTATAATTATCATAGCTCCAATTCTGGTAATCAAATCGCTCCGGGGCGTTAGGCCACAGATCTCTTTGAGTATTCAACATTAAAGATCATTTCCCAAAGCAACATAAAGACTGTATTGGGATTTGTTATAGCTGGCAATGGCTTTAAGATAGTCCAGCCGCGCACGGAGATAAATTTCCTGTGCCTGAAAAACTTCAAAAGGCATGGCCGTACCCAGCTGCTGGCGCTGGATGCTTTGTTCTACAGCCTCTTTCGCCAGGGCTTGCGATTCCTCCGCTAATTCAAGTTGTTCGCTGGCCATGAGCAATTGTGAACGTGATTTATTTACTTCTTCGTTCACCTGGTTTCTAAACTGGCTGATCTCATTTTCCTTCAACGCCACCTGCGCGTCAAATTGTTTCAGCCGCCCGCGATATGCCAGCCTTCCTAAGGGTATGCGCCACATCAAAGAGGCATTAAGAACTGTGGTTGGATAAATAATTTTAGGATCCGGATAATCGACAGGTCGCATAGGCCGTACCTGGTTAAACAGTCCCCCAAAATAACCAAAACTGGTTCCTACGCTAAGATCCGGCAGCCATAATCCGGTGGTGGTGCTTTTCCGCTCAGTTCTGATAGCGTCAAGCCCGTTATGTAAGAATCTGTATTCAGGTCTGTTCAGGTATGTATTTTCCGCTGGTACCTGCCTCCATTCAGATTCAGGCACCAGATCAAGCGGAACCAATATAGTATCCAGCCCAATAATACCAGTTTGGTAAGGAAGATTCAACAAATTGACGAGGTCGGCTGTTGCCTCCATATAGTCATTCCGGGCCTCCAGGCTTTTCACCTTTAAATGGTTACGATTGCTTTTGGCAAGGAGCATTTCCGATTGGAAGCGGATGCCTGCTTGTACCTGTATTTGCAGTTGTTCCACAATCGTATCTGCCTGATCAGACATTTCGCTATATGCGCCACTGTAAAGCTGGGCGGACAAAAATTCGTAATAGGCATGGATCATCTTTAGCAATATATTATTTTTCTCGGCCTGTGTTCGGTGCCTGGTGGCTACCTCCTTTAATTCAGCTGCTTTGGATTGATAGATGCCTTCTCCAAAATCCCAGCGCGCATCCAGCCCGAGGCCCGTCCACATACTGCCCCTGCCGACATCCAGAAAGAAACCCCCATCGGCATTCATGGCGGCTCCCCATAACTTATGAGTTTCCAGCCCAGCGTAAATTTCCGGCAACCACCATTCTTTCGCTTTTGCCAGATCTGCCAAAGCCAGATCCTGTTTTTTTCTGAACTGGTCTATCGTCAGGTTATCAGCTCCGCCAACTTCGAGCAGCTTCGCGAGATTGATGTAAAGTGTATCCTGCTGCGCCATACTGCCCATCGCGATAAGACAGGCTCCAAAGCATAAAAGTCCTTTTTGGATCGTGGATTTATATATTGATTTCATTGTTCTTCGCTTTTTAAAATGGGTTCTACAATTTGACCCGGATTTACCAGCCCTTTCCCTTCAACAATTACCTGCGTTTCTTCGGTGACCTCTGCATTAAGCACTTCAAAATAATCCTTGTCGGACAACCCTTTTTTCACAGGGATTCGCTTTACTATCTTATCTTCTACTGCCAGTACATAGTCTTCATTTTTATGGCTTACCCTGGAAATAATAGGTAGTGACAAGATGTTTTCCCGGCTGTTAATCTGCAGCATAACCTTTGCATACATCCCTGATATAATTTTTCCGTCGGCATTATCCAGATCAATTTCCACCTGCATGGTTTTCGACATTGGATCAAGAGCATTAGAAGTACGGCTTATTTTGGCCTGATATGGTTTACCCGATAGTTCCGGGAAAGTAACTTGCACCGGCATCCCTGCTTTAATCGCAACAGCATCCGATTCAGGAACAGGAATCGTTAACCGGATTGGATTTATCTCCTGAATTTCTACTGTAGCTTGAGGACTTTTTTGGTTTAAGCCACTTTGAAGCAGGCTGCCTTTGTCTACAAAACGCTTAGTGATGACCCCTGAAAAAGGAGCTCTAATGGTGAGATAAGCAAGACGGTTATTTACGGCATCCAGATTGGCTTTCGCTGAAAGGTATTCCGCTTCTGCATTTTCTACCATTTGAATGTTGGTTAGCGCAGGCGTTTTTTCATAAACTGAATTCAACCGTTCGTAAACAGATCGTTTGGCCTGCAATTCCGCTTTCAGTTTGATTTGTTGCTGAACCACTTCCGGGTTCTCCAACGTGGCTATGATTTCCCCCTTCACAACGCGGTCTCCAATATCCTTTCGGATTCGGGTCAGCACACCGCTTTCCATCGCATACAGCGTTACGATCTGATTTGGCCGGGCTGTCCCTGTAATTAAAATTTCAGCCGTAAATGACCTTTGCTTCGGATTTACAACTTCAACGCTTTGTTTTTTTCCTGTTTCGTTTGTTGGGTTTTTGCTTGTTTTATTTTCCTGCGTGCAAGCGGTTACAAATGCAACCAGCATCAGAAACGCCATTGCTGTTTTTATTGCTTTTAGTATTTTCATTACTATTTTGCTTTAGAGATAAATGAATAAAGAATCGGAATAATGTAAAGTGTGAGTAAAGTCGCCATGAACGTTCCGCCCATCACCGCGATGGCGAGCGGAACATTGGCTTCCGATCCTGAACTTCTGGATAATGCCGTTGGAAGCAAACCAAAAATGGTCGTTGCCGCAGTCATTAAAACCGGTCGGAAACGGTCTGCCGCCCCCATAATGATTGCATCTTTTATACTGTTTCCTTTGTACGTGAGTGCATTGATCCGGTCGACCAGAATATTTCCATAAGACACGGAGATGCCTACCATCATAATAATACCCATGATGGACTGAATGCTCAGATAGGTGTTGGTTAACCACATCAGTAAAGCCACGCCGATAATGCCTAATGGAAAAGTCAAAATGATTACCAGGGGTTGTAAAAATGAGCGGAACAGGGGTGTGATAATAAGAAAAGCCAAAGCAATCGCCAGCCCCAATCCTAATCCCAATCCGCCAAACGATTCTTTGATTATCGCAACTTCACCCTGGAAGTTTATTTCATAACCTGCGGGAACATCCATATTGTCGATGATGGACTGAATTTCATCAGAAACGGTCCCGACATCCTGGCCTTCAACGTTCGCATACACGTTAAATTCCCGCGTCAGGTTGTGGTGATTGATTTCCACGGGATTCACACCATCTGTTATTTTTGAAAAATTCCTGAATGGTATCGTACTGCCCTGTGTCTTGCTGGAAACGCCTACGTTCTCCAACACGAATTGATTATCGATGTAGCTTTCAGGATACGTAACGCCAACATAATAGTGGTTGCCATTTCCTTCATCTATCCAGAAGGCTTTATTAAAAGTGATAGATGAGTTGAGTGCTGACACCATATTTTTAATGGCATCGACAGGTTCAACACCGAGTTCTGCGGCTTTAATCCTGTCAATGTCTATGTTTTTGGCAGGCTGGTCAATGCGCTGCAGAACACGTACATCCCTGGTGGCGGCAATGGTCGAAACCGTATCCCTGATTTTTTCAGCGATCCCGCGCAAAACTCTTAAATCATTGCCTTTTACTTGAATGTCAACCGGAGCTGGTTTACCTTCGTTCAATGCAGCCGTGATCATCCCACCCGTATTAAAACTGAGCTCCACTCCCGGAAATCTTTCCCGCAACAGTTTTCGCAATCTCGACGCATACTCAAATGTGCTCGTTGAATGATCTTCGGCTAATTGAACTCCAATGAAAGCATCCTGCGTACCTGAATTGGGCGTGTAGGCGGCCGGTAAGTCGTAGAACACACCAATATTTGCCACGATTTGCTCTAAATCACTTCCGGTAACTTCCCTGACCACTTGTTCCATTTCGGCAACGGTGGCATTGGCATCCTGCAGAGTTGTACCTGATTCCATTCGTACCTGGATCTCCATCTGCCCTACATCCGATTGCGGAAACAATTCATAGCCGGTATTTTTTAACAGGAATAAGGAGAATATGAAGAGTAGAAAAGTTACTCCAAGAACAGGCCACCTCAACCTTAGGGTTGTGGAGAGGCTTCTTTGATATTTTGTTGCGAGCTTGTCGATAAAGCGCTGAAAAAATCCGAGGCGATTTCGTTTAAATTTATTTTCAGAATCCGGTAAGTGATCCTTAAAGAAAAACGCAGCCATCAGAGGAATGAGTGTCAAAGCAAAGATGTAAGATCCAATCATCGCTCCTGCCACAGTAATGGCCAATGGAGAAAACAGAAATTTGGTGATACCTGTTAAAAAGAGAACGGGAAAAAACACCACCATAATAACCAATGTGGATGCCAAAACAGGATTGGCCACTTCCAAAGCCGCATCTTTTGCAGCAACAAAAGACGTCTTACCCAACTTAAGATGCCTGTCGATATTCTCGAGAACCACTATAGAGTTATCCACCAACAGCCCAAGCACCAATGCAAGTCCGCCTAATGTGATGCTGTTTATCGCCTGTCCTGTTATAGACAACATAATAAAAGCAAACAGCACCGATAACGGCAAACTAATCGCTACGATCAATGCAGACTTAAAATTCCCGAGGAATAATACAAGAACAATAACCACTAATATAAGTCCGCCCAATCCTGCGTTTTGCAACCCTGAGATGGCGTTTCGCACATAAGACGATTGGTCGAAAATCACGTTTAGCTGCACATCATCAGGCATTCTCGCTTTAAGGCCCGGAAGCGCTTTTTTTACAGCCTCAACAGAAGCAATGGTGTTCGCGCCCGGTCTTTTAAAAATGGGCAAATATACCTGCTCTTTGCCGTCCACACGGGCAATGTTGGTTTGAATAGCACTCGCATCTTTGGTTTGCCCGACATCCTTAATGTAAATGGGATTCCCATTTTTATGGGCGATGACAATGTCGTCAAAGTCTTTGACGTCGATGATCAGCCCTTTTGCGTCCACACCATAATTGACATTGCCTATTTGTGCAACACCGGATGGAATCATCGTAGTGTTTGTCTGGATGGCATCCGCTACCTGGGTTTGCGATATGCCCAGGGCTTCCATTTTTTGCGGATCTACATAGACGTATATCATCCGTAGTGAGCCCCCATAAGCAGCGGGCGCCACAATTCCGGGAACACCGCTTAACATCTGGCGTAAATTGAGATAGGCTACATCATAAAGTTCTTTGCCACTTTTTTCATCGCTGCTCACAGTGAGTAACATCAGCGGTTTGGAAGCGGTAGGATCAAAGGGTTGAATCATTGGCGGCATTGTGCCGGGCGGCTGGTAATACATATCACTTACTGCGTAAGATGACGTGTTTGCCATGGCTTCGGCCGGGTCGATATCTTCACCATAAAAATTGGTGACAATACTGACGCCCATGAGGCTTTTGGAAAGTTGTTTTTCAATGCCGGGCGATTGTCCTGTCCATCGTTCCATTCTGCTGGTGATGTCTTTTTCAACTACTTCCGCAGGCATACCGGGATAAAGGGTAATCACCTGCATAGCGGATTTTTTGAATTGAGGAAGAATGTCCACCGGCATTCTCTGGATAAGGACTGCCGCCAGTACAGCCACCATAATGGCAAATACAAGCACGAGGTATGGGTTCTTGAATGATAGGTTTATCATTTTCCATTTGTTTTAATTTCTCCCATGAATCGCATGCGCGATCAGCGTGACGACAGGCATCACAAATGAAATTTCACGATCCCCCTTCATTGAAAGGTTGCGTTCAGAGGATTTAATAAGAAGAAAGTTTGGTGATCGTATCGGATTGAGCGATCGCCTTAAGTTAAGGCATAGCAATGCCAATCCCTGCCCGCCTGTTTCGGCAGCAGGCTTTTAAGATGGGTTAAACAAGAGGAGGTCCACGTAAAGTGTTGGCACCAGGAGGAGGCCCTAAATTATTCAGGGAATCTGGTAAGGGATAAAATTCCTGTTCAGGTAAATTCCAGGTAATGACGTCTAAAAGTATCGCTGCAATGATGACCTGACTTATTGTGGGCGGTTTTAACAGCAGAGTGGTCTTATATTCATCAGTGTCAGGAGACAGCGCGGCGCATGGGACCGGTTTATAGGTGGCTTGGTTATCCCCGGTTCCATCCCTGTCGTCGTGATCCCCCATCATACCATCCGCGCATGATCCATGGTGTTCTGCCTCCGCTTCATGCCCCTCGGGATGGTTCGGGCACAGGTCAAGCACACTCCATGGAGCGATGCCGATCAAGAGCATAAGAAGTAATAATATGGATCTCGCCTGACGCATTTAATAACAAAGATATGACATTTTATGATTTTGGTGTAATCCTGTACGAATCCGGCTCTTTCGTATCCCGGTCGGTACTGTCAAACTTGCTGCTGCATAATCATGGTGTGCTCCTCTAAGTTGATTATTGCCTCCAGTATAGTCTTCGACTGACGAAATAAGCCAGGTTGTCAATCAGAAGACATATCATTTCATATCTGACCGAATTTTATCAAAGATTAATGTTTGTTTAGAGTCACTCGCAGTCAACGGAACAACTTTTTACGCAAAGAAGCTTATGAAAAAATACGACGCCATTATCATCGGTTCAGGCCAGGGCGGGACTCCCCTGGCCAAAAAGCTGGCAGAAAGAGGATACCACACGGCCTTAGTTGAAAAAAGATGGGTTGGTGGTACGTGTGTGAATGACGGATGCACGCCTACCAAGGCAATGGTTGCTTCCGCAAAGGCTGTCGACCATATACGAAATAGTGATCAGCTCGGCATTCATGCTGGAAAGCATACCACCGACATTGAAGCCATTATCACAAGGCAGCGAAATATGGTCTCTTCCTTCAGAACGGGTTCTGAAAAACAATTGCTTTCAACTGAAAACCTTGACTTAATTTACGGGGAAGCTTCCTTTACCGGACACAAAAAGATTCGCGTTAAACCGCGATCGGGTGATGCACAGGAATTGCACGCCGACCTCATCTTTATAAACACGGGCACAAGACCTTCCGCACCTGGCATCGAGGGTATTGAGACCGTACCTTACCTGACCTCCACCTCCATTTTAGAATTAAAAGAATTACCAGAACACCTGTTGATTATAGGCGGCGGTTATGTAGGAATGGAGTTCGCGCAAATGTACAGAAGATTCGGTAGCCAGGTGACGATGGTTGTTCGTTCTGACAGGCTCGCGAAAACCGAAGACGAGGATATCTCAAAGGAAATACTTAATCTGTTCCAGGCCGAAAATATCGACATACGGCTCAACGCAGAAACATTGCAGCTAAACACCGACGCCGGTAAGATAAAGGCGGTAGTAAAGTCAAATAGCGAAGAAGAAACAATCACGTGCTCGCATATCCTTATGGCTACCGGCCGGAGACCGCAGACGGACACTTTAAATCTTCCGGCAACGAATGTTAATACAAATGAAAATGGATTTATAAAAGTAGACAACCAGCTTCAGACCAACGTTAAGGGAGTATTTGCGTTAGGTGATGTGAACGGC